>CAYOWC010000158.1:0-10898 GCA_964407525.1 uncultured Desulfobacteraceae bacterium | reverse complement strand
GTGGGCAAGGCGGCCGAAGAATTCAGCTCCCCTACGTTAACAAATTTGAAACCATCTGGGAATACAAAGAAGGCTTTTTTTCAGATCAGATCGATTTTTTGGCTTATATTGGTCCCACATGTCCCATCTGTGGCGATCGTGATTGTTATGAGGAAATTGACCCCTACTGGCGATATGCCATTGATTTGTTCCCGGACTTTAAGATGGAAACGCCCTTGCAGCGGAGGCACACAAATGAAATGCCAAAACACAAAAAACCTGTGTTTCAGGCGGTCGATGCATACCTGGGTATCAAAGGAAATCAGCCTGATATCACTGGATGACATTGCCACTGCACAAGGCAGGCATATCCGAACCTGCTACCTCATCAAGGACATGGCCGAGATGAAACAGCGGGATCTCGCCACCATCCATCAGAGGCTTCATCCCGATGATCTGTTCCACCTGATTTTTTTACAGGAAAGTTTTACATCACTAAATCGTGAACGATTTGTTTTGCCATGTGAGATCAGGAGGTTTCGGGGCATTTTCCGCCGGAGGCCACCGGCCATGTTCGATAGCATCCTTATTGGCGGCAAGGGATATCTCTAGATATGCTTTTTCATCCGGGTTAATGGCCGCCAGAAATCGGAGGTCTTTGTTCCGCTCGTAAAGAAAATCGGCAATTCTATGGGCCAGCTCCATTGTCCTGAGTTCAATGGCTTCCGTGGATTTATTGTCGAGGGCGCGGACACTGTCTTCAATGGCGTTTTTCCCGATTTCTTTTCCTGATTGAAGATTTTTTTATCAAACTGCACAATATTCAAACGTCAGCCTAACCAAAGGCTTATTTTCAACAGGTGGGAAGACATATTCTGAAAACAGTCCCCTCCGGGCCGGTCCGGGCAATCTCAATGGTTCCACGGTGCTCTTTCACAATGCCATGGCTGATGGACAGACCCAGTCCCGTGCCCTTGCCCACCGCCTTGGTGGTAAAAAAAGGATCAAAAATTCTGTCCAGATCCTTGCCGGCAATCCCTTTCGCCGTATCCCTGATCAAAACCTCAACCCGCTCCCGTTCCTTCCCGAATGCCCCAGTGGTCACCTCAATGAGGCCTGTTGTATTCTCGTCCGTCCTCGCCTCCAAAACCGCGTCTCTGGCATTGGTAATAATATTCAGGAGGACTTGTTCCAACTGGTTGGCGTTTCCCATGACCTTGGGAAGTTGCTCGGAAAGTTCAAATTTTAGATCGATATTGTGAACCCGCAACTGCTCACCCATCATGAGGAAACATTCCTTTAGAACCCGATTGATATCCACCGGGGAAAACGCCTCCTGAGATTGCCGGGAAAAGGTCCGAAGATGATTGATAATGTTCATCATCTTTTTAGTGCTTTTTTCAATGGGTTGAATGTGTTTACGTGTATCTTCGGGAGACAAAGCCTCTTTATCCAGCCCACGCAGGACAAGCTGGGCATTGGTCCGGGCGACCATCAGGGGTTGATTCAATTCGTGGGCCACACCCGCGGCCAGTTGCCCGATGGCCGCCAGCTTTCCTGATTGGACCAGTTGGGCCTGGGTTTCTTTAAGGGTTTCATAGGCTTTACGATATCGTTTTTCCGAATCCAACATTCGCTGGTATTGCTCTTCAAGCTGCTGTTGGGTTTCTTCATGGGTCTTGAAAAAGATATGGGACAAGACCCCCACGATAGCCAATGAAATCAAAAACCGCACGTTGAATGAGGTGTTGTAGGCGGGAAGGTCCGAAATGACAAAAGGCGCCAGGAATAGACTTACGGTGAACACATAGAAAACCAGCATCCATGCGGCTCCCTCCCTTTTCCCAAACATAAAATAGACAATGAAAGGATACGGAAAAGACCATAGGACCTTGTATTCTTGTTGGTGTGAAGAGAAAACATTATAGAGAAATAACACTCCCAGAAGAAAGGTGATGACGCGTAGGGACAAAAAGACAGCCGGCTTGGTTCTCCTTCTCCTTAGGACCAGGAGCGAAATCGCGATGGCAATAGCAATAAAGAAATTGAAAAAGGCTTCCAGTGGGCGGCCATGAAATAGGTCGCTAAATCCGAACCCCACGAGAATGGGCACACCAATGCTCAGCATGAAGAAAGCCAACCGGTATCGCCTTGTCTCCCGAATCGCCAGCACTTCGTCTGAAGCAAAATGGTCGTCTGGCTGTGGTTCGTTCAAGGGAATCTCCTTAATAGCATCGTCACGCATTGATCCTTTTTCCTTTTTAACCCACATCTTTGTTTGATTCCGAAATCGGCAGCAGAATCCGAAAAGTCGTCCCCTCGGTCCCTGTTTCCGCCACCGCGATTTCGCCCCCATGATCCTTGATGATCCCGTAGCTGATGGACAGTCCCAGCCCCGTTCCCATGCCCACTTCTTTGGTGGTGAAAAAAGGATCAAAAATACGCTGGCCCTCACGGGGCGAAATCCCCTTTCCGGAATCACGGATCAGGATCTCGACACATCCCGGTTGAGCGATTGAAAGACCGGTTTGTATTTCTATGACATTTTCCCGTTGCCGGTTTTCTTCGGGCTCAGCGTATTTTTTGATGGCATCCCTTGCATTAGTGAAGAGATTGAGCATCACCTGCTCCAGGTGGTTGCCATTTCCCATCACCATGGGGAGATCTGATGTCAGCTTCTGCTTCACCCCTATCCCTCGAACCCGCAACTGCTCACCTATCATCAGCAAGGACTCTTCTATCACCCGGTTGATGTCCACCCTTTCAAAGTCCCGGGCGGATTGCCTCGAGAACAATCGAAGATGATCGATGATATTCATCATCCTTTTGGTGTTTTTTTCAATGTTTACAAGGTTTTTTTCCAGCTCATCATGACCCAAACCGCCTTTGTTTTGCCGCCGTTTGGTTATCTGGGCCGTAGCCCGAATCACCATCAGGGGCTGGTTCAGTTCATGGGCCACCCCTGAGGCCAACTGACCGATGGAGGCCAGTTTAGCGGATTGAATCAATTGGGTCTGGGTTTCTTTAAGCTCCAGGTTTGCTTTCTTCAGATCCTTCAGGGTATTTTTATGTTTTAAAATCTCTTTCTGGAGCTTCCGGTTTAACACGGACAGGTCTTTTGTACGCTCCGCCACCCGTTTTTCCAACCCATCTCGCGACGTTCTTAAAGCCTCATTGGCCAGATCACGTTCTTCAAATAGCTGGTCCAGCTCGGATTTGATGAGCAAAATGGCATTGAATACAACGCTGAAAGGATGTGAGGGGATGGGTTGGGAGAAAAATTCCGGACCTTCCGAATCCCATCTTATTTGGGCGATATATCCAAGGATCTCATCCACATACGGCGCTATTTCAAGCGCTTCGGATGATTCGAAGGCGGCCGCATCATCTTTCGACCGGATCTCATGGGTCGGCCCTCCCCCGTTTTCCAGGGTTGCCATTTCCAGAGCGTCGGCCAGGTCCTTGACCGTTTTTATCTTGAACGGCATGAAGGGCTTTGCCAGATTGGCGGCGGTGCGCATGAATTGGTTTGATCCGTAAAAAATGAACATCTTTAAAGGGTGATGTTTATGCCATTGTTTGAGGAAATTCATATACAGGATTCTCGCTCTGGGGTTCACACCGGTAAATTCACCCACCGAAGCGATGACATAATCGATTCGACCGGCCGGTTGAATGGATTCGAACACCGACTGCATACATTTTTCGATCATGGAGATGTGCACCTCCTTCATGAATCCTCTGGATACGGAATGAAGAATATTTCCATGAATCATCTCAAAATCCAACGAATAGCCCATTTCATCAAATCCCCGCCGGGCCTTTTTCGAGGTCTCCCCATCAGGAGGTTGGACATGGATGGAACCCATGTGATCCACGACGCGGGGCACTTCGGTTTGCTGGAAGCGCCTTTCCAGGTTTTCAACTGCGCACTTGACCGCATCGGAATAGAAGTCAACCATGTCCACCTGGAATGGGGAGACATTCAATCGCTTGGCCAGCTTGACGCTTATTTTTAAGATGGTAGAGGCGTTGCAGAAGATCAGCCCCAAAAAGGGGGCATGCTTTTTGATATAAGAAATATAGAACCTGCGCGCGTCAATGGAAGTTCCTTCCAAATTTGAAAAATCCTCTATCCGAACATATTGACCGTTTTTGCCCCAAAACTTGAAAATAAGTCTTTCCGAAAAAGCCAGGGACTGTTTCAGACCCTTCAACGTAATAAAACCGGAGGGCCTGCTTACGATAATCCGATTCCCCACCAGGCTGATATTCGCCTTGTGGCTTCCATCAAATTCCATATCCGTCCACTCGGGTTTCCTCAATATCTTCAACCCGGATATGGGGCAAATTTCAGTTGAAACGGATGTCGTCATCTGGCTGCCTTTCATTTATGTTTAAGGCCATTCATGGCGTTCGCGTTTGATTATTCCAAGCTTTTCAGATTCTGGTCTCTTCCTGGTTTTGAAACCGGCAATCGCATTCGAAAAATCGTCCCCGCAGGCCCGGTTTCCGCCACCTCGATTTCTCCCTGATGGTCTTTGATAATCCCATAGCTGATGGAAAGGCCCAACCCCGTCCCCTTCCCCACTTCCTTGGTGGTAAAAAAGGGATCAAAAATCCGATCCAGATCCCCGTCCGGAATTCCTTCACCGGAATCGCCGATCATTATCTCCACCCAATTTCCGTTATCCCTTGCCCTGGATGTGGAAATTTTTAATATTTTCTCCGCGTTTTCATCAATTTCCGAGACCTCTTCCCGTTTGTCCATGGCGTCGCGCGCATTGGCAATAAGATTGATCATGACCTGTTCGAGCTGGTTTTCATCTCCCTGAATCGGCGGCAAATCGGACGTATACGTCGCCATGACTTCAATATTGTGAAGACGTAATTGTTCATTGATCAGCGTAAAGGAATCCTTGATCACTTTATTGATGCTTAACCGGTTACGCCCCCCTTTGGATTGTCGGGAAAAGGAGCGCAGATGGTTGATGATATTCATCATCCGCTTGGTGTTCTTTAAAGGGAGATCAAATTGCCCTGTCAATTCATCATTTTTCAAGTCATTTTTTTGAAGGTTTCGCTGGATTAACTGGAGACTACCCCGAATGACCATCAACGGCTGATTCAATTCGTGAGCCACGCCCGAGGCCAGTTCACCAATGGAGGCCAGTTTCGCCGATTGAATCAGCTGGACCTGGGTTTCGTTCAATTTTTCATAGGCTTTACGGTATCGGGACTCGGATTCTTCGAGACGCTTCTTTTGCCGGAGCATTTTTGATTCTGCTTTCTCTCTAGCTGTTTCAAAGATAAAAGCCATCACAGAGACCAATCCCAATGTGATCAGAAACCTTGCCCTGAACCCGGGATCATAAGTGAACGGCGCCAGATGAAAATCAGATGCAAACAACAAACCTGCAACAAGAAAAAAGAAAACGGCGGCCCAGATAACGCCCTCCTTTTTTTCGAAAACAAAAAGCGCCAATAGGGGGTACAGGTAAGCCCACAAAGCCCTGTTAGGCATATCCGCTTGAATGGTCAGAAAATAAAGGAAAAGACCTCCGATGGCAACGATCAGAAACCTCCAGGCAATCAAACTGCCTTTGTTGCGCCTGATGGCGATATATCCAAGGGTGGTGACGGCTCCCATGGTGAGATCAAAAACCCCTTCAGTGTAGTTCCCCTTAAAGATATGGTAGAAACCGAAAAAATACAAAAAAGGCCCGGCCGAGATCATCAGCACCTTAAGCAGCGAATCCTTATACGTTCGATCAGTGCCTGAGCCCTTAACCGCCATATCCGGAATACCCGACGGATCGCTTCTTTCAACTTTGGGTCCTTGATTTTCCACGCATTACACCCTTTATCAATTCAAATAAAAATTCAGTCACCAATGGGGAGTTTTATCCGGAAGGTCGTCCCTTCAGGCCCGGTTTCAGCCACCTCAATCGCTCCCTGATGGTCTTTGATGATTCCGTAGGTGATGGACAGACCCAGACCGGTTCCCTTCCCTACATCCTTGGTGGTAAAGAACGGATCAAAAATTCTACCCAGATGCCCATCGGAAATCCCGCCCCCGTTGTCCGTGATCAATATCACGATAGAAGTTTCCGATATCCCCCCGACGCGAGTGACGATATTGATGGTACCCGGCGCATCCGAGTCCGGGGTATGGGCCATCTTCTCTTCGGTCGCATCCCTGGCATTGGTGATCAGGTTCAAAAAGACCTGCTCCAGTTGGTTGGCATTCCCATGAACTCTGGGAAGCCCCGGGTCCAGGTGTTTTTCAAGCGCAATATTGTGAAGGCGGAGTTGTTCGCCTACCATCAAAAGAGAGTCCTCTATGATTTCATTGACATCCAACGACTGAAAATCCAATCTCGATTGTCGGGAAAAGGAACGCAGATGGTTGATGATATTCATCATTCTTTTGGTGTTTCTTTCAATGGTTTCCAGAAAATCATTCAGTTCATCAGGGCCAAGAGCGCCTTTATTTTGGCTCCGTTTGGCCACCTGCCCCCCGGTTCGAACGACCATCAGGGGCTGGTTCAGTTCATGGGCCACCCCCGCCGCCAACTCACCGATGGAGGCCAGCTTGGCCGATTGAATCAGCTGCGCCTGCGTGCGCTGAAGCGCTTTATAGGCCCTTTTTAAAGACGTCTCTGCGTTTTTTCGTTCGGACACCTCCCCTCTTAGAAGGATACCGGCCTTTTTCAACTCGGCCGTTCGTTCCGCAACCCGATCTTCCAACTCATTATAGGCCCTTTTTAAGGACGTCTCCGCTTCTTTTTTCAATGCCAATTGTTCTTTTAGGTCAACGATACGCGAATCCCATATCTTCTGATCCTTTTTTTCAAATGCGGCCCTTTGAAACAGATAATTGAGTGCCAGAAGAAATCTGAACGGGTAGAATACATTGTGACCCCATTTCACCTTATATTCGCACCATCCGTCATGATGAAAACATTTTGTTTCTTTGATCGCCACTTCCGAGTAGAATGTCTGAGCCAGTGAATCATGAAAAAGACCCAAGTTCATCTCACAGACCTCTTTGGCTGTCTTTAACCCGTTATAATCCGTCACATCATCCTTGAAACAAATCCGAATCGTCCCTCCCCCCTCATCGTTATGTTTATCTTCAACGAAAACCATTTTTTTACACCGTATGGTTTGGCCGTATAATCTGGAGGTCAACTTCATCAGTGCGCCAGGGGTAATGAATTTAACGGGTATGGTTTTGGCCCTTAGATACCGAATATGCTTCATCATCCATTGCCCGAGTATGAAATAGGGTTTACCACCCGGAAGATATCCTTTGGAATTAAGAAACAGCTTAATCGTTAACCAATTGGGGATGTAATAGTTCTCCTCAAATTCCAGGAGATCCACTGTCAATGGCGCAGTTCTTTCCGTGTTTTTCTTAAGAGAAACAGCTTTCTTATCAAAAGAATCGATATGATAAACCCGCCTGCCTTGAAGGTCATCAAGATCCTTCATTAGAATGGCGGGCGCTTCATCACCGTAAAAAACACGCATCCACTGAAACAGTGCATTGATTGAAATGGTTCTAACTTCGGGTTCCAGAATAATTTCCGACATGCCATTTCCCTTAAATTCATGGGGCATTCATCTGAAAATCCATCTCTCAAAACATCTTAGGGCAAGTCATTCATAAATCATATTCTATAGAGCATTTTGACTGTTTTACAATACAGGCGGTCGCATACGAAAAACCGTCCCCTCAGGTCCTGTTTCAACCACCGCCAAAGGTTCGAGCCGATCCCCTGAAAGTTCTGACGCCTTCTTAACCCTTCGCATCTGCAGTTGTACGGTATTTCGAATAACCATGAGTGGCTGGTTCAACTCATGGGCAACACCGGATGCCAGCTCCCCGATGGAGGCCAGTTTTGCGGATTGAATTAACTGCGACTGCGTTTCCTTGAGTTCCATGAGTGCGTCTTTTGCAGCCTGTTCCATCAAGATCCGTTTTTCAATCTCCTGGCTGAGCTGTTGATTAGCGGTTTCCATGTTTCCCTGTCGCCTTGTTGTGGCCTCCTGATATTTGAATCGAATGACTTCAAAACAGTAGGCCATCAGACTGACAATGAGAAGAGAGATGAGATATTCAAGCTTAAAGCGAAATTCATAATCCCCAAAGTGCATACCAAAGCTCTGGGGCAACACAAGGATCACTGCAATGATATAATAGCTAATAGTGTAAATAAGCCCCTCATTTTTCCCCAACAAATATAGGGCTATAAGAGGGAAAATATAAGTCCAGAACATGCGATTGTGATAAGCTTCACTGGTTCCCAGGAGGTAGAGGAAGAGGAGCCCGAGGGCTAACATGGTGACTCGATAATAAAATCTTGCATCCTTTTTTTTTCTGCCGACGAAAATGCTTATCATCACGATTACACCTGTTAAAAAAAGCACGGATGCAAGCAGAAAACTACCGGCATAAAAGTGGAAAACGACATCGCCAAACAATACCAGGCATGACACGATTCCAATGAATACCGCCAAGGTCCTCTTGGACCTCTCTTCCAGTTCGACATTGGCAGGACAACAGATATCCATCAGCCGATTATAGAAAACGCCGGCATTTTTGTCTTGAGGACCTGGGTATACCTTGTTGCTCATGATTTTCTACCCCATGTCTTTGCTCGATTTTGAAACCGGCAATCTGACGCGAAAGGTCGTCCCCTCAGACCCGGTTTCCACCATTTCGATGGAGCCCTGGTGTTCTTTGATAATCCCGTAACTGATGGACAATCCCAGACCGGTCCCCTTACCCACCTCTTTGGTGGTAAAAAAAGGATCGAAAATATTCTGGGCCACATGGGGCGAAATTCCTTTCCCGGCATCACGGATGAGAATTTCAATAACTCCCGGTTTCGTGAGAGAGAGGCCGGTTTTTATCTCTATGACATTTTCCCGTTGGCGGTTTTCTTCGGACCCGGAGCACTCCGCCATGGCATCCTTTGCATTGGTTAAAAGATTGAGGATCACCTGCTCCAGATGGTTGCCGTTCCCAAATACCATGGGAAGCGTTTTCGTCAGTTCCTGTTTTACAGCGATCCCCCGAACCCGCAACTGCTCGCCGATCATGAGCAATGCCTCTTCTATGACTCGGTTGATGTCCACCCTCTCAAAGTTCCGGGTGGATTGTCTTGAGAACAAACGGAGATGATCGATGATATCCATCATCCTTTTGGTATTTTTCTCCACAAGTTCCAGTTGGCCATCGGTTTCGTCCAGCGATAAGGTTCTCTTTTTAAGCCTCTTCCGGGTAAGCTGCACCGTCGTTCTGATCACCATCAACGGCTGATTCAATTCGTGGGCAACGCCCGCGGCAAGTTCCCCGATGGAAGCCAGTTTAGCAGATTGAATCAATTGCGACTGGGTTTTCCTGAGCTCCCCATTGGCGCTATTTAATTCTTCCAAGGTTTTCCGATGTTGGACAATCTCTTCATTCAGTGTCCGGTTTAACGAAGATAATTCTTTTGTGCGTTCCGACACTCGTCTTTCCAGGTCATCCCGCGCCTCCCTGAGGGCCTTATTGGCGGCTTCACGTTCTTTAAAGAGATGATCCAGCTCAGATTTAATGAGCAAAATGGCATCAAACACCGAATTTAGAGGATGAGAGGGCCTGGGCGCCTCCGAGAACTCCGGACCTTCCGAATCCCATCTTATGTTGGCGATATACCCAAGAAGTGCTTCCATATATGACTCTTTTGCAGGGAATTCCGGAGATTCCAATTCAGCCGGTCCGTTTGCCCTCTCAACCGCTTCAAGCACAGCCCCCTGGTTTTCCAGCGCGACCATTTCGAGGGCGTCGTCGAGATTCCAGGCCGTTCGAACCTTGAACGACATGAATGGCCTTGCCAGATTGGCAGCAGTGCGCATAAACCGGTTTGCCCCATAAAAAATAAACATCTTGAAAGGATGACGTTCATGCCATCGCTTGAGGGAATTCATATAAAGGATTCGCGCTTTTGGATTCAGCCCCGCGAACCGGCTCACCGAAGCGATGAAATAATCGATGCACCCGTTGGGTTGTATGGATTCGAACATCTCCTGCCGGGATTGTTCGATCATGGGAATATGCGCCTCCGTCATGAAGCCTCTGGACACGGAATGGAGGATATTCCCATGTATTATTTCCAGATCCACCGAAAAGCCCATCTCATCAAATCCCCACCTGGTCTTTTTCTCACACTCCTCGTCAGCGGATTGAGCATGGGCAGGGAGACTGTAATCCACGATACCTGGCGTTTCGGTGGGCAAAAAACGCCTTTCCAGGGTGTCAACTGCGAGCCTGACCGCATCGGAATAATCGTCAACCATGTTCACCGCGAAAGGCGCGATATTCAGTCGCTTGGCCAGCTTGAAACTTATTTTTGAGAAGGTTGAGATGTTACAAAAAATCAACCCCAAAAGGGGCTTCTGCTTTTTCATGTGGGAAATATAGAATCTGCGTGCTTCAATGGAGTTGCCTTTTAGTTTGAACAAATCTTCGATGAGAATATAGGGTCTGTTTTGGTCCACGGTTCTGAATACAACGCTTTCTATGAGGGCCAGAGATTGTTTCACACCCTTCAAGGTGATGTATCCGGTCGGCCGGCTCACGACAATCCGCTCTCCCAACAGATGGATGTTCGCCCGGTAGGTTTTGCCAAAATCCAAGTCGGTCCACTCGGGCTTCCTCAATATCCTCAACCCGGATATGGGGCAGATTTCAGTTGAAATGGCTGGGGTCATCTGAGGGCCTCTTATTTCTTTTGATGGGCATGCATGACGTTAACATCTGATGATTCGATACTTTTTGAATGATGGTCTCTTTCCGGTTTTAAGATCAATGCCCGTGAATGAATTCCATTCATCTTTGTTTGTCAGGCATTTGCGCGTTACTCGAC
>CAYOWC010000157.1:0-10930 GCA_964407525.1 uncultured Desulfobacteraceae bacterium | reverse complement strand
TTCTAATGGGGAAGTGTTTTTTCTTGACTTACTTTCCCATAGGCGCGTTGAGCCGTAAAAACAAGGAGAGGACGGAAACCGCATGAAGTTCGGACTGTCTCGGGACAAACGTGCAAAAAATCGTTTTGCTTTGATATTGGTGTTTTTTCTGGGGATGTCGTTAATTTCGCCTCTTTTTGAACACAGTTTTGCAGCCGGATTTGTAGCCGATATGTTCTTTTATCTCTTTCTTTTCGCGCCGGCCGTTTTTTAAGTTGGTTATTATCTTTGGCGCACTGGTCATTGTTGGAGAAGTAACCAGCTATTTCACTGACCGGTTGCACGTTTTTATCGTGACTAATTTCCTGTCGTGCGCCTTCCTTTTTCTTGTTACCCTGGAAATCGCGACCCATGTTGTCAAGCAGCAGGACATCAGGCTGGATACCGTGATGGGTGGCCTTTGCGTCTATGTTCTGATGGGATTGTTCTGGACCATCCTGTTCGTTAATCTTGAACTGATTCATCCCGGGTCCTTCAGTTTTGGGATACACGGCCCCAACCCGGGTATGGACGAGGTGTACGCCCTTTTGTTTTATTACAGTTTCGTCACACTCCTCACCATCGGATATGGTGATGTGGTGGCCTTGTCAAATATAGCGCAGACTCTCACAATCCTTGAGGGCCTTATCGGCCAGTTTTATATCATTTTCTTTATTGCAAGTCTTGTGGGGATGTATATCTACCGCAGGCAAATACGGCCTAAAAATGACGGGAAATTTTGACACGGTTGCTCCGGAGTGTGAAATCCAGAAAGAGCAAACCGCAGAATATCAAATCACGCTAAAGACGTGATCTATGGGCAAGAACCGCAAAATGACGAGGCGTGGATGTTCGCTCTGACTTTTTCACGGCAAATAGGTTCGATAGAATACCTTCCTTCGACATCGGAGTCTTCGCTTACCTCGTTATTCCTTGTTCGATATCGGAGTCTTTGCTTTCCTGGATATTCGCTTTTCGTTTCACACGAGCGCCGCCTTCCCGCTTAAAAGCGGGAGCTGATCGAGAAAGAAACTATGCATTCCCACGCTGGAGCATGGGAACGAGGGAACCAGCAACGAGTAACGAGCAACCAGAACCAAAGTAGTTTCAAAACGAGTGCTGCCTACTTCTTACTTCCTACTGCCTACTGCAGTTTTTAATTTCGTATCCCCTCCAGTTTCCAATCAAAGGAGCCCTTTGGCCTGGCAAAGGCCCATTTTTCATCAAATTTTACGGGTTCCGCCGAGTCCCCTTCCAGGACTTTTCCGGAGGCTTCATCTACCGTATAATCTAACAGGTTGGCCATGAAACGCACGATGATGAAGTCCTCTCCTCCCATTTCTCCTGAATCCACGATCTCCACCTTTCTGACCGCGATGTTCTCCAACTTATTGATCCGGCCTTTTGCCTTCAGGTCCGCGAAATGGTCTTCATATTCCGAAAGCAGTTCGCTGCCCAAATACTGTCGCATGACTGCGATGTCTCGCCGGGTCCAGGCGGCCTGCACCTTGAAAAAGACGTCCTGTGCAAATTCCTTGAATGCCTCTTGGTCAAAAGAGGGATCGGATACAGGATCACCCGTATCCGCCCCCGGAGGGGCCAGATCAGGAATGGAACCGGCAGACCTCTGGTAAGCATCCCCTCCGGAATCGTAAGCCGATTCGGAGCCGGAATAGGCTGCCGATCCGGAAGATTCGGCTTTACGGCGCACGAATTTTTTGTAAAGGAAAAAGATGATTCCACCGATGATCAGTATCTCAAAGAGACCAATTCCGCTGCCGCCGAAACCGCCTCCCCCTCCCCCCGCGTGGCCTACACCCCCGAAGAGCATGCTTCCGAGAAAACCACCAAGAAGACCTCCGCCAAGCCCCCGCATGAAGCTGGAACTTCTCATGCTCCTATTCATGCTGTTCCGCGTGGTCGGACTGGTTTTTGATGGTGTTCTGCTGTACGATTTGCTTCTACTGAAAGAACGGCCGCCTCCCCTGGATCTTGCGTCGGCCTCATCCAGAAAGGTTGAAGCGATAAAACAGAATGCAAATAAAAGAGCACTGATTAAAACCGTGCTGCGGATTCTCGTTGATTTTGACATGAAGCCTCCCTGATCTGTGTCCACAGTGCCCTTAGATAGCGACAGGTGAACCAGTCATTCATTTTAAATTTTTTGAACAAATAACAATGGGTCACAAGGTTGTCAAGGCAAATCGGACACCGTTCACCTCGGCAATGTTCTCGCGCAGAGGCGCAGAGATTTTTCCTTTTCTACCATAGACACACCATCTCCTTCCGGCTATCGTCATTGCTTGGAATATTTTTCCGCCAATACTATTTTCTTCATTCTCCGCGCCCCTGCGTCTCTGCGCGAGAACATTCATTTCTCAGTAATCATATTTCCAATTGAAGCCAAGGCCCGCCCCGGATCTGGAACCCGCCTTACTCTCCACGGAAAAATTGGGGGTAATATCCACTTCCACCACCACATCCTGCTTGTTGTCCGTGAGGTCCTGTTCAACGCCTACGTAGACCTTTTCACTCACATATTTTCCCACGGAAACACTTGGCCCGCTGTCTTCTTTTCCTTCATCTCCCCCGCTGAAGTTCAGCCGATCTATGCCCAGAAGCTTGCGTGTTTTTCCCATCAGATCCGGCCCCCCCCCGCCCGCGATCTGGTTTATGGAAGAAGCGATCTGCAATGCCTGAAAAGCGTTCAGCTTCGCTACCGATCGACCGAAGAGGATATTGGCCATGATTTCATCCTGGGGCAGGGGAGGCTGCGAGGAAAGGGTGAGAGTGAAGGCATCCGCCGGTCCTGAGAGACTGACGCGCGCATCAATCTCTCCGGCGTTTACCTCGGTGGTTATATTCAAAAAAGGAACCGGCGGAGTCGCCCCGCTGAAGGCAATCTGGCCATTGGTGACATTGAATTTACGGTCCAGAAAGTTGAATACTCCGCGAAACACATCCAGGGTTCCTTTGATCACCGGATTGTCGGCAGGTCCTGTTGCGGTCAGTTGGCCCCTGAATTCGGCATCCAACCCCCTGCCCCTCACGAAAAACCGGGAGGGGATCTGGACAGTAAGATCCAAAAAAAGCGGCTGGGAGACTTTTTGCGAAGGTTGTTCCGCCTTCATTCCGGAAGGCACATTGATTTCCGTAACAGGCACAATGACTACGTCGGGGGGCAGAGATCCCGGAATGGTCACTTCCGTTTTGTCCAGCGTGATCTCCCCTTTCAAGTCCAGCCGTTTCAAGCTTCCCTTCAGGCTCAGGGCGCCACTGGCTGTGGAAGTCAGCTCCTCTTTGCGCAAAAGGGTTGCCTTTTTGAGGGAAAGGCTGAAATCCATGGGAAATGGAGGCTCGACGGTGATCCCACCATCCACATGGATGATGCCCGATTTTCCATCGGTGGCGGTGAATTCCGTCAATTGCACAGCCTTTCCTTTTCCCTCGATCCGGCCTTTCATGTCTGCCAGAATGATGCCCTGTTCCACATTTTCATAGAGACCCCTGCTCAGAACAATGCCGCCGGTTAACGCCCAGTTGTTCATCGTGCCATTGACGCCCATATCCACTTCCACAAGCCCCTGTATATTCTGACCGGTCATGTCGGGTATGCTTTTAAAAATGACCAGGTCCAGACGACCCTGGAGTTTTCCCGTTATGGGATTATCCTTGTGCAGGTCAAGAGAGAACGGTTTCAGAGACAGATGGCCTGGTATGGCCGCATCAACTTTAAATGGGGCCCCGCCCAGGCCCGAGAGTACCAGATCGGTAACAAAACTGGAGCCATCGCGCCTGGAATGGAATTTGGCTTCAAGGAGCAGCGGCTTTCCACCCTCCAAATCGAGCAGTTTGTGCTCCCGGACGTGCACATCTAACTGTACCTGGGGGTCGGACAAGGGTCCGGAAAGATCCAGGCTGATGGTGGCCATGCCGGACATGTCCCGGTTCAGTAAAGGTTCCAGAAGGTCTAAAGGAAGATCAGTGATTCGGGCGGACGCGTCTACGGTTTCTCCCTTTAGCTGTGCTCTGACCTGAAGACGTCCTTTTCCTGTCTGCAGCTCCAGATTGTCCAGGGCGATTCCTTTGTCGTCCATGGCCACCGCGGCGGGATGGGGCAGCGTGACATGGAGGTCTCCATAGGCAGCCTTTAAAGTGTTGAGGTGAAAAAGCCACTGTTCCTTCTTTTTCATGGTGAGTGCTGTTGAAAAAGCGATGGGCAAAGAACCAGCACCGTTTTCTTCATAATGGGAGGCAGTTCCGCTGGCTTTAAGGTCCGCCGTTGCTTCTTCCATGGATCCTCGGGCTCGAAACTGCAGTGTATCTAACTGGGTATTGGGCAGAACCACGTTTGTAGCATTTATGGTTGCCTTGCCATGAATCTTTTCCAGGTCATCAATTTCAGCTTTGATATCCAGGGTGGAGGCCGTAAAATCCTGGAATTTCAGCTCTTTGAACTTTGCATCAAGACTGGCCCCGCCTCTGTTGGAAGGTCCTCCTGCCTGAAGCAGAAAATTTCCCTGTGCTCCCGCTTTTACTCCGGACAGGGTTTCAAGAAATTCCAGGGATTCTACGGCGCCTTGAACTTTACCCG
This sequence comes from uncultured Desulfobacteraceae bacterium, assembly GCA_964407525.1. GTDB lineage: Bacteria > Desulfobacterota > DSM-4660 > Desulfatiglandales > Desulfatiglandaceae > DUZB01. The sequence continues at coordinate 6,318 of CAYOWC010000157.1, read as the reverse complement.
AGAATACATTCCCGGCGGGTGTAATCTGCAGATCTGCCTTCAATGCAATTCCGGGGAGTTTGGCCCGGGTTTCGGAAAGGGTGAGGGTTTTACCGGACCATTGGAATCCGGTATGCAGACTCAGGGGTTTTTCCATGGCCGTCCCCTTGAGATCCAAGTCTCCTGATGGCGTTTCCGGAAGTCCTGCAGCCTTCAACTGGACATGGAGATTCTCTCCTTTCAGGTCATTTACCTGAAAATGGTTTATGGAAAGTTCCATGTCGGCGGTGAATTTTTCAAAAGTGCCCGCAATTCGGCCATGACTTTTCAAATCTCCTGCCAGGTACAATCCCTGGGTTTTGTCCACGGCCGGTAGTTTATTCAATAGGAGATCATATTGCATATCGAAGGTCTTTTTGTTCGTGTCCAACCAACCGTGTGCTTTCAGCCCATCATCCTTCCAGGCCATGTGCACCTGTTTCAGCTGGATAACCTCCTTTTTCATGGAGGCTTCCACACGCAAGCTCAACTTCTGCCCTATGGCTTCCATGACAATAGGAGGAAGTCCCACAGGTTTGTTGAGTGTTGCCTTCAAATCCGCGACCATCTCTTGGGTCTGGTAATTTCCTCCGGCTCGAGCCGTGATGATGAGATGCCCGTCCATGGCAGGATCACCGGACGGCAGGAGAAACTTTATGCGATCGATTTGGGCCTCGAATTCAGAGGAAAATTTTCCGGTTTTCGTGTCAATGCCCATTCGGTCTGCCTGCAGGGTAAGATGTGGCAGGGAGACATGAAGATTGTGGATATCCCATGCGGTAAAATCCGGAGTGGTTCCGGACAGGTTGATTTGCAGGGGACCTTTGATCCCCGGGGCTTGCGGTATTCGTATCTGCCTGGCTGTGACGGAAACCTTTGTATTGGTGATTCCGACAAATCCCGTTAAAAAACCAGCGTCCACTTCCAATGCCATATCGTGAAATTCCGCGCCCTGTAGATTCAGCGCCCCTGCGACGGTTTTTACTGTGATATGGGGGTTGGAAAAGGGCCCTTTTGCAAAACCCTGTACCGGTCCCAGGTCTTTGATGGCGATGCCGGTTCCACGGAGGAACGGGGAAATATTGACACCGGAAGACTGGACCTTCATGTCCATGGTTTTTGCCGTAAGATCTGCGGTTCCGGTCAGGGAAATCTTGGCGGCAACTGTTCCGAGCGTAAGGTCTTTCACCTCGAGAATGTGGGAAGGCGAAAGGGCCACGCCGCAATGGAGCTTTACATCCAAACCTCCCAGGGCTTTTGCCAGATCATCGGGGATTATCCTACCGTCCACCTGAATGCGGCCATCCACAACGGCACTGATTTCATCCAGACCCACCTGAAAATCCAGACTTGTTTTGCCGTAATGGACTACTTCAAGGCTCATATTCCCCTTTATATGGGCCAATTTTCCATTTGCCTTTACGGCAAGCTGAATTTCCCCGGCATCGGCCAGATCCATGAGTCCGGATACCAGTCCCCCCTTGGTTTCGAAATAGGTGAGTTCCACGGAAATATCCCTGTTTTCCAGTCCGTAAGAAGCTTTCAGGTGGAGGGCGTCATTTGCGTGTTTGAGATCTTGAAGGACGGTACTGACCTTCACATGGCGGTTTTCTGTTTCCGCCTTTAGTTGCAGGCTGTAGACCATGGGCGATCCGGCAACTTCCTTCGCCAGATTAATCCGCTTGATTTCCAATTCCTGAAGGACGATGCGAGGAAGAGATGGGAAGATGTTTTCTTTGGACTTTGTTTCAGGCTTCTTTTCTTCTGAAACAGGAAGTCGGGAAACGGTAAGACTGTCCATCCGAAACCATTCTACGTCAATTACGCCGGAAAGAAGAGATTGGACTTTCCATGAAAAATCGATCCCTTGAGCTTCGAGCCAGGCGCCATCTGGTCCTGACAGGGTAACGCTTTGGACGGATAGAGAAAACGGCAACAGCCCGTCTATTTTTTTGACCTTTATCCGATAGTCTCCCGCGTCTGCCGTAACGGTTTCAATGAGCCTGGCCAGATGATCCTTTGCCCATCTGGTCTGAAGCGCTCCCCATAAAAGCACGAGAAACAGGATGAGCCCGCAAAGGGAAAAAAGAAGCCATCGAAGTAGCCTTATCCAACCGGTGCGTTTTGGTTTTTTCTTCTTATCTTCAGGCATTTGAAAAACTCATCGATCCGAATTCTGGAAAAACAGCCACAAAATCCCGGACGAAACAGAATAAAGCACACTAATCCGGCAAGATGTCTCACGCAAAGGCGCAAAGACGCGAAGGTTTTCGAGCAAATTTATTCCCATATTTCCTTCGCGCCTTTGGGTGAGACCTTTTCGGTTCCGGTTTATCCGCGACAGGCATTTAAAAAGATTGTCCTATACTTACATAAATCTGGTAACGGCTGTCTACGCCCTCTCGCCAGTTGATGGGGGTTGCCACATCCAGCCGAATGGGGCCGATGGCAGTATAATACCTGAGACCCAAGCCGGTGCCGTAATACAGGTCCTGGCTTCCGAAATCAGGTATTGTGTCCAAGAAAACCGTTCCCCCGTCTAGAAAAGGAACCAGGCCGATCGATTCGGTGATTTTGAAGCGAAGTTCCAGGGAAAAAGTCATGGTAGACAGACCACCAAGGGGCACATTCCCCTTTACCGGGCCGGCATACTGGTAGGCAAAGCCCCGTACGGAACCGCCGCCACCCGCATAAAAACGGAGGTCGGCCGGCATTTCGTTGTGGTCGACACCAACCATCTGGCCAAAAGCGGCCCGTATGGCAAAAACCATTTTATCTCCGGTATTGAAGTTATAATAGGTACTTCCGGATAGCAGATACCGAAAAAACCGGAGATTTCCGTCCACCACATCCTGGTAAGGGGCCATGCTCAGGGTAAGATTGTACCCATGGGTCGGGTTCAGGAGATTTTCCCGGGTGTCCTGGGCAGCCGTAAGGGGAAGAAAGGCCAGATGGTAGGTGGTGTATTCGTCACCGTTCACTTGCTTGCTCCTGCCATAGCGGAATCCAACGCCGGCCCCCGCTCGGAAGGTATTTGTGAATTTTCGGCCCAGGATGGTGGATACTTCCACCGATCTGGCGTCATAGGCATCGGTTGTCTCGTCGTTGAAAGTGCTGTCGGCGATGAGGGTATTTTTCTTGTCCAGGAACATCGGTTTATCAAAACGCAGGGAGGCCGTACGGATTTTGTTGTTGAAGATAGCGCTGGCTGTAAGCTTCTCTGCCATTCCAAAAAGGTTTCGATGGGTCCAGCTTCCGTTGATCCCGGGGCCGTAATCGGTTGTATATTCCAGACCCACACGGATAGTCCGCCGTGAGCGTTCCCTGATCTGTATGGTAATGGGCAATTGGCCCTGAGCATCCACTTTTCCAGGGTTATTGAATTCGATTGTACTGAAAAGGTTGGTACCAAAAAGAATACGGCGGGCCCTTTCAATCAATTGGTTATCGTATTTTTCTCCATTTTTCCAGGGAAGCAGTTCATAGACATACTCGGGATTGAGTTTTGTGAGGCCGGTTACATCGGTTTTTCCGAACCTTGCCTGCATCCCCGGATTCATCTGAAATTTTACCTGCACCGTGTTCGCTGCAAAATCGGCTACTACATCACGATGGGCAACTTTTGGAAACGGGTAGCCATTGTTTTTGTAATGGGTCAGGAGGAAATTGCCTGCTTCAACAACCTTTGCAGCGGTATAAGGTGCGTGTTCTACGATCCCGGCTTCGGCAGGAGAAGGGGGTGCCAGGGTATCCTTCGGGGTTTCTTTCGTCAGAATAACGGAGGTTTCTCCAAAACTGAACCGGGGTCCCGGATCGACCTGGAATAAAACATTCGCGGGAAGCGCCGCTTCCCCCCCGGGGGGTGTGTGTTCCTCAGGGTTTTCCGGATTTACCTGGGGACCGGAGCCTGTTGGCGCCACTTCCCCGGGGGGAGTTATTTTCAGAGATATTGTATTTTTGAAAAAGCCGAACGAACGCAAAACTTTTTTCATTTCAGGAAGATCGTTTTCTGCACGTCTTTTGAGAAGGGCCAAGGATGGCGGAGGATCGCTTTTTTTCTGAACCGTTCGGGAAACCTCCTCCATGATTTTTACAACCTCGGGAGGGGCCTTGTCGGAGCATTGGACCTTCACTTCATAGGGTAGGCTTTTTTTCTGGGCGTGGGCGGGAGGTAATGGTGAGAACAAGACGAGCAGGATGAAAAATCCCCATTTCGTGGCGGTATTTTTAAACCCGCGATAAACGGGATGGCTGGTGGTTGTAAAAAAAATGGCCATGCCTGAAGTTACTGTATCCTTTTAGAGATTTTTGCCGAGTGCCTTAGATCCAGAACGCTACTAAAATCCCGTAGTATAGAAAATGAGTATCCTACCATAAACCAACGTGAAAAATGGGATAAAGATGAAAGCTGCGGGCTTTCAAAGGGAATTTATAGCGCAAAAATATTGCCAATGTGTTTCTGATGATTACATTGCTTAATTAAGCAAGATCTGCGGCAGTATTCTATGCGCAAATCGTTCGGCAGGAAAGCCGGAGCCTTTTTTCCTATTGTTCCCGTTTCCCTCCTTTACACATCAATAACTATCCAATATGGGCTTGATTTTGAATAAAACAACCCCTGCTTTCAGGAAGTGGAGCATATGAGATTTGATAAACTTGGTTTGAATGAAGAAATTCTCAAGGCTGTTGACAACCTTGGGTTTGAATATCCGACACCCGTTCAGGAAAAAGTGATCCCTGAACTCCTGGATGGAGATACGGATCTGGTTGGATTGGCGGAAACCGGCACTGGAAAGACGGCCGCTTTCGGTCTTCCTATGATACAAAAAATTGATTTCCATTTACGGGCGCCGCAGGGCCTGGTGCTCTGTCCAACACGTGAACTATGCTTGCAGATTGTCGAAGAGTTGAAACGGTATGCCCGTTATGTGGGAGGCGCGCGAATTGCGGCTGTTTATGGCGGGGCGAGTATCAGTGAACAGATCCGGCAACTCAAGAAGGGCGCCCAGATTGTTGTGGCTACCCCTGGCAGATGCAGGGATTTGATGAGCCGAAAAACCATTCAGATGGAAAAGATTGCATATGTGGTTCTGGATGAGGCGGATGAAATGCTGGACATGGGTTTCAAAGACGATCTTGATACCATATTGAGTAAGACACCGACCCACAAACGAACCTGGCTGTTTTCGGCAACCATGCCGAAGGAAGCTGAGAGGATCGCGGATGATTACATGACAGATCCGGTACTGGTGACCGTTGGAATGCGGAACAGGGGGCCGAAGTCCATAGAGCACATCTGTTATGTAATCAAGGAGAAAGACCGTTATCCAGCTCTCAAGAGGATCATTGACTATGAACCGGAGATCTTTGGACTCATATTCTGCCGTACCCGAAATGAAACTCGTATTGTGGCGGAAAACCTCATCAAGGATGGGTACAATGCCGGGGCAATCCACGGTGATCTTTCGCAGGACCAGCGCAATCATGTTATGGGAAAATTCAGAGAACGGGCGCTCCAGGTCCTGGTTGCCACGGATGTGGCAGCAAGGGGGCTGGATGTGGATGACATTTCCCATGTGATTCATTACAATCTGCCGGATGAGGCTGATCGTTATACCCATCGCAGTGGAAGGACAGCCAGGGCTGGAAAATCAGGGATTTCCATGGTCCTTGCAACCGCTAGGGAAATGGGCAGGGTAAAACATATTGAGCATAAAATCGGTATTCAGTTCAGTTTCGGCAGAATTCCGACAGGCCGATCCATCTGTGAAAAACAGCTCTACTCCCTTGTAAAGAAAATGGTGGATGTACCGGTGAATGAGCAGGAAATTGAAAAGTACCTGCCTCCGGTTTACGAAACCTTGAAATCCTTTACAAAGGAAGAACTGATACAGAGATTTGTCTCCACTGAGTTCAACCGTTTTCTTGATTATTATCGAGACATGGGAGATATTCAAGCCGGCGTTCCCAAACCTGAACGGCAACCGGCAAAAAGGAAAAAGTCGTTTAAGAAACAAAATCAAAGGTTTTTTGTGAATGTGGGCCGGCTGGATAGAATCAAGGAAAAAGCCTTCTTCCGGCTCGTCTCTAAAAAAAGTGGCGTTTCCCTGGATAAATTGAGTGGCCTTGCCCCCAAGAGGGAATTTTCTTTCTTTGATGTGGAGAAGAGCGTGGCTCACAAGGTCTTGGAATCTCTAAAAGGTGCAGAACTGGGCGGCAGAAAAATTACTGCCAAGTTTGCCGGTCAGGAAAAACCCGTTCGAGGGGCCGCTCTCCACCCATAATGTTAACGGAACCATA
>CAYOWC010000156.1:0-10947 GCA_964407525.1 uncultured Desulfobacteraceae bacterium | reverse complement strand
AGCCATGTTTTTTACCACGAAGTGTAATGAGGAACCTTAGATCTGTTCTCTTCATGTCCTTCATGCTCTTCATGGTTAAGCCCTGTTTATTTCCGGATTGTCCGGGTTAGTTGCCATTATTTTTTTTAGAAGGAGAGGGAAATATGGAATTCAGCGAATTAGTTAAGACGAGAAGAAGCTGTCGATCGTTTGATAGCACGCCTGTGACTGAGGAACAGGTGGATGCGATCCTGCAGGCCGGTTGCTGGGCGCCCAGTGGATTGAATCTTCAGCCGTGGGAATTTATTGTGGTGGCGGACCCGGCCCTCAAAGCAGAAGTAAAAGAAGCTGCAGAAAAAGCTAAAAATGAGGTGATTGCGGCAGACGGGCCCGGATGGGTGAAGAAATACTCGGCGGAATTTATTCAGGAAGCCCCACTTCTTATTATTGTGGTCTTTAACCCTAAAAAAGGTGGCCTGGGTGCATTTTTCGGTCAGGAACATGGCGCTCTTCAGGGGGCATCGGCCTGCATTCAGAATATGATGCTAAAAGCTTCCGAGCTGGGGTTGGAATCCCTTTGGTTTACCTTCTTTCGACCGGCCGTGTTGCAACCTCTGTTTAACATTCCAGAAAATCTTGAAGTTGCAGGGGTTATTGCCCTCGGAACACCGAGTGAAGAACCCAAGGCCCCACCCCGCAAAGCCCCGGTCGTCTATCGGGAAAAATTTGGTGCTGTGGAGGATTAGACTTTATTTAGCTCGTTCCCAAACTCTGCCTGGGAACAAGAAAAATCCACAATCTAAAATCGTGCCTGAACAGTTTTTTGTTCAGGCACAGTTACTTTCCCCCGGGAAATATCAGCATCCATAACCCCAGGACAACAAAGAGGGTGCCTGCTCCCGCCTTGATGTAGTTCGGGGGAATAAGTTTGCTTATGGCGCCCCCGAAAAGGACTGCCAGCAGTGAAGTGAGAACCAGCGCGGTTGCAGACCCGATAAAAACAGCCAGGCGCGTCTTGTTCTCCGCGGCTAAGGCAAATGTGGCCAGTTGAGTCTTATCCCCTAATTCAGCAAGGAAAATCATCGCAAATGAGGTAAACATGATTTTGAAATCCATTCTATTCTCCTCGCATGGTTTTAAATAGTGAAAACAGACCTGACGATCAAGGCTGGTTGTAGACGGATGCTACTGCTTCCAGCGCCCCGGGGTTGGTGGGAACGCCCTGGGCCTTCAGGATTGTCTCTAAAGCGGCAAGGAAAAGAAGTACATTTCTCTGTCGGGATGTATGTCCCATGAGGCCAACCCGCCACACCTTTCCTGCGAGAGCGCCCAGCCCGCCACCTATCTCTAAACCAAATTCGTTCAGGAGTGTTTTTCTTACTGCAAGATCATCGGCGCCTTCCGGGATGCATACCGTGTTGAGCATGGGAAGGCGCTCGCCTTCGGCAACAAGCATGGAGAGACCCATGGCTTCAATGCCTGCCACAAAGGCTCTGTGATTTTTAAGATGGCGTGCAAATCTTTCATTGAGCCCTTCTTCACCGATAATCCTGAGTGCCTCTCTCAACCCATAAATCATGTTGATCGGGGCGGTATGGTGATATTTTCTGTCATCTCCCCAATAGCTGGCAACCATGCTCATGTCTAAATACCAGCTCAGAACAGGGGTTTTTCTCTTCTGAAGCGCTTCCATGGCGCGAGCGCTGAATGAAATGGGAGACAGGCCGGGAGGGCAGGAGATACACTTCTGCGTGCCGCTGTAAACGGCATCTATTCCCATTTCGTCAATGGCAACGTTCAGCCCTCCGAGGGAAGTAACGCAATCCACTAAAAAAAGGGCTCCCGAATCCGCTGCAATTTTTGACAGGTCTTCCAGTGGCTGGCAGACGCCTGTGGATGTTTCCGCATGTACCACCGCAAGAACTTTGGGGTTTTTTCCCTTCACCGCATTTCGTACGTCTTCAGGATTTATCGTCTTGCCCCACTCTGCATCGACCCTTGTGAGTTTGCCCCCGATCCGATCAACAATGTCGCACATCCTGGTGCCGAACACGCCGTTGACGCAGACTACGACCTCATCGCCGGGTTCAACAAGATTGACGAAACAAGTTTCCATTCCTGCGCTACCTGTGGCTGAAACGGGGATGGTCAACTGGTTTTCCGTTTGAAAAAGAAATCTCAGCAGTTGCTGGGTTTCGTTCATCAAAAACAGAAAAGTAGGGTCAAGGTGGCCTATGCACGGAGAGGACATGGCCTGCAGTACACGGGGAGGGACATCGCTGGGGCCGGGACCCATGAGTATCCTCTGACCGGGATCAATATCTTTGAAATTGTCTATGTTGAAACTCATATCTGCCTCCTTCTAGGTTTATTGGGGAACAATGGAAAGGGAGTATATGAGACTATTTTTCCGGTGTCAAGGATGGAGGCATTGTTCCCGGAAATGGTTTTTATGGGTTTTTCCATCTCTCCACCATTCCGGCCTTGCACCTTATTTTGTTTGGGTATATGAAAGACTACTTTCAGTACGATCCGATAAATTACAGGAGGAACAATTGGTGGAATCTTTGATAAAAAAATGGGATGGGGAAAGTGTTATTATTCGGTTTGACGAAATTACCGGGGCATGGATTATTATTGCTGTCCATTCTACCAAACTGGGGCCGGCAATTGGAGGCACGCGTGTGAAGTCGTACGATAACTTCCGATCGGCCTTGAAGGATGCCCTGAGACTGGGTGGTGGTATGACCTACAAATGGGCGGCGGCCGGGTTTGATGCCGGTGGTGGAAAAGCAGTGCTGGCTGTCCCACCTGAACTCGACCCGCAGGCACGGGACGATCTTCTAAGGCGTTACGGCTCTTTTGTTAAGCAACATGGTGGACTTTTTTTGACTGGACCGGACATGGGAACTACATCTGATGATATGGACATCATCGGAGAAACGGGTGCGCCTTATGTTTTTGGACGGACGGCTGCGGCCGGTGGGGCAGGCAATCCCGCTCCCTATACGGCGCTCGGGGTATTTACCGGCATTCAAGTAACCGTTAAACAATTGTTCGGCGATGCCTCGTTGGCAGGGAAACGGGTCCTGATTCAGGGTGTGGGAAGCGTGGGCCGTGAACTGATTGAACTCCTTTGTAACGCAGGGTGCGAAGTCCTGGTAAGTGATGTGAACAATGCTGGAATACTCAGCCTGGGAGAAAAGCATCCGTTACACGTTGTTTCTCCTCATGACGTCTACGACACGGTATGCGATATTTTCGCGCCATGCGCCGTTGGAGGCATTTTGAGGGAAGAGACCATTTCACGTTTGCGTTGTGGTGCGGTCGTCGGAGCAGCGAATAATCAACTTGCCGAAGTGAAAGATGCAGAAAGATTGCGGGATCGGGGCATTCCCTATACGCCGGACTTCATAGCCAATAGTGGTGGGGCCATAGCCCTTGTGGGTATGGAAACACGCGGCTGGTCCGGAGAGAAAGCTCGGGAAATGATTATTCAGTCTATCCAAAAAAACCTGTTGCAGGTGTTTGAACTGGCTGATTCAAAGGGGATAGATACTGATGAGGCGGCAAAGTGTATTGCTGAAATGAGACTGGCGCCATCCGAGTAAAGGTTCGTGCCCGTTGTGCCCGGCTTTGGACTGCTCTTTGAAGGGGTAAGTTCTTGGTAGTTGATGGAACAGAGAACATTGACAAGGATATTTCCCTTGTGATACCTGAGAAAATATTGAACATCCATTTGTCCATTTAAAGACGAACGAAGGGACATGTGACTAAATTTTTGAGGAATGATCTATGCTGGATGAAAAAATTAAAGAGGAACTGATGAACATTGTAGGTCCGGAGAACTTTACCGAGGCCAAGATCGATATGATCTCCTATTCGTATGATGCCATGGGTTCCAAAGGCAACCCCGATTGCGCTATATGGGTGACCACGGCGGAACAGATTTCAAAGGTTATGGAACTGGCAAACCGGGAGGAAATACCGGTTACTCCCCGGGCCGCCGGGACCGGCATTGCAGGTATGACTGTGCCATCGTATGGTGGGATCGTCATGGACGTGATGCGGATGAACCGCATTTTGGATATTAACATCGAGGACAGGGTTTGCGTGGTGGAACCGGGAGTTGTCTATGCGGATCTTCAAAAAGTATTAGCCCCTATGGGGTTTACTTTGCCGACAGAGCCGGGCAGTTCTGTTGCCAGTACCATCGGCGGGAACGTGGGGACCAATGCGGGTGGGCTGAAAGGTGCGAAATATGGCTCGACCAAGGACTACGTACTCGGACTCAAAGTCGTTCTCCCCGATGGGCGATTGATGAAGACCGGCACGCGCACCATGAAAACATCTTCTGGTTATAACTTGACGCAGCTTTTTGTGGGGTCTGAGGGTACATTGGGGATTATTACCGAGATTATCCTTAAGGTTGTCCCCCTGCCTCAGGCTGCCACCACAGGGCTTGGCCTGTTCAACTCCCTTGAAGAAGCCGGCAACGCGGTTTGTCAAACCATGTCTTCCGGGGTCGTTCCGAGCGTCATGGAGGTTATGGGACGGTATCTCATTCAGGCGATCAACGAGAACACCGATCTTAATTTGCCTGATGTGGACACCATGCTATTGGTGGAAACCGAAGCGTACACACAACCCGATGCCGACGCGCAGATGGAAAAGATCATTGAGATCTTCAAGCAAAACAATGCTTCGCAGGTGAATTTAGCCAAAACGCCCCAGGAACGGGCTGATTTGTGGGCTGCTCGGAAGTCGACATATCCGGTCAGCGCCCGTTTAAATAACTCTATCCTGGTGGAGGACGTTACGGTTCCCATGAGTAAGTTGGCCCAGCTTTTTCGGGAATTTGGTGAGATCATTGATAAATATGAACTGAAAGTCGCCATGTGCGCCCACGCCGGGGATGGCAATTTCCACCCGTTGATTACTTTTGACGCCAGGGATGAAGAGATGGTCGAAAAAGTCGAAAAGGCCAACGACGAGTTGTTTAAATTAGCCCTCTCCCTGGGGGGTACGTTGACTGGCGAGCACGGTATTGGCATTGTCAAGGCCAAATACATGACCCTGGAACACGGCGAAATTGCCATGGACGTCATGCGGATGATCAAGCATGCCTTTGACCCTCTGAATATTTTGAACCCGGGCAAAATGGACCTGGATAGTTGATTGTAACCCAAAAGCTGCAATTAGCCTTTAGCTATTGGCCGTTAACTTAAAGGATTCAAGCATTTGAATACTTTCTTACTATACTGAAGCTTTTATTCTTTGATGCTAACCTAATGTAACCGTAAATAACTGGTATCGTGCAGCTAATAGCTAATAGCTAACGGCTAATCGCTAATTGCAGCTTTTAAGTGTGAAATTTTTAATTGACAATTTTCTATTGCCGATTTGAGGAAAAATGGAAGCCAAATATAATTTTGCAGAAAAGTACGAAGAGCAGATCCTGCGTTGCACGGTTTGTGGCTTTTGCCAGGCCGTCTGTCCTATTTACCGCTTGACGCTAAGACCGGCCCTGAACGCCCGAGGCAAGATGCTTTTGCTCCGGGAGGTTGTGAATGAGGGGTTGGACCTGGACGATGACCTTATCGAAACCTTGTTTCAGTGCACGGGCTGTGCCTCATGTGTTGTCAATTGCCCGTCCGGGGTACAAGTTCCGGAGATTCTGAATGAAGTTCGTAAAGACATGGTTGCTGCGGGCGCCTGTCATCCGACTTTCGACGGTATGAACGACCTGTTGCAGACAGAGGCAAATATCTACGGGGAACGTGAACGACCGGAGTATGCGGAAGGACGAAAAATCAATGAAGCAGCCGAGTACGTTTATTTTGCCGGTTGCGTTGGAGCCTACCGTGAGGAAGAAGCCACTGAGGCAACTCTTGATCTGCTGGACAGGTCTGCTATAGATTACACCCTCATTGACGAGGTCTGCTGTTCCGGTATTCTGGAGGATATCGGTTACGGTCTTGTCCAGTCCAAGGCAGCGTCGGTTGTCGAGCGTGTCAAAGCGACCGGGGCCAAGGCCCTGATTACCGGGTGCCCGTACTGTTACAGGACCTTTAAAAACAAGTCCGAGTACAAGGGCCTGGGCGATTCCGGCATTGAGGTGGTTCATATTTCCCAGTTTTTAGTGACCATGGACTTTGGAATCACTACCGATCTCGTGGTTACCTATCATGATCCCTGCGATTTGGGTCGCCATGCCGGTATTTACGAGGAACCCCGAGAGACCATCGGAAAAATCGCGAAAAATTTTGTGGAGATGGAACATCATCACGACCAGTCCCTGTGCTGCGGCGCCGGTGGGGGCGTTCGGGGGAGTTATCCAACGCATTCGATCGGAATGGCGCGTCGCCGCCTTGCTGAAGCAGAGGCGGTTGGCGCGGATATCGTGTTGACTGAATGCAATTCCTGTGTGCACAACCTGTCTAACGCCAAGTTAAGACAACAGAAAATGAAAGTGTTTACCACTCCCCAGTTCATTAACCACCTGCTTGAAGCAGACCTCGTTAAGTAATTGAGTCGGGAAGTTGTTAATTCGTTATTATTATTTGAAGTTATGCCTTTCACCCCAAAATTGGACATCTGATGGAGTTGAATAGGAACGGTTGATTTTACGTGTTAATTCTCCAACTCAACGACTCGACCACTTAACTATTTGACGAGGTCTGAAGAGAAAGACTGATATGGATTTTGATCTGACAGAAGAACATACGATGATCCGGGATATGTGCAGGGATTTCACCCGGGAAGTGATTGCCCCGAGGGCTGAAGAGATTGAACGAACCGGAAGATACCCCTACGATATCATTTCCCAGATGGCTGAACTCGGGATGATGGGTATCCCCATATCTGAAGAGTATGGCGGCAGCGGGGGTGATTGGGTGGGGATGCACCTCTGCATTGAGGAGATATCCGCCGGCGATCCCACATTAGGGGCCCTTTTGGATGTGACCACGAGTGTTGTTGCGCAGGAACTGGACGTCTTTGGAACTGAGGAGCAAAAGAGGCAATGGCTTGTACCTATAGCCAAAGGGGATAAGATTGGGGCTTTCGGCCTGACAGAGCCTAATTCAGGGTCGGATGCCGCTTCCATCCGAACCAAGGCCTTTCTGAAAGACGGCGAATGGGTTATCAACGGCAGCAAACAATTTATCACCAATATGGGGCTCGATAATGCCAGCCTGATTATCGTTGCTGCGGTTACAAAGAAAGCCGCTCAGGGTCCTGGACGTATCTCCACGATCATTGTGCCGAAAAATTCTCCCGGACTTGCCTTGGGGAAGAGATATGACAAGATCGGATGGCATGGTTCAGCTACCCACGAAGTGATCTTCGAGGACTGCTCCGTACCCGAAGAAAACCTTCTCGGGGACCCCATTAAGGGGTTTTCCCAACACCTGGCTGCTCTTCAGACCGGGCGAATAAGCATTGCCGCAATATCTGTGGGATCTGCACAGACCTGTTTGAATGAGTCCCTCCGTTATGTCAAGGAGAGGATGCAGTTCGGAAAGCCGATCGGCAGTTTCCAGGCCATCCAGTTTAAATTGGCAGATATGGCTGTGTCCATTGAATTGGCCAGGAATCAATATCTGAAGGCTGCATGGCTGAAGGACAGGGGACGAAATCATGCTTTTGAGGCAACGGCAGCCAAACTCTATGCCTCTGAGATGGTTGAGAAGGTTGCTTCGGAAGCGGTTCAGATACATGGCGGGTATGGGTATATGGCAGAATACCCGGTCTCGCGGCATTACAAGGGGGCCAAAGTATTGCAGATTGTGGAAGGTACATCAGAGGTCATGCGGATTATCCTGTCCCGGGAACTGGGGCTTTAGGGAGGAAAACACGTTTTTTACCACGAATACCACGAATAGCACGAATAAAAAGAAAGGTTCGGCACAAGCCGTTGAACAATTAGAGTTTCTCACTGCCGCTGGCTGTAAAAAGCCGGGTAGATCGAGGCAGAGATTTCCGGATTTCATAGCTAGTCTGTGTGAGCGGCGTCTCGCCGCGATTTTTCAGGTTGTTCGGACTATCGACTCCTGATTTATGTAGACCCGGTCGTGGCAAAGATGCCACTCACACAGGGTGAAGACTCATGTCCCAAGCCCAATTTAACAGCAATACTCGAATAACGAACATTCGATTGACGAATACGAATGCAACGGAAAAACAACAGGCCAGCGATTCCACAAATGCTCAATATTCAACTGACCATATTCAATGAAGAGCGGCGCCTTCCCGCTTTAAAGCGGGATCTGATCGAGAAAGAAGCTTACGCAATCCGTATTCCGAATTCCGCAATCAAATGAGTCCATGCAGCACATTCAGAAGCTCATCATATTCTTCACCTTTAAAACAGAACTGAATCTCCTGGAATTTTCTTCTCATTGCCAACACCTCTTCTTGTACAGACTTTCTATCTTTAACGACATCTGCAATAAGCTGGGCCACCTCTTCGAAATCCTCTTTTTCCATACCGAATCGGGTCATTTCGGATGTCCCTAACCTCAGGGCGCCGGATGCGGTAAATCCTTCATCAGAAGGCTCTGCCTGGTAATTGCAGATGATGTTGTTGGCTTCCAACTCCTCTGCTATTTCCGGTCCGCGGCTGTATCCCACGTTCAGGATAACCTGGTGGGTTTCCGTGAAATCGATGGCCGGATCCCCCGCCACGTCCATGCCGCAATGCCGGAGGCCCTTTGCCAGAGTCTTGGCATTGGCTAAGACTTTTTGCTGGTATTCGTCCTTAAAATGGTTCATTTCATAAGTGGCCCCCAAAAGACCCAGCATCGTTCCAAGATGGTGATTGGATACGGATCCGGGGAAGGCTCGTCTTTCCAGCGCTTCCCAGAGTTCATAGGATGCATCCTGTTCATTGTATCGGCCGCCGACTATGCCCCGCTGGGTGCCAAAATAGGTCTTGTGCGTGGATCCTGTAACCAGATCTGCCCCTTCCTTGAACGGTTCCTGAAAATGCGGCCCGATAAGGCCTAACACGTGGGCCATGTCATACATGATGACGGATTTAATCCCGGCGGCATCCAGGAATTTCCGGATATCGGCGACGGGTTCTTTGTGGAGAACCATGCTTTTCCCGAAAATAATGAGTTCCGGACGATACTGGTCGATGATGTCAAGTGTGGCCGGGACATCCATCTTGTACGGGTTATCCCGGAGAACAGGGAAATTAACTACCGCAGGCCGTTCGGTCTTGGGATCGTGGGCAATGAAATCTTTGAGAGCGCCCATGGGTTGGGCGCTAAGATGTCCGCCTTTGCCGATGTGATTACACAAGACCCGCCTGATCCGGCGAGGTTCCCGCTTCCTGTCCGCTCGGTTCAGGTAGTCCATCATGGCGCTGAAAACGGCCATATTGGCCATCTGCCCGCTGATCAGGCGGGTTTCAACCTGTTCGCAACCCAGATATTGTTTCATCTGCTGCGCAAGGAGTGCTTCCACCTGGGCAATGAAATCCGTGCCCTGGTAATAGAAGATTCCCTCATCGTAAAATGCCTTTGATTTCTTGTGCTCTGCATACCGAAAGGCCGGATCCATGACGGACAGGACTTTTGTCATGGGAGACAGGGTCATTTCCGAAGGGATCAGATTGATGCATTCCCGTTGTCGCCAGATTGTATTTTCTGCGGCTTTTCTGAGAAGTAGCTGAATCGCGTTCGGTATTTCTTCCGAAGGCAGGGCCTGCGAAGGACCTTCATGATCGTACAATATGGGGCGTGCCCATGGAGGAGCTTCCGATCGAAGGTGAAACGGGGTAATCACTCCGGGAACTTCCTTATTCCTGATCTCTATGGCGACCGTATCCCCTTCCAGTAAGTCGCTGTCAATCAGGGCCAGGCAGATGGATCTGAGGGTATGCTTGTCCGATGGTGTGGAGATGAGGCCTTCTCCCTCAAAGATCCACATGGGGATCATGGTGCCGCTGGTGACAAAGCCCACCAGTTTGTTTTTGTAGTAAATCTTTGAGCCGGCGCGCGCGATGCCTCTCCCCGCAATGGCGATGGTGCGGATCATCCTGGGAAGATCCGAGAGGAGAGAATAATCCCGTGAAACCATTTTTTTGTAAGCTTCAAACTGTTTCAACAGGGCGGTTCGGCCCCTGAAATCCCCTTTTAGGGTTGAAAAACTCACCGCTGGTTTTGCCACAGGACACGCGAACAGGGGGATTTCGTTCCCCTCCGGATCTATTCCCATTTCATGCCCGTAAAGGGGAAGACCGGCTTCAAGGCGCAAGGTGTCGCGGGCCCCGAGACCTATGGGTGTGGCTCCTTTTTCTACCAGCGTATCCCAGAGGGCAAGGGCGTTTTCCCTGTCTACGAAGAGTTCAAAGCAGAGGGGTTCCCCTGTGTACCCGGTTCGTGCTACCTGAACGGCATATCCGGAGATCGATCCCGTACTGACCGTGTTTCGTTTTGGTTCAGGGAGACTCCCCGAATCGACTATTTCTTCAAGAATATGCCTCGATTCAGGACCCTGCAGGGAAAGCATGGCCACCTCTTCTGTAATATCTGTCATATCCACATTTTTGAAATCAGACAGGATCGTCTGGAAATGCTCCCAGTCTTTTTCACGGTTTGCGGCATTGACGACGAGGAGGTATTCTCCTTCCACAAAAGCGTAAAGATAGGCATCGTCAACCGCTCCACCGGTTTCGGTGGGAATGATCGTATACTGGGCGCCCATTTCCTTTCTGTCGAGGGCTTGCACGTTGTTGCTCAAAACATGCTGGAGAAAACCGACAGCACCGATTCCCCGGAACAGAAACCTACCCATATGAGATACATCAAAAAGTCCGGAGCCTTTGCGGGTGGAAAGGTGTTCTTTTACAATGCCGTCGGGGTACATCAACGGCATATCCCAGCCTCCAAATTCCACAAGTTTTGCTCCCAATTGTTCGTGACGATCATGAAAAACCGTTTGTTGAATTGTTTTCAT
>CAYOWC010000155.1:0-11087 GCA_964407525.1 uncultured Desulfobacteraceae bacterium | reverse complement strand
ATATGGAAGGAATTAAATCACACAACATAACCAGACCCGCAACATAACTTGACAAAGGTACAGCATATCGGCAGGTTCAAAAACCGTGTGATATATTGGCTTCGGGGGGATTGGGTAGCCTTGGATCAAGTGCCAAATTCCACGGTTCTGTAATTCTTTTATATTTCATGTATACACAAAAAAACAGCGCCGCGAAAGACTGACATACGCCTTACGTATCCGGGATTGTGGTTAAACCCATAAAGCCAATAGGGGATTCTCACCAACCACAACATGTAGCAGTTGATCAGACTGCTACTTATCGAGCCGATGGGAAACAATGCGTGCATTCTTGCCTGGCCTTTTGGTCAATGTAGCCCTGTTTTGAATAATTTGTAAAGCAAGAATAAGAAACGAATCATCTGTCGCCTATGATGATTCCATCGCGGCTGTTGTAGTCTATACATCGACGTCGTACCTTTTCAGTTTCTGGTACAACCCGGTCCTGTGCATCCCCAGGATTCTGGCAGCCCTGGCCTTGTTGCCCCCCGTGAATCGGAGCGCCTCCACAATCGCCCTCTTTTCGGCATCGGCAAGGATGTTCCGCAAAAGGCCCACACGGTCCGCAGTCCCTTCTACCTCACCGTAGAATTTTCTGATCCGCCCGGGCAGATCGTCTACGGATATCTGGTTGCCTTCGGCAATATTCATGGCCCTTTCCAAGGCATTTTTCAATTCCCTCACGTTGCCCGGCCAGGAATACTGCTTGAACAGAGCCATGGCCTCCGGGGAAATCCGATTGGGGATCAAGCGTCTTTTTTCCCTCAGGAGGGATAGCAGATAGTAGGCTATTCTTGGGATGTCATCCTGCATTTCCCTAAGGCTGGGGATCGGGATATGAAAGATATTCAGACGGTAGAAGAGGTCGGAACGGAAACGCCCCTCCTTAATCATGCGCCCCAGGTCCTGGTTTGTGGCAGCAATAACCCGGAAATCCAGCTTCATAGATCTTGTGGCGCCGATTCTCTCCACTTCATGCTCCTGAAGTACGCGCAGCAGTTTCGCCTGCATGGGAAGGGGCATATCCCCGATTTCATCCAGAAAGATAGTGCCATGGTCCGCCAATTCAAACTTGCCGGGTTTGCCCCGGGCTCTCGCTCCGGTAAACGCCCCCCCCCCTCGTATCCGAAGATCTCACTCTCAATCAGTTCGTGGGGTATGGCAGCGCAGTTTACCTGGATGAATGGCCCGTCGGCCCGCCGGCTGTTCTGATGGATAGCGTGGGCAAAAAGTTCTTGCCGGTGCCTGATTCGCCGGTGATGAGTGCGGAAGCATCGCTGAACGCCGCCTGGACCCCGAATTTCCTTGCCTCATCCATGGCCCTGGATTCACCAATAATCTTTTCCCACGCATGACGGCCCCCTTCAAAGGAAGTTACCTCCGAACGGTAATACTGCACTTGTCCCTCAAGAATTTCTATCCGGCGATACAGGTCCTTGATCTTGCCCGTCTGGTGAAACATGAGCTTCCCCAACACCCCGATTACGTTTCCCTGCGGGTCTTTCAAGGGAATTCTTGCAATAATTCTCTGCCGATCCCCATTAAAAAAGGTTTTGCCGATCTCAGCCTTTCCGGTCTCGAGGATCCCCGGAATCCGGGTCTTTTTGACCACTTCAGTGATGTGCTTTCCCACGGCTTCTTCGGGCTCCACCAAGTAGCCCATTTCTTTGGTATTGTACCTGCTCATGAAGCAGACGATGCCATCCCTGTCGATGACAATGGGACACTCGTAGGGATTGTCCACAAAGCCATCGAGTAAAAGACTATCGGTTCGGGTGACCCATTTGGGGGGAGTATCAATTCGCACTGTTCTTCGATCCTTCACGGTCGAAAACGGTTACTGCTCCGGCAAATATTTTGTCCGCAGCCTCTGCACTCCCATGATCCAGCGTTCGTAGTCGGCGGCTTTCATCTGCAGGGAATTTTAACCCACATGGGATTTCCCTCATTTTTTAAGACCAATTATTGGAGAGACACCTAAACCAGCATTCCACCGTCACAGATATTTCATACAGGATTCATGCGAACAAACCTGAGCAACAAAGCCTACCTTTTTAAAGATCGATTATTCAAGGAAATTCACTATTTCGAAAGCGGTATTTTTCTTTTCTAAGTGAGGGTATTCGGGCTTGGTCCTACCGTCGGCCATCAGAGTTGTTTTCTTACTCATAATCATAATCGTAATCATAATCGAAGAGCCCTGGAATAGGTTAAAAGGAGTACGATTACGATTAGGATTAAAATTATCAACTGTCGAACGTATTTTTGGATGGTCGTATCAAGTGGGCGAAGTTAGAACCAAGCCCGGGTATTTTGACAGGGTGGAAAATTTTTCTCATAGCCCCAGGTAGGTTTTGCGGATCACTTCGTCCTTGAAAAGTTCATCACCGGTTCCCTCCGCGATGATCTTGCCTGAGGAAAGGACGTAATTTCGGTCCGTCATTTTGAACACGGTGCTTACTTCCTGTTCAACGAGCAACACGGTGATTCCAAGACCGGAAACCTCCGTAATCTTTTCAAACACCTCTGCTCTTGATATGGGGGCGAGACCGGTAGAAGGCTCATCGATACAGAGCAGCTTAGGTTGGGACATCAAGGCTCGTCCAATGGCAAGCATCTGCTGTTCCCCACCGGACATGGTCCCTGAAATCTGCTTGGCACGTTTTTCAAGAATGGGAAAAAGGACATAGATCTGATCCAGGGTTTCCTGGATAACTTTCTTATCTCTCAAGAGATAGGCCCCGGCCTCCAGATTCTCAAGGACCGTCATTTCGCGAAAAGGTCTTCTGCGTTCCGGGCAATGAACCAAGCCCCTCTTTACGATCTTGTGGGCAGGGACCTGATCAATTCTCTCCCCGTCAAAGGTCACGGTCCCTTCCATGGTGATATCTTCGCCGGTAGATCTTTGCTTGATCTCCTTTTCCCAAACCACCAGTCCGGTAATAGCCCGCAACAAGGTAGATTTACCTGCCCCGTTGGGCCCCACCAGGCTGACCAGTTCCCCCGTATCCACGTTCATATGAATATCGTTCAAGAGCATGGCCCTGTCGTAACAAACCGTCAAATGGGCAACTTCAAGCAGCAAAACTGCCTCCTTCACCGAGGTACGCCTCGATCACTTCAGGAATCTGCACCACTTCCTGGGGAGTTCCATTCGCAATGACGACGCCGAAATTGAGTACAATAATGCGATCCACGATCTTCATCAATTGTTGAAGCTTGTGCTCCACAATGATCATGGCCGGACCTTCACTGTGGAGCCTCCCGAACCGCCCCCCCTTGTGAAGCCTTCGAATCGATTTGGCCATAAGATCCGTTTCTGCGGGACTCAGCCCTCCGAATGGCTCGTCGAGAAGGAGAAGCTCCGGTTCCGTTGCCACCGCTCTCGCAACCTCCAGCCTCTTCAGGTCACCCTGGGACAGGGTAGATGCTTTTTCGAGGGCCATATCGGAGATCCCTGCAAATTCCAGGGCATCCATAGCCTTGGCCTCCACCTTTTTCACCCACTCTCCGCGTTTCATGGCTCGTGGAGAGAGGCAGGAAACCATCACGTTGGCAATAATAGGCAGTCTGCGAAAAGGTCTCATGTTTTGAAAGGTACAGGCGATCCCTAAATTTACAATATCCCAGGCCTTGAGCCCCACAATGTTCTTGCCTTGAAAACGGATACTGCCCGCATCGGGTTTGAGAATGGATGTAATGAGCCTCAACAGGGTGGTCTTCCCGGCGCCATTGGGCCCGATCAGGCCCAGGACTTCATCACGCTTCATGGTGAATCCCACGTCATTGATCGCTCTGAGACCACCGAACCCCTTGCTGAGCTTCTCTATCTCCAGAAAAGGTCCTGTCACGTTATACCTCCCCCGCTTCTTCTCTCAGCTCCCTGCGGGAGACTTTTCCCACATCGGTCTTTGGAAGTTCTCCACGGAACTCAATGATCCGGGGGACCTTGTAATGGGCCAGGTTCTCCCGGCAAAATTCCATAACCTCCTCTTCGGAGATTTTTCCACGGGCCTCGCTTTGAAGGACCACGTAGGCCTTAATAGCCTGGCCAACCTTCGGATCGGGAACACCCACGACTCCTGCAGCCTTTATTTTGGGGTGCATGTACAGGACTTCTTCCACATGCCTCGCGAAAACCGAATACCCCTTGAATTTAATGAGATCCCTTTTTCGGTCAAAGAAATGAAAATACCCCTCTTCATCCATCCTGACCAGGTCCCCTGTCCGCAACCATCTTCTTCCATCCATCTCGAACATAGCTTCTTCGGTTCCCTCGGGCCTGCGCCAGTACCCCTGCATGATATTGGGGCCACTGAGGATCAATTCTCCGTCCTCGCCCACTGGAACGCATTCCGTCCCCTCCACTTCAATAATGGCCGCCTCCACGCTCGGGAGAGGAACCCCGAAAGATCCGGGCTTGAGCCTGTGGTATGGGGTGGAGTGGCTCACGGCTGTGGTTTCGGTCATGCCATAACCTTCCATGATTTTCGACCCGGTCCTTCTCTCCCAGCCTTTGATTGTGGACTCGTGAAGCGTGTCGGCGCCGCAGGCGATCATTTTGAGCCTTTTCCAATCGACGCGGCCGGTTTTTTCGTAGTCTTTCAGGTATTCAAAAAGGGTCGGGACCCCGAAAAAAGCCGACGCCCGATACCGTTCCACGGCTGACAATATTTCATCGATGTCCGGTGTGGTGAAAAGAACAATAGTGGAACCCTGAACAAGGCTGTTGAACATGACCACGACCTGCCCGTAAATATGAAAAAACGGAAGAAAGGCAATCACCACTTCTTTCCCTTCCTTAAACATGGGCCAGAACGAGGTAGCCTGCCTCTGTAATGCTATCATGTTGCGGTGAGTGATCATGGCGGCTTTCGGCAGGCCGGTTGTGCCTCCCGTGTAAGGTAGGGCAGCAATGTCTTCTCCGGGGTCAAAACTGATTTGAGGTGGATTGGGGGGATATTTCTTGATCAGGTCCTGAAAACGATGCAGCCCTGCCTCTTCAATATGTTTAGCGGTAGGCGCGGCCATTCCGCTGTAGGCCTTGCTCAAGGCATTTTTCCCAAACAGTTTTTTTAATGGGGGCAGATAATCCCCGATCTCCGTCAAAATAACATGATCCAGCTCCGCTCCTGACCTTTCCACGTTGTCATACAATATTTCTTCACAGACAACGGTCCTTGCCTGGCTGTCTTCGATCTGGTGCTTCACTTCCTGGCTGGTATAAACCGGACTGATGGGAGTAACTTTGGCCCCTGCCTTCAAAGCGCCAAAATAGGCGACC
Source organism: uncultured Desulfobacteraceae bacterium (assembly GCA_964407525.1). Lineage (GTDB taxonomy): Bacteria > Desulfobacterota > DSM-4660 > Desulfatiglandales > Desulfatiglandaceae > DUZB01. The sequence goes on along the minus strand of CAYOWC010000155.1, from coordinate 5,764 downwards.
ACATACTGAGGACAGTTCAGGAGATACAGGGCGACCGTATCACCCTTCACCACGCCCAGGGATGCCAGGGCAGCCGAAAAACGGTCCGTTAATTCCTTCAGCTTCTGATAAGTAATTTTTTTTCCGTAAAAAACCAGGGCGATATTATTGGCATACCGATCCGCCATCAAGTCAAATGCCTCCGGAACCGATATATCCGGAACATCCACTTCCCCGGGAACTCCTTCGGGGTAGTGCTCCAACCAGGGTTTTGCTGCGTAGGTTTCCTTCGCATTCATCCTTATTTTGCTCCTCTTAAGATATTGTCGAATAGTTGAGTGGTTGAGTTGAAAAATTGGCTGTCACCACCACTCAACCATTCGACCGTTTAACCACTTAACAAGATTCCCGTTTAATCCAACTCCGCAGTACAGACACGGCACGACTTTCTCAAAGCCACATTTCTGATCTTACACCTGGGGCACTCCTTTTCTACTTTGTCGCGGAGCCACGGCGCCAGGCCCTCCGGCATATACAGCAGGGTCACCAATACAATGAAGGCAAAAGCAAGCATCCGCACCTTTGGAAGAAAACGCAGGAATTCCAATAGTGGAAAAAGGATGAAAACACCTGCTATGGGCCCATAAATGGATACCATCCCCCCAAACACCGCCCAGATCACGATCTGAAAAGAAAGGGCTACTTCCAGGGTGGAAGGCCCGGCAGTCCTCATGACGTGGGCGTACAGCCCCCCCGCAATCCCAGCAAAAAACCCGCTGAGACAGAAAGCAAGGAGTTTGTAACGCGTCGTGTTTATGCCCGAAGCCCTCACGGCCACTTCATCTTCCCGAATGGCGTGCAGGATGATACCGGTGTTGGAATCGGTGATTTTCCACATGATAAAACCCAGTCCCAGCATCAGGACGGAGGTGATATAATAATCCCCAAGGCGGGAACCCGAAAGACGATCGATCCCTGATATGCCAAGCTCCCCTCCGGTCAAATCGGGAATGGCAAAAACAAGCCCCAGAAGGATAATGGGGAAGGAAAGGGTCGTGAGAGCCAGGTAGGTCCCTCGCAGTCGAAGGCAGGGAATACCCACAACAAGTCCTGCGATAACCGCCCCCAATGCCCCAAGGGGAATGCTTATCCAGGGCGGCATATCGAGACGCAAATTCAGAATGCCGGTGCAATAGGCAGCTACACCGAAGAAAAGAGCATGTCCGAAATTCATCTGGCCCGTAAATCCCGACAACAGGTCCCAGCTCGCCGCCAGAATGGCAAAAATATTGGTCAGGATCAGGATGCGAAGCAGGTACGAGTCCTGCGTGAAAACGGGCAGTAATAAGAGACTGACCGTGAACGCGAACACAGCGATCCGACTCGGCAAGACAAGGACTTCGCCCGTGAAAAGGGTATACACCTTTCGAAAATAAAACCCGATGACTCCCATTCTATCTCTCTTCCTCAAAAGCAACCCCGAACAGGCCTTCGGGCCTGATCAGGAGCACCAGAATCATAATGGAGAGGGCTACGGAACCTTTCAGGTAAGCACCCATGGGCATCAGAAAGACTACCAGGACTTCCGCAAAGGCCAGGATGTAGGCACCTACGAAACTTCCCTTGATGCTTCCCAGCCCGCCAAGGACCACGATAGCAAGCATCATGATCAGGGGATGCATCCACATATGCGGATCCAGCACAAACAGGGGAACCACGATGGCCCCCGATAGGGCTGCCAGCATGACCGATATCCCCATGGTCAGCATGGCCACCATAGACTCGTTCATGCCCATCAAATTGGCCACTTCCCTATCCTGTGCCGTAGCTCTCAGGGCAAGGCCCAGCCTCGTCTTCATCAGAAAAAACCTGACACCCACAAGCGACAGAAGAGCAACCACAAGGGCAAGGATGTGCTGATTGGTCACCTTGACGCCTGCAATGGTGGAATACCCGGATACCAGTGGCGGCACCCCCAGGTAATGGCCTCCAAAACCAATAAGAAGCGATTCCTGAATGACCATCGCGAGAGCGATAGTGGCGATGAGAACAGCGGCTTCATGCTCCCTTATCGGTTTGATGAAAATTTTGTAACAGATGACGGCCAAGAGGCCCGCTGCGATAATGGCTAAGGGCATGGCCACATACGGAGAGAGCCCTAAATAATGAAAACCGATATAAATAAAGTATGCCGCCAGCATATAGAAGGCGGTATGGGCGATATTCACTATACGGGCCACCCCGAAGACCAGGGAAAACCCGATGGCCAGCAAGGCGTATATGCTCCCGTTGATAAGGCCATTAATGATAATATTCTGGATCATGTGTTTCCCGTGGTTAAAGGACAAAGGCCAGAAGTCAGAGGTCAGAAGTCAGAGGTCAGATATTCATGAATTTTCAATCTAATCAGATTGTTTTTTCAGAATCCGCATTCTGCATTCCGCAACCCCTACGGAAGCCGCAATCCAACATTGAATTACGGCCTCCTTTACGATTTACTTCTTATAGTACTCCACAACCCATGGTGGAATTTTGTAAGGCACAGAACCCTCATAGGTAATCCCTTCCCAGTTGACGGGCCAGACACACATGTTTTTTCCATCCTGCCACTGCGTACCGACCGACGTAACGAAGTTGGCCCCCCATGTGACATCGTGGGTGTCGGTGAAGACCAGACGACCCGCAGAACCGTTTCGGTCCGTTTTTTCCAACTCCGGAACAATCTTGTCTGGATCCAGGGATCCTGCCTTGGTGACGGCATCGGCAAGGATGTGAACAGCCTCGTAGGTACCTGCGGTGTAGTTGGGCGCTTCTTTGAAGCGTTTGCGATATTCGTCAAAAAAGGCAATGGTCGCATCCGTAATCTTGACGCGGGCATAGGTATTGATGGTCAGGGTGTAATTCCCTTTCCCGCCCGTAGCCGCCCAGAAACCATCCTTCTGGGCCTCCACGTTGATGCCAACCGCCGCAGCCGGGACCTTGAGTTCCCCCCATTGTTTTGCAAAGGTAATCCCCACCGACGATGAAAAACTGGTAAAGATGATGTTGGCCCCTGAGCTCTGAATGGCGGACAGTTCCGCCGTCACATCCGTGGCTACGGGGGAAGGCCTCCATACACCCACCACCTCCATTCCCATTTTGGGGAGATTCTTCTGGGCTATCCCCACGATGGGATCGCACCAAACCGCCTTTTCAGCCACTATGGCCACCTTGATCTTGGGGATATTCAATTCCTTGGCCATGATCTTGGCCACCATTCCCAGCAAAATAAAATCCACCTTGACCAGGTATCTTGAATTGATAGGTGTTACCCGAAACCAGTATTTATACCGGTCATAGTCCTCTTTCACCCTTCCACAGAGTTTCGGGTGCGCAGCACCGCAACCGATGAAGATCGTCTTGTTGTCCATGGCGATGTCCTGCATAACCAGGACCGCTTCGGTCCGGAATCCACCCACCAGAAAATTCACTTTATGGCGGCTGATGGCCAGTTCCGCGGCATTGGTTGCATCCGGCAGGCTTACAAACTCGTTGGAATCCTCTTTCATCACCTTGATGAGAAGCTTCTTATCCCCAACCTGGACGCCTCCCTTGGCGTTGATTTCGTCCGCCGCCATGACTGCGCCATTCCAATGACCCTCACCCTGGGTAAACTGCATGGGACCGATAACACCAATCTTGATTTCGTCTGCCCCCCAGGCGGGGAAACCGATGCTCGCCACAAGAAAGACCGCCATCAAAATGCTCCATCCAAGATTCCTCTTTTTCATAGTTCCAGCCTCCTTCATAATAGGGTTTGATTTGTTAAAAACCGCCCAATGAAAAGCCACTATTAAAAAAGCTATACAAACAGGAAAACAGATTTTAGGAATGGAAAGATTTTAAAGATTCTATTTCAAAGTTACGATGGATTATCGGTAGCCGGCAGCGCCGGGAGTCGTTGTAATTCGTAAGAAAAGTCGAATCTGGAAAACAGGGGATGAACAAGATCATCCACGGTTTGAATTGGATATGAAATTTACAGAAAGCAATTGCTGCAAAAGATGTTCTCTAAAGCCGGTTTCTAGATCTTTGAAAAATATTCGGTTTTTACCAAGATCAATTCCAAATTCCCGTATTGTAATTCGGCAGGAAGTCCCGTTTGAACAAACAGGATGGTATTGGCATGGACATAAAATGATTGTGCCACACCGTTTTCAACACATAATCGTATCCATGAAAAAATGTCAAGCAGGTTTTTAAAAGTCTGAATGGAAATCCAAAGATTAGATCGTTTATAGTTAAAATTTCATTCCGGGCAGATTAAGAGACGCCGTATTGCCGCCATCCACGGGAAGGGCCTGGCCCGTGATAAAGCTCGCATCATCACTTGCCAGGAAAAGGATGGCCCGGGCAACTTCCTCAGGCCTCCCATACCGCCTCAGTTCACAGCGGTATCCGAGCCTGTCTTCCTTTCCCTTCTCTCTAGCGTAATCAAAAACAGGTTTGGTCATACCCGTTTCAACGAGTCCCGGACAGACGGCGTTGACACGTACATTGTACCCCCCGAGATCGCAGGCAGCGGTCCGGGTGAAATTGATAAGCGCGGCCTTGCTGGCGCTGTAGGCATTGCCGCCCGCCCCCGAGCGGATTCCTGCTACAGATGCCGTATTTACGATAGCGCCAGTTCTTTTCATCTTCATGTGTTTCGCCACATGCTTGACCCCGAATACGGCACCCATGACGTTTACCTGAAACACCCTGTGCCACTCATTTTCGTCCTGGTCTTCAAGGTCCCCCATGCCACAGATTATGCCCGCGTTGTTACAGAGGATGTCCACCTGTCCGTATTTCACCATGGCCAGATCTATAAGCTCTTTGACTTCCTTCTCAACCCCTACATCTGTCTTCTTGATGGTGACGTGGGCATCTTCTTTTTTGAGAAGCTCCAGGGTTTCACGAAGGCCCTCCTCGTTAGCATCCCCCAGGACGACTCTCGCTTTTTCCTTTGCGAAGATTTCCGCCACTGCCCGGCCGATACCGCTGGCAGCCCCGGTTATGACAGCGACTTTTCCCTCCAACCTTCCCTGCTGTTTCATATTTCCTCGTTTATACTACTTTGAAAACGTCTATTTTCATCCCGTATCAATTTCCGATAAAGATGGTAAAAAAACAGACTCATGAGCTCTCTGCATTTGATTCCTCTTTCCAGGTTCTCTTCGGGCGTGAAATTTTCCAGATTGGCCTGCAAATAACCCGTGTGGGACATGAGCACGATTTCACGAAAAAGATCTACGTAACGTTTTACATTCTCAATATCAAATCCGTCTTTTGGTCCAAAACCAGCCCGATCCATATCAACCAGTAATTTACCAATAATCACATCATCCTGTGAATAGATCTTATCTTCCCCACGTTTTTGCCAGGTTATCACTCCCCATTCTTCAAATTTGGCCAACCATTTCGCTCCCAGGCCGGTCTCCTTTTGAAACGCCTCTTCGCCGACCGTCTCGGTTTCGAGAAGCTGATCCAGTGGATTGTAGTAATCACTTCGCAATTTAAGAAGAGACCTGAGTTCGGGTGAGTGAATGAGATGTTCTACAATTTCTTTAATGATAGACAAGGGGAGATAAAAATTATCCTGAATCTGTTTGATCAACAGAATCTGTTCTACATGCACTCCACTGTAGTCCGCCACATTCCTGCCCATTTTTCTGGGTCGCGGGATCAGCCCTTCGCGCACATAGTAATGAATGGTTTCTTTAGCAACATTCGTCTTTTTGGCAAGTTCGCTAATTTTCATATG
>CAYOWC010000154.1:0-11278 GCA_964407525.1 uncultured Desulfobacteraceae bacterium | reverse complement strand
TGATTCGGATGGAATAACTATTCTGGCCCCCATGTATCCGTGATTCATATTCCTTCCAGTTGAATACGGCATAACCTTGAGCAGCGGCCGTTTGAGTCAGGACATCTCCTATTGTTTGAACCCCTTGACCGGCAACGCCTGCAACGGTTACATTCAAATCTTCCATATGATCCTATTTCCCTCCAACACCGAAATTTATGATAAACAGCGAAAACCGAATGACGCCTTCCATTTTCGGCACGCGCACACCAACAAGACACAAAACCGTTGGGCTCAATCAGGACTATTTCTGTTTCTTCAATTCATGGATCTCTTTGTTCATACGCCTTTCATGGAGGGATTTTTTTGCCAGCTTTGGTAAGGCCAGAATCGCCACAATGGCGCCGCCAACGATAGATGAATAAGCAATCAATTCGGTGACGGATATCTGAAAATTCCATACAAAAAACTTTAAATCCAAGGGCACGCTGTTTTGTATGGCAGCAATGATAATTGCCAAAATAAGAAGAAAGGTGATGATTAGAGAAATGGACATGATTTACCTCCTTTCGATCCAGAGCAGGCTTCATTAGCCTTTCCGGGGACCTGTCCTGTTTCATTTTTCCTCAGCTATGCTGAGAATCACCGTTTCACAGGGTTCTTGGAGAAGACTCATTGCACCACTAAGTACCTTAAAGACTTTCATTCGTATAATGAGTAAGATCGTGCAAATAATAAGTGCAACTATGCTGCCAACAAACGCAAGTCGGAAAAATATTCAATTAGTACATTTATAACGGTTATTTAGGAAAGTATGAGAGAACAGCGGAGAGAGGTGAAAGGACTTATTTACCCTCAATATTTGGTGGAGCCACCATATGTTGTGGGAGTGCTGGGTCTTAATCCGGCCCTTTTGTTTCCGGACGGACAATCCTGAGCTTACGCATCCGCGCTCTCAAGGTACTTGGATGGAGGCCCAAAATAATAGCAGCGCCGTTCTTTCCCTCGATGATCCATCGGGTTTCGGAAAGGGTTTTACGTATCTGGTTTCGCTCGGTCTCTTCCAGAGTTTTTGTGCCGGATGACAAAGGAAAAAAGGAAACCTCCAGATCATTCTGTGATTGCAGAACCGGTCCGGAGCACAAGATCACGTCTCTTTCAAGGAGAAGTTGGCATTTTGTTTTGGATATTGTTTCCATCTGATCATCCAGTGCAGGGGTCTTTCGGTCGTATTTATCCGGGAATATAAGTGATTGTCAGGGGAGGGTATGGTTGGGTAAAACATGAAGTCAGAATTCCCTAAGGGACTCCTGAATGCCCATGTGCATTTCATACCAGAAACGCAGAGCAGCTTCCCCCTTGTTTTTTTCAAATTCATCAACCCATCGGTTCAAATCAGGGTCTTTGTCGCCTTCCACCACAACCTTTCTTTTTAAAAATCCACAAACAAGATCAATAGTTCTCTCAGATTCCCAGAAGGCTGAAGCATTCCGGCTTTGGATGCGGCTGGCAGTCATGGAGATGTTTTTTAGGAATTCTTTTTCCATACCGAACAGTGACTGCATGACTTCCGGCAACATTTCCTCGGCCCAACCACGATGAAAGCGGCAGACTCCCAGATTGTCCAGAAGCAGTTCTTTTAGCATACGTTTCGCGGAGCATTTTGGACCCGAAACCGCCCCGTCCTGCCCAGGTATCCACGGGGCTGAGTTTTCCTTTTTTGATGGGAACGGACGCAATGGCGCCAAAATCCGTGGCCTCGGCAGCGGGTCCTGTCACGAGTATTCTGGGGTCGGTTTCGTACCGTTCACCGAATCGTTCCAAGGTATAATCCATCAGCCCGTAAATTCCACCATCGCCCATCTTCCACGCCTGGTGGAGATCCAGAGGTGCGATCTCCACCTGGATCTCTTCCCCATGAGCGCGATGAAGGCACACGATGGAGGGTGTTGGCGCTTTGCCCACAAGGGAAAGGAGATTGATACCCAGATCGTCAAAAACCAGACCGGCGCCTCCCATGGAAGAGATGTAGAAACCGCCCCAGCAGGGGGAGAAGCCCGTGAAAACCATTCGGTTTGACCCGGGGAAAACGGACCCTGCCAGCAGACCTATTCCCATGTTGAGGCTGTTATATTTTCCGGAAAGATGCAGACCCAGATCCACGGGACCAAAAAAATCTCCCAGCTGAAACCGAAGTGTTCTATGAAATCCGCTGCCGCAATTCAGCACCAGTACTTTCTGGTGAGTGCTCATATTCCGTTCATTTTTCATTGAGATACCTCTTCCGATTTCTTCAACAAGAGTTATGCTCGCCTTTACTCCTCGTCGATGAAAAAGATTCTGCGACTGCTTTCAAAAGCCCGAAACGTAAGAGCCGGGCCTTTCAGATCCCCAAAGATAAGGGTATCCCAGCCTAAACTGCCAGGGGTTTCTTTAGATCGATTCGGGCATCATAGGTGTTTTCTTGTGGGTCTTGATGGATTTCAAACCCCAGTCTTTTTGCCGGTTTTAACATCTGTCTGTTTCAGAGAGGGAATCAAAGAGTTCCAAAAGAAAGGGAGCGTCTGTTGCAGCCTCCTGCCATAGCATTTTTCTAAGGATTTATGATTAGCCGAAAGCCCCATGCGCGGCTCTCTTCCTGAGGCATGCTGCTACCACGATGGGCGGAACGAAGAAATCTGGAGTCGTCTCTCCAACCACCACCCCGCCGAATCCGGCTGGTGCCGACTGCAGCTGGTGGCGGATCGGTGACAGGGCCATCAGGGTAGGAAACATAACAGCCCTGGCACCACTCCCAGACATTGCCATGCATGTCCATGAGGCCCCAGGCATTGGCCTTCTTCTGCCCGACGGGGTTGGTATGCCAGTTCGAATTACTATCATACCATGCATACTCGGCGAGCTCAGACTTTTTGGAATCAAAACCGTACTCCATTTTGCTGCCGGCCCTGCAGGCATATTCCCATTCGGTCTCTGTAGGAAGTCTGTACCGCCCCTCGCTTTCTATTTTGTTGATCTTCTCTATGAACTCCTGTACGTCGAGCCATGACACGTTCTCCACAGGGCAATCTTCCCCGCATTGATCGAATACGGAGGGGTTTTCCCCCATGACCCGGCGCCATTGTCCCTGGGTGACTTCAGTGGTTTGCATATAAAACCCTTTGGTAAGGGTTACTCTGTGCAGTTCTTCCCCTTCGAATCGGCCCCTTTCATCTATCGGGCTGCCCATTCTGAAGGTGCCGGGAGGCACGTAAACAAACGTCATGCCAAGGCTATTGGTTATTGGGGGTTTTAGCTCACTGCTGCCCCCTCCCGCAGTCTTGAGAATTCCCGGAGAAATGATCAGAAAAAGAACCAACACGGCCTGGAAAATAATTGTTTTCAATTTGTTCATAAAGTGTTGTCGCATTCTATTTCCCCTTGAATTACAGACTTCGTTAAGTGGTCGAGTAGATTAGTAGTTAAGTGGTTATTGTTATTTGAAGTTATCCCTTTCACCTCAAAATTGGACACCCGATGGATTTGAATCGACAATGTGTTGATTTCACGTGCTTATTTTCCGAATCAACAACTCGACCACTTAACTATTTGACGAGGTCTGAATTATGGTTGAGTAAGGTTATTCGTCATGTTCGTCCCGGATGCTGCCCACCAGTTCTTCAAGGATATCTTCCAGGGTGACGAGGCCGATAACCCTTCCGACTGCGTCCAGTACCACCGCCAGGTGCACCTTTCGACGTTTGAAACGACGGAGCTGCCGGTCAATTTTGGTGTCTGCGGATACGAATTCCGGAGGACGTATGATTTTAAGAAGGGATTCAGAGGGATCGGTTTCAAGGAGCCTGAAAAGATCCTTGGCGTGAATAAACCCGATGATTTGACCGGGCTCTTCTCCCCTTACCGGAAACCGTGTAAACCCGGTTTCCAGAACGGTTTTGATCGCCTCCTTCAAGGGCACCCGAATATCCAGGGTTCTCATTCGGGATTCCGGAATCATGATCTCGCTCATGGCTTTGTCGTTCAAGGTGAATACGCTGGACAGCATTTTTTTTTCATGGCCGGTGATAGCCCCTTCATCCCACCCCATTTTAATGCAGGCGTGGATCTCCGCTTCGGTCATGAGCGGTTTTTCAATGGCATCCATATCGACGCCCACCAGCAGGAGCAGCTTTTTGCTCATATAGGTGACGGCCACCACCGCTGGATTGGTCATCCACATGATCACATTCAATATGGGGGCCGTGATCATGCTGACTTTTTCATTAAAATACTTGGCATAGACTTTAGGGGTTATTTCTGCGAAAACCAGAATCATCACCGTCAGAATGGCGGTCACGTAAATGATGCCCTTTTCTCCCCACAGGGAGATAGCCAGGGTCGTGGCAATGGCACTCATGGCCACATTGACCAAGTTGTTGCCCAGGAGAATAGTGCCGATCAGTTTTTCGGGATTTTTGAGGATTTTCTCGACCATGGCTGCCCGCCGGGGCTTGCTTTCCGCAAGCAGTTTCAGGCGCAATCGACTGATGGCCATAAGTGCGGTTTCGGAGCCCGAAAAAAAGGCGGAACATCCCAGGAGCGCTACCAGAAAAAGGAACAGAAACAGCATTTTGGTTTCAACCATGATTTGAGTCCCCTCTTCAGGTCATGTTTGCGGGTTCGCCTTCCCGGCGGATTTTTCATTCCAGACCTTGATCAGATAATCTTTGTTGGTCTCAAATTTTGCGGCCTGATCCTCCACCAGATTTTCAGCCTCCCGGGAACTCATCTCCCAGCTCTCCCTCACAAAGGAGGCCACCCTGGCATAGTAGAGGGGCGTCATGACATCTAAGAGTTTCATGCGGTTTACATCCCACAGGTGAAAGGTTGCAGCCAGTTCGTAGAGCATTTCAACCCATGCTTCCGTGCGCAGGTGAAAATCGGTGGCGTCCATTCGGGCGGTCTTTTCAATTTCCCCTAAACAGCCTTGTGAGAAGATGCTCTTCCAGAAAGGCGAAAATTGATTGTGCCCCGCCTTGAACAGTTCAATCAGGCCCTCCAGATTTACCTTGACCGGTTCTGGTTCCATAGCGCCCTCGAAGCCGAATGTTTCCACGGGTTCGCTGCCTTCGATCCGTTTCCAGTAGGCCTCATATCGCTCCATCTGGGAAAAGAGCGCGGAGAGTACCTGGCGGAACATGGGACCCAGGTGCTGGCCCGGGTCTTTGGCGTCGTGTATTTTGACGCCCAGGTTGGACTGGCAGATGCGAAAACCCTGGGTAATGGCGCTGGTGGTCATCCAGATGTCGATGCCGAACCGGGCCACGTCTGTGTCCCATACATCCTGTTCGATATAGTATCTGGCCAGATCTCCGGAAATTGCGAAGTCTCCCCCGATGGGCTGACGGATCCTTTTGCCATAAAGGGCCCGGGTCAGGTTATAGACGATATTGTTGGTAATGGTGCCGTCGTACTTGTGCCTCATGTACACTGGCGCCACAAACTGATAACCTTTTTCAAGTACCGGATACAGCAGGTATTTCACCCAGTCAGGGGTGATACTGCGCAGATCCGAATCCACCATGGCACAGACCTGAACGTCCAGGCGGCTGGCGGCCTCAAAAAGCGATCGCAAGGCTGTACCTTTTCCGCCTGGCCCCCGGTAAATGGAAACCAGTTTTTCCTGCCACGGTTTCAATTGAAATTCTTTGGCCACTTCCCGCGTATCGTCGGTGGATCCTCCGTCGGCCACGAAAATCACACTCCGCATCTCTTTGTAATGGGTTGCCAGGCCGTGGCTCACCATCTGGATGACGTGGGCGATGGTGGTCTCGTTGTTAAAGCATGGAATGCCTACCAGGATATCGGCGGACTGAATTTCTTCAACCCGCTTGGATGTGTATGCCCGCAAAGCCGTGTCATATGGCATGGTTTCATCTCCGCGCTCAAATTTTGTAAGAATATCCGTATTGCGTCGGGCCGGTCTTCCGGAAAGGCTCACCCTGCGCAAGGTTTCATTATCAGACCGTCCCCTTTCATCCAATCAGGATGCGGGCGAAAGAAAATATTCCCGCCAGGACCTGATCCGGTTTACTGTTTCCACGGAAATCGGTTCCGAACGGAGCGATGCCGGTTTTAGACACCTCTCCAGGAATCCGGTGAGTCCATCAGTGAGAATGGTGACGTTTTCAAATCCCGATCTAAACAATTCTTCCCGGGCCTGGGCCAGGTGTGTCATGTTGTTGGCGTAGAGAACGATGATTCCCGATCCCCCGTTCTCAGCCACAAAGGCAGGCAGTTCAGGCAATGGCACATTCAATGCGCCCCGGATGTGAAAAGCCCTGAATTCAGGTTCCGGCCGAATATCCACCACCATTAATTCCGAATCCTTTCCTAAAAGGCGGTCCGCCAGTTCTTCGGGGTCCATGGGGCCCTGTGCCGATGACATCTCCGTCAACTCCCGGACAGTGGAAGGGCCGCTTCCCGGGGACTCCCGCACGGAAATGTCTGAGGAAACCCGGGTTTCAAGGCCCTGGGGAGAGAGCAGGGGGAGGGCCGCGGCGGCGACAATCAGGAGAAGGCAGAAAGCCTTGAGGAACGGACTATTGAAATAGACACCGCCCTGTTCGGGGTTCTTCACTCTCTCCACGTATTCTGCCCCCCAGAAGCAGAGAACGGCAATGGCGGTGAACAGCAATAGAAAACTGTTTTTCGAAATTCCGAGGCTTTTATAGATGAACGCAAGTCCCGGTTGATTCAAACTTGTCTGGGTACTTTCGCCCCACGTATACAGGGGTTTGATCACAGGAAAAAGCTCGTTGAACAGGATGCTTCCCAGAACAGTACCGATGAGAAAAATCAGGGCATCCACTTTTCCGGAAGCGAGCCCCACCATTGCGGTCCCTGGGCACCACCCGCTTATGACGAACCCGAACCCGAAAATCAGACCGCCGATGGTGTAAGCGCCATAGTAGGTTTTCAATGCATGGATCTGGGTCGTGATGTCCAGCAGGCCTATTGATGAGAAAAATGCCAAGCCCAGCATGGCCACGACTAGTGCCGTGAACATGACCTTGAGAACCGCCATATCCGTGAAATAGAAAATGCCACTGATTTTTCGCGAACTGCCGAAACCGGCGCGTTCCAGGGCCAGGCCGAAAAAAAAGCCAATGGCGACGGAAGCAAAAAAGGCTCCTCCGCTGTTCAGGGCGTTGAGTCCGTAGAATGTTTCCATTAATCCCACTGCCTCCTCACAAAATAGGCTGCCATGTATCCTCCCGCGAAAATACAGGCCATGAAAACCAGGCTGCCGGTAAGCATGAGAGCGCTCCCCGAGAGTGCCTGGCCGGAGGTACACCCTTGCGCCAGACGGGCGGCAAACCCTGAAAGGATACCCCCGACAAGGGCAAGGATCAACCTCAGGGTTCCTGAAGCTGTTTTTCCTTTTTCAATGCCAAAGAGAACCCGCCTGGATAAAACCGATGAAAAAAGCCCTCCCAGGAAAACCCCTGCGAGCATGAAAACAAGATAGTACGAAAGAGGGTGCTCCCCCCATTTTCCGAAGTAGGCGCTGGAGAGGGTATGGTTCGGAGCAACGGTTCCTTCCAGGAATGCACCCAATCGCGCCATGGCGCCTGAAGCCCCCAACCCGGTTCCTAAAACGAGAAATGCCGCGAGAAGGGTCAAGCCCAGCAATACCCCTGCCAGATAAGGGTTTCCATATGGTTTGGGGTTTAATGTTTTAGATCCCATATTCCATGTCTCCCATCATGCCATAAAGATTAACAGCCCGCACTGGGTCTTTCGGGTCTTTGAGGTTTCTTGAGCGGTGGGGTAACCGGTACGTTGGTTTTTGCCGGTGCAGGCGGCGCTGTCAAGGCTGCAGGTTTTTCTTTTGCCGCGGGTGCAAGAGATGAACCTGCTGCAATCGGTGAAATGCCTTTGGACTCCGACCAGTAGGCATCAAGACCTCCATAAAGAACTTTGACGGGCCTTTCCGTCTTTTGGGAAAGGATCCCGCCGGCTGCCATGGCAATGGAGCCATCACGGTCCACCAGGATAAGGGGGCCCGCTCCCACTAAAAATCCCGGATCGGAAATGAGGTCCGCCACATGGACGTTAACGGAACCGGGCAGATGAAAATCGGCAAAATGGTTTTCTGGTCTTACATCCACCAGCTCAAAGGAACCGGGCAGGTCCATAATGAGCCGCTTGAGTTCCGCGGCGGAAATCCGGTCAGGGAGTTTCACCTGTTTTTTAGGCGCCTGCCTTGCTTCCCCGCCTTTTCTGGCCGCCTCAAAAACCGGCAGCCCCGCATTTATCCAGGCCTGGCTTCCGCCCTTGAGATTCCTTGGCATTTTGAAGCCTTTTCTTTCCAGGATTCCCACGGCCATGCTGGAACGGTAGGCAGAGTTGCACACGGTCACCACTGGTTCAGAAGGATCAAGCTGGCTGGAAAGTTCCGCCAGATGATTGAGCGGAAGATTCAACACCGTCCCGATCCGCAGGGCCATCCACTCAGGAGGAAGACGCACATCCAAGATGACCGGGGCCTGCCCCTTGTTCATTAGGTCATGCAGTTCGCTCGGGGTAATGGGGTTGCTAACCGTAATCGGAAGACCGGCCTGTTTCCAGCTTTCCATGGTTATGATCTCAGGGGAATAGCCGATTCGGTTGAGTCTGAAAAGCCCCTCTTTCAACTCTTCTTTGTTTCCCACCAAGACAAGTTTGGCAGCCCAGGGAACCATCACCCCCGTCCAGGTCTCCAGTTTTCCCCGCAACGCAATATTCACCGCATTGGGGATATGCCCTTGTTCATACGCTGGAGCATCCCGCAGGTCCACCACGTAGAACTGATCCGGTTTTGTCAAATCCATGACAGGAAGTTTTTCACCGGGCAGGGCTGCCTCCCAGTTTATCAGGGGGGGGCCCTGTTTATTCATGGCGGCGTTGTGCTTGAAATACTGGGGCGCCTCCGGGAGGTCCTGGATCAGGGCGGCCACGAACTCTCCCCGTTTTTTATATTGTAGATAGGGATTGGCGGCCTTTTCTTCGCCGATGGTGCTGGTGGGTTTGTCCGAAAGATGGGCGCCGCAAAGAGAACCGGCCCCGTGGGCGGGAAAGATCTTCACGCTGCCATTCAGTTTCGATATTTTGTTGGTCCACGAATCAAAAAAGGCAGAAGCCAGCCACGCGGCGGAGGCCGTTCCGCCCATGAGATCCGGTCGACCCACGCTGCCCACGAAAAGCACATCTCCGGTAAGCACAAGTTCCGGAACCTTCGGGTCATCAGGTCCGTAAACCAGCCCGCACATGCCGTCCGGCGTGTGCCCCGGGGTTTCCATGAATTTGACGACCGCCTTCCCGACGCGGATCTCACTGCCCTCTTTCAACGGCTCAAAAGGGTACGTCACCCCACTGATGTGGCTCTGGTAGATGGGGCATTTCATGGCGTTAACCACTTCCATGTGACCGGCCACAAAATCCGCGTGGGAGTGGGTCAGGTAGACCCCGATGATTTCCAGTCCTTCTTTCTTGGCGATATCCAGGAAAATGGAAATATCCCGGCACGGATCCACCACCAGGGCCTTTCCTTCGCTGACCAGCATATAGGAATAGATGGAGAGCACGGGAAGTTCAAGCTGGATCAGTTTAAATCCAGGGAACTGATAAGTATTCACAATGTGATACCTGGAGGCGTCCGCAGCGTGCGTGGCGGATTCCGAGTCTTTGATCTGTGCTGCCACTGCAGTGGAATTGAACGCGAAAAGTAGAAGCAGGCAGAAAAATAGGTAACCGATCGATTTTTTACGGTTTGGCATGTCTTGTACCTCCTTAATTTTTTACAAATTTCTTTTCCAAGTTCTTTGCTTCCTGTCGAGCGATCATAGCATATTCTGAAGTTCTTCTTTGAGATAGGCAAGGCGTTCCGCATCTTCTTCTTCCAGCCCATCCGGGGAAAGTTCCCCGCTGATCTTTTTTCTCAGACGCTTCAGTTCATTTTCAATATCGATAAGACTGTTCAACACCATATTTTTCACGTCCGGTGGGGGGGGGTCTTCCACGGACTTTTCGAAGCTCATTTCTCTAGACTTAAGAATCAACCGCTCCTTCCACTGTGGAACATGGGCTTCCAGTTGAAATTTTTCTTTCAGCTTTCCCGCAAGGGTCATGCTGGCCTCGGATTCCCCGTGAATCACAAAGACTTTGGGGCTGCTCTCAAAATGGCTTGCCCACTCTAACAGGTCTTTCTGGTCCGCATGGGCTGAAAAGCCGCCGATGGTAAAGACCTTGGCATTCACCGACACATTCTCCCTGAAAATCTTCACCTGTTTTGCACCATCAACAATCTGCCTGCCAGTCGTTCCCTGTGCCTGATATCCCACAATAACAATGCTTGCGCCCGTGCGCCATAAATTGTGTTTTAAATGATGCTTGATACGCCCGGCCGTACACATGCCGCTTCCGGCGATGACGATGGCCGACCCTTTGTTTTCATTAATGGCAATGGATTCATTGGTGCTTGAAGTATACTTGAGATTGGGCATGTTGAAAGGGTCATATCCCTGATCCACGATAGCCCGTGCCTCGGCATCATAGTACTTTTTATTTTTCCTGAAAATTTCAGTGGCTTTGATGGCCAGCGGGCTGTCAAGGTAGATTGGGATCTCCGGCAGAAAACCTTCTCGTTGAAATTCCCCCAGGATGTAGAGTATTTCCTGGGTTCGCTCCACTGCGAAGGCCGGAATAAGCACCTTTTCATGGTTGGAAACGGCATATTTTATGGCTTCCAAAAGTTCTTGTTTACTGTCTTCAAAAGTTCGGTGCAGCCGGTTTCCGTAGGTGGATTCTAAAAAAAGATAATCCGCATCAAAGACTTCCTGGGGATCTTTCACAATCAATTGATCCTTCTTCCCCAGATCTCCTGAAAAGACAAGCTTTATGGATTCATTATCCTCCTCGAACCACAATTCCAGGATGGAAGACCCAAGAATATGGCCGGCGTTTCGAAGACGGGCCTTGATGCCCGGCTGGACCTCCAGAAGGTTATCTCTTTCTATAGGGTGGAGAAGCTTTAGACTGGCCTCCGCATCCTCGGTCGTATAGAGGGGCGTAATTTCTTTCCTGCTTTGCCGTTTGTTTTTCCTGCTCCGCCATTCCGCATCCATTTCCTGGATATGGGCCGCATCCAGCAGCATAATTTCGCATAATTCCGCAGTGGGCGGAGAAGTGACAATCCTGCCCTTAAATCCATCACGAACCAGTTTGGGGATCTTACCGCTGTGGTCAATGTGGGCATGGGTCAAAAACAGGGTATCGA
>CAYOWC010000153.1:0-11391 GCA_964407525.1 uncultured Desulfobacteraceae bacterium | reverse complement strand
TACCGATCTTTTTCATGGCAGAACGATTGCCCACCGGATCGTAGGTCCGGCTGGAAATGGAGACCCATTCTTCAAGCCTTTGTTCCATGACATCTCTTTGTTTGGCCAGGTACGCAAAGATGTGTTCGCCTAAATTCCGGTCCTTTATCTGCGTCGGGGGCGGCTTGGGAGTTCCGAAATAGCGGGCCGTGGCCGTTTCTACCAATCGGTTGAGCAGCATCGGGAAATCGAGCCCGGTTTCGGCCGCCGCGATGACATAGGACCCGTGCTCACCAAGGCTTGGCAGGCTGTTGATTTCCAGAATATACACATTTCCCTTTGCATCCAATCGCATATCCACTCGTGCACAATCATAGCATCCGAGGGCGGAAAACGCTTTTTTAGCGAGCTCCTTTACTTTGAGGGTTAATTCCTCCCCAATGGGCGCCGGACAGAGCCACTGAATTTCCCTGCCCGATTTCCCCTTCTTGTCTTCAATGGTATAAATCTTAGGCCCAATTTGGCCAAAGACAATTTCGCAGGGTGGCAGGGCTTCGGGGGGGGCATTGCCCAGCAGACCCACATTGATCTCGCGACCTTCAATATATTGCTCAACAAGAACCGGCTGATCAAATTGGTCGAAAATAACCTGGGCTGCACTTCGCAGTTCCTCTTCGTTGTGAACAATCTCGATCCCCATGGAAACCGCTTCATTTTTGGGTTTGACGATCAAAGGATAAGACAGATCCGGCAC
Organism: uncultured Desulfobacteraceae bacterium; assembly: GCA_964407525.1. GTDB lineage: Bacteria > Desulfobacterota > DSM-4660 > Desulfatiglandales > Desulfatiglandaceae > DUZB01. The sequence continues at coordinate 10,658 of CAYOWC010000153.1, read as the reverse complement.
TTGAAATCCCGGGGCGTCCAGGACTGCGAAATCAGGGGTCGGCAGGCCTTGCTGGCGAAAGATCATCTTGGCGACGACCTTGTCCAGCGCCAGGGAATGGGCCAGGGGGCCGGAACCCACATAGGGGATGCCTACCATTTCGAGGATACCCGGGACGTGGGTGTATCGGGCCTGACCCTGAATGCCGTAAGACAGGTTGAAAGCCATGCCTGGAAGTTCCCCTTTAAGCACCCTTGGCATGAAACCCTCCAGGTTTGCGATCAAATCCTTGTCTCCTTCAAAGGCTTTCACCTGGTGGCCGAATTTCCTGAGCCCGTCCACAATCCGCTTAATAGCCTTCTCTCCATATTTTTCACGGTTGGGAAGCCCGAACAGGTTAATTACCTTCTCACTATCACGATTAAAAATCACAGCTAATTTCATTTTTTGCCTTCCTTTCAAATGTCATAACTCGTCCTTAGAAATCAGGTTTGAATACGCCTGGTGAATTGGAGCCCCAGCAAAAAGCGAGCCAACAAAGAAGATGCAAGAATGTTAATGAGAGGATCATGGAGCATTTTACGAAAAGACTGTATTTAAACTAAATTATAGCATAAATTCGACAAGCATCAAAGCAGAATCCAATTTTCCTCGAACTCTGGAGAAGGGACCTTTAGTTTGAAAAGGTGATTTCGGAACTGATAGTTCCGATGCACTGAAAACAGGAACTCGAAATTCCTCTTTCAAATATTCATTGAAATCCAATTATTAGGTATCCACAAAGCATCAAAGATCATCTGTATGCCCATATGCTTCCCTTGATAGGAATTACCAGTTCCCTAATCATTTCATCCATGAAACAGATTCACCAATGAATACGGGAATCTTTCAGAATGGTACGTTTATTGCTTTAAAACGCCTTTAGCGGTTTGTTGGTGCCGTTTTTCAGAGGGCACATCTTCTGCCCGGGAACCAGGAAAGCTACAAAAACAGTGAACAAAAGGAACGGTCTTATGAAACTGGACGAAGACACGATGGACATCACGTTTCCAGGCTATGTCGTGGCAACGGATTGGGATGATGATGACAATGTTACGGGGTTGGAAATCATAGCCGATGACGATACTTATTGCGTGGAAAAAAATGCACTGTGGGACGAGCTTGTGGATCTTTCACAGGAAGATGTGGAAATAACAGGTATCGTCTTCGAGGAAAGAGATGGAACCAAAAGGATTGAGGTAACGGATTACGACGTTTTGGATGAAATAGAGGATGAAGATGACGAAAGCACGGCATTCGATGGGGATTTTGATGGACTGAACTTTGAGGCTGAGAAAAATGAAGTTTTCTATCACCCTAAAATCTAATTGGAGCCTTTAGTTGTTAGTCAATAATTTTGGAGTGAGGAACATCCATGGAAAAAATTGATCTCTTCTCGGATGCCACCAACCAACAGCTTTTGCCCGGTTTTGGAACAGATCTTAGCGAGGAATATTTCCCTTCTGACGATGAACCTTACATGAATGAAAAGCAGCGGGCCTATTTTAAAAACAAACTGATTTGCTGGCGAAACCAGCTATTAACGGAGTCTCGTTCTATGTTGAACCTGATGAGAGATGATCCAGGGAGAGGGCCCTGCTTTGTGGATCAGAGTGTTTTGGAGGCCAATATTTCCTTCAAGCTCGACATTTTCAACCGACATAACAAACTCATCCAAAAAATTAATGACGCTCTGGAGCGAATAGAAAATCGGGAGTATGGTTACTGCGAAGAGACAGGAGATCGTATTGGCTTAAAACGCCTTGAAGCACGTCCCATTGCAACCCTTTCCCTGAAAGCCCAGAAATGGCATGAACAAAAAGAGATGCGCGCAAGGATGAGATGGTAAGGTGAGTGTATTTTTGCACGCCCAGGCAAGGGGAACGGATGACTTCCTGATTCAAAATAATGGTTATGAGCAAGATTCAAATTGGAGAAAATGTTATGAGAGAACAGACTATTTCCTGTATCCAGTGTGATAATGATTTTGTCTTTACCGTGGCAGAACAGAAACGTCTTGGGTTCAACGGGTTTGAGGCGCCCAAACGATGTCCTGAATGTCGCAGACGCAAACAAAAGGCCACACATCCGGAGAGCAGAAAGAAAAAAAGGGGTCGAAATCAATATGTGCCCTGGGAGAACTTGGATTACTGTGACGAATTGCTGTAAAGCATTGGACAAGTCATTCAGAAGGGCAAAAAAACCCCACTCGGGAGCAATCACCAGTGGGGTTGATTTCCGATGCGGGCGCCCATGACCTCAAGGGTGTCCGAGACTACCACAAAGACATGAGGGTCGATATCCCGAACAAGTCTCTTCAGGCGAGGAAGTTCCTGAAAGGCTATGACCGTGTAGAGGATCTGTGTGTCCTTTCCTGAATATCCCCCCTTTCCCCCTATGATAGTTACTCCCCGGTCCAGAATCTTTCTTTTCATCTCAATATTTCTTTGGGTCAAACCCCAATCCAGGTCTGTTTGTGGGAAAGAGCGTTCCTTTTCGGAGAACAACGGCTCCGGCAGCGGGATCGTTCAAAAGCCCCAGGTGGCCATCCAGATCGGCATAGACCACATTGGGCCTGGCCAGGGCAAAATGGAGACCTGCCGCGATGGCCAGGGCCGACTCATCCATGCACCCCACCATAACCTCCAGTCCGGCGGACCGGGCAACGGCGTTAATCTGCATGGCCTCCCCGATTCCTCCTACCTTCATGAGTTTCACGTTCACCATGTCGGCCAGGCCGCGACGAGCGATGCGAAAGGCGTCCCTCAAAGTCATGAGGGCCTCATCAGCCATAACCGGAATCGGAACCTCCCTGGTTACGTGGCCAAGCAGGTCGGGCTGGCCTTTGGGCGTGGGCTGCTCCAACAGCTCCAGACGAGCATACCGGGTCTGTTTTACAAACTTGACGGCGTCCTCCACAGTGAAGCCCTGGTTGGCATCGAAACGAAGTTCCATCTCTTTTCCCACGGCCTCTCTCACCTTACACACCCGGGTGATATCAGAGTCCACATGGAGCCCACCTTTCAGTTTGAGGCAGCGAAAACCTTTTTTTTTCCAGTAGAGCCCGTGTTCAATTGTCTCTCTTTCGGGCATGATGCCGATGGTCACGCTGGTTTTCATACGATCCCGAAAACCGCCCAGGATTTTCCACAGGGGAAGACCGGCCGCCTTGCCAAGAATGTCAAACAGGGCCATGTCCACGGCCGCCAGGAGCGAAGGCCGGCCCTTCAGGTGAGGCTTCAGCCTCTCCATAAGCCGCGTGGCTCGGAGGGGGTCAGCACCCTTCAAAAAAGGGACGATAACCGCATCTACTGCGCGAAGGAGATCATCAATTTTTTCTCCTGTTACCCCTTCGCTGGGGGCGGCACAGCCATATCCGCTAAACCCCTTGCTTGTCTCCACACGGAGGTAGATGTTTGTGACCTCGTCAACGGTTTCATAGGCGATCGTATAGGGTTCGGAGAGACGCAGCAGGACCGGCCATGCTTCGATTCGCGTAATTTTCATGGAGAGCTAATACCTCTTTTGATAGATTTCATCCAGGCTGAGGCTCTTGAGATCTTCCACAAACTCGACGAGGTGTTTGATCATTACCGCCCACATCTTTTCACCCTTTTCCCGATTCCCTTTTGTGGGGTCGCCCAGGACTCCCGTGGGGGAGATTTTTGAAGTGTGGGCATACCACCCCACGCTCCTCTTGTTGGTGAAATCCAGATATCGACTCGAAAATCGGGGGATGAATTTCTTGACCTTTTTGAGCCGTACCAGGTGAGGACGGGTGGCCAGTGTGGTACTGGTCTCAATTTCCCCGGAATGAACATCGTTGGGCGTTTCAGCCATGGCATAGATGTCGGGATCACTGGTTTCTCCCGTGTCCACACAGGTGAAAATGTGGGAATCGCGATTGATCATCTGGGCCGCGAAGTGCAGCGCGGGGCCATTGCCGCCATGACCGTTGATAATGACCAGTTTGGTGATTCCGTGGCGAACGGCGCTCATGCCGACATCATACACCATCTGAGATAAGGTCTCGGGATTGATGCTGATGGTCCCACTAAAGTCCTCGTGATGATAGCTTACGCCATAGGGGATCAACGGGAGGACCACAGGCCTGGGGGTCGTGCACCCCTCAGCGACTTTTCGGGCCATATACTCGGCATCAAAGGCATCACAGTCCAGAGGGAGGTGCGGACCGTGCTGTTCAATGGCTCCCACGGGAAGGAGGGCCACATCCACTTCCTGGAAGCGGGTCTTTGCTTCCGGCCATGTGAGTTCTCCCAGTAGATAATTCCCCTTTTCTTCCCCTTTATCCCCCTGGTCCAAAAATCCGATGGAAGGAAGGGTATGATGGCTCTCAAAGGGGTAAGGTCTCTTGAGGGCAGGGTCCCCCCACAGATCGAAGTCAACCCATGAACGCCCACGGCGCATACACGAACCCTCGGCGTGTTCCAGAATGATCTGGTAGAGAGGTTCGCGAAGGTCCACAGGAATTCCTTCTACGGGAGACCTCTCGCGATCAAATCGAAGTTTCATGATTTGCGGGCGTTGGGTAGCACGGACAGGCCCAATAGTTGGTCCCTGTATGAGACCTTTTTCAGCCAACATAAAAGCAAGATGCTCTATTCCTTCCTTTTCCTGATGGATACCTTTCGTGGCCAGGCTTTCCAGACACGCCCCAATATGCTCACCCATGTAGCTACATTTCATGGGATTCGCATCCAAGGCCATGAGCATCCCGACAATTCTCCGGCATTTCTCACAGCGACCGCAGGGCCTTACCCCTTCCTCGTCCCTGTGGGCGGCATGGCAGGATATCTGATGGCTTTGCAATTCCGGATAGCGCTCCACCAGAGTTTTTTCGATGAGGAATTCCGATAAGGGTCTCAAAATGGAAAATTGGCTTACCCCCCAGCCTTTGCTGCGAAAATACCGGGTCAAGGCGTCATCGAAATAGCGACTCTGGTCATAAAGACCGTCGTAGTGAGGTATTCCTTTAAAAGAATGCCTGCTGGTTGTGTCGTATTCGTCCCCGATAACCAGTCTTCCCACACCTCGTTTCCGCATGATGGGCATAGCCCCGAAAAGGAAGACCGCTACGGTCCAGAGGCGTATGGGATATTCGTCGGAACGGACCTTGGAAAAGTCTTTTCTGACAAAGGGAAGATGCCGCAACATCCAGTTGAAGAGCCTGTCCGAGTTGGTCCACACCCTGGCCGTATTGGGGATATGGTCACGGAAATGACGGTAGGCGTTCAGAGCCGTAAACCAGTGCCTGCCCGATTCATTGATAAAGATGGGATGTACGTCATGGCCAATTTCCCGTAAGAGGCCAAAGCTAAGCAGGCTGTCTTTCCCACCACTGGAGAGTATGGCGTAACGGGATGGGTCTGTGGTCCAGCTTTTCCCGCCTCCACGATTCCCGACGATGTTGTTCTGCAAAGGCTCTTTTTCATCAAAAATGAGTTTAGCCTGAAGGTAACTGCCCCGTTTTACCGGAGGGAGTACCCCGGCATTTCCTTGAAGAAAAGGGTTGGCCTCCAGGAACTTTTTCACAAAGATTTCCCGGGCCGTATTGCGGGCCATATCTTCCAGAAATCGTTTGTCGTGTTTGTCAAATCGACCCAGAAACGCTATCTCTTCGCAGAAAAGGCCGTAATTTAGGGCTACCTGAGCAGAGATCATGCTTGCAAGATTGAGAGATTCCGGTTCGCCTGGTTCGAATACTTCTTCTTCAAAGGTGTATATGAGATTCATCGAATCGGTTTGGCCATCCTTTATCACTCGGTAAGGGGCTGTTAGACGGCGCTTTTCCAGATGGACAGGGCCCACCTCCAGCCTTTGAATCACTTTGAGAATCTCTAATGGGTCCTCATCTTCTCCTCCAGAGACCTTTTCTATATTGTCATCCATTTCTTATTCCTAATCCCTCTTCCTTGATACCTGAAAGCTGCAATTAGCGGTTAGCCGTTAGCTATTAGCAGTACGCGCTTATTTACGGCTACATTAGGTTGGCATCAAAAGATGAAAGGCTCAATATATTAAAAAGGTATTCAAATGTTTGAATCCTTTAAGCTAACGGCCAATAGCTAAAAGCTAATTGCAGGTTTCAGGTGATATATGGCGTCAGGATCTTTACCAGGTCGCCCGGATCCCCCAGGAGGACGTCCAAAGCGGGAAGGCCGGTTGACTTCGTGATTTTCTCACAGACCTCAGGAATTTTTTGTCTTTCCATCTCCTCGTGGTTGATGGTAACGGCAATGACCCGCTTTCCCGACAAGAGTTCAATCGCCTCAATTTGTTTCTCCAGAGGGTGCATGGGGTATCCGGGGAATCCGTCATACTCCTTTCTTGCGGGCGCGTGCTGAAGGATTACCACATCGGGCCTGCCCGCTGCCAGGATCTCGAATCCACCAGGGTAGGCAGGATTCATCAGGCTTCCCTGGCCCTCTATGATGATCACCCGGGGGCGAGAGGCCTTCCATGCTGACCATACGGCATGCTCAATTTCCCCCGACACGAAATCATTGACGAGGGAATCCAGGATGATCCCGTGCGTGACCCCCTGCATCCAGGCGGTCTGCCCAGTACCGACGAGTTCTCCCGAAACTCCGGCTGCCCTCAAGGCATCCAGAAGGATCCATGCGGTAGTCCGTTTGCCAATGGCTGAATCCGTACCCAGAATCGCCACTTTCAGGGAGGCAACCTTCTCAATCTTACCGCTGAAAAAATGAAGTGCATCTCTGGGTGGAGGCTTTCGGACATCCCGTATCTTCACACTGTGCTTTTCCGCCAGACTTACTATTTCCCGATCTTCGGAGAGAAAGTCATGTAGACCGGAGTCCACGTTCAGTCCGTTTAAAATGGCTGTTACGACATCTCGTCGGGCACGCTTTCGAAGGCAACCCCCGTCAGGCGCTAACCCCATAACCAGGTGTGTTGCTGGATGGGGACTCGTTTTGAATGTCGCCACAGCTTTCAGAATGTCGGCGTGGACCGGAATTCCCTGAACGATGCCATCCAGGATTGTTCCGGCATCTCGCCCAGCGTGGTGGGAATCCACCACGGAGAGGATGCGGTATCGATCGGATCGGCGGATAAGGCCATGGGCGGTTTTTCCATAGGCTGTTCCAAAGGCTCCTTCGCAATAGACAATGGCATTTCCTTCAAAAGACAAATTCATTGATTTCTCCCGGTCAGGATGACCACGTAACGGTCACCTGGAAGAGGTTCTTTCTGGTGCTTCCCTAGAACAACGATGAGACCGGCCGTGGAAGCAGGCAGAACATTGAGACCTTCCTTCTGTCGAATCATTCGCGCATAGGCCAGCATGCTCTTGTCACTGGCATAGGACGCCCATCCACCCGTATGCCGGATGGCATCCAGGGCGTGGTCCCCATCGATGGCATGCCAGTTAACCAGAGGCTCATTTACCGAAGTTTCCCGAATTTGCCCGGGAGGAAGATCTTCACAATAGGGGATGTTTTTCACAAAGGCCCTGATTATGGGGTTCTTGTTGTGGGAGGATCCTGCAACCATACGAGGAATCCGAGAGGTTTTTCCCCTTCGATACAGACTCAGAAATCCTCGGTAGATGCCGGCCAGTGTGGTTCCGTTGGAGACAGGAACGGCCACCACGGCGGGGGCATCCCGAAGCTCGTCATAGATCTCGTAGGCAATCTCGCCGTAAGCCTTCAACTGAATAGCGGTATTGGCTCCACCAGGATTGGCGTCATAAATTTCATCGGCATCGGCCCTTTCCTTGGAAATTTCCACCGCATCCTCATAATTCCCCGGCACGCGAAGGATCTCCGCGCCGAAGGTCTCCATTTCCACGATTCTTCTGGTGTGATATCCTTCCGGGATATAGGTGATGCAGCGCAAACCGGCCATGGAAGAAGCAATGGCCATGGCGGCGCCGTAATTGCCGCATGTGGCCACGGTGATGGTATCAAAGCCCCGTCTCAATGCATCCATAGCCTGGGCAAAGGCGATTCGGTCCTTCTGTGCTCCCGTGGGATTGCCCCCTTCGAATTTGAGATAGATCTGACGTAATCCCACCTCCCGCTCGATGTTGCGCGATCGGGTCAATGTGGTGTCCCCAACTTCAGACTCCACTATGTCCTCGTAGGCCTCCAGGCGCTCCTCAAGGGGTTGGCTCCTATCGGCCGCCAGCCGCTTCTGCATTTCCAGTTCGGGTGCGATGATGGGAGCTTGGGCACTGGCCCCGTCCAATAAAGAGAATGCCACCTCTTTCTGGACGGGGAGAATAGTATTTGCAGTTTCATTCTCATCCTCAAGAACCTTTGTTTTTTCAGATGAGAAGAATCCCTTTATTCGATCTTTTTTAGACATCCTCCTAATACATATCCTCCGGAGACATAGCCGGTGTTGTCGAAGACTTTTTATCAGGCTTATCAGCCACCATGGCCTCTGTTGTCAAAAGTAGCCCTGCCACAGATGCTGCATTCTGCAGTGCCAACCGAGTTACTTTGGTAGGATCGATAACACCCGCTTTCATCAGGTCTTCATAGATGCCCGTTTCTGCGTTAAATCCAAAATCACCTTCACTGTCCATGACTCGCTGAACCACTATGGAACCTTCAAAACCTGCATTATTCACAATTTGCCTGACAGGCTCTTCGAGTGCCCGTTTTACTAACTTAATACCCAGTTGTTCCTCTCCGTGAAATTGGGCCTTGTCCAAGGCCTTTATAGCTCTGATGAGGGCAACCCCACCTCCCGGAACGATCCCTTCTTCTACAGCAGCCCGGGTAGCATTAAGAGCGTCCTCAACCCTGTCCTTCTTCTCCTTCATTTCCATCTCAGTGACTGCGCCCACACTGATGACTGCCACGCCACCAATCAATTTTGCGAGACGCTCCTGGAGTTTTTCTCTGTCGTAATCAGATGTAGTCTCCTCTATCTGGGCCCTCAGCTGTTTAACCCTGCCTTCAAGTGCTATTCGGTCGCCTCCCCCATCAACAATCGTGGTGTTATCCTTGTCAATGGTGATTCGTTTAGCAGTCCCCAAGTCATCCAACGTAATATTTTCAAGCTTGATGCCCAGATCCCCAGAGACAACTTGGCCACCAGTCAGGATAGCTATATCTTCGAGTATGGCTTTGCGTCTGTCGCCGAAACCAGGCGCCTTAACGGCAGCACATTGCAGAGTCCCGCGAAGCTTGTTCACCACCAGGGTGGCCAGGGCCTCACCGTTCACATCCTCTGCGATTATCAGCAGAGGGGCGCCCATCTTGGCGACCTGCTCCAGGATAGGAAGCACGTCTTTCATGTTGCTGATCTTTTTTTCATGTAAAAGGATGTAAGGTTCATCGATCCCGACCTCCATTTTTTCAGAATCTGTTACGAAGTAAGGACTCAGATAGCCTCGATCAAACTGCATCCCTTCCACAATCTCCAAGGTCGTTTCCATTCCTTTGGCTTCCTCTACGGTAATGACGCCCTCTTTGCCCACCTTTTCCATGGCATCGGAGATAATGTTGCCGATGGTAGTGTCGTTATTTGCCGAGATGGTTCCCACCTGGGCAATTTCCAATTTTTCTTTTGTTGGTCTTGAAATTCTCTTGAGCTCTTCCACCACAATAGCTACTGCCTTTTCAACGCCTCTCTTTACGGCCATGGGATTGGAGCCTGCCGCTATCAGCTTGGAGCCCTCGCGGTAAATAGCCTGAGCAAGAATGGTGGCTGTTGTGGTGCCATCTCCTGCAGCATCAGAAGTCTTTGAAGCCACCTCCTTTACCATCTGCGCACCCATGTCCTCAAATTTGTCTTCCAGCGTGATCTCTTTGGCGACGGTCACCCCATCCTTGGTAATCTTTGGGGATCCCCAAGATTTTTCGATAAGCACATTTCTTCCTTTCGGACCGAGTGTAACTTTAACTGCATTGGCCAAAGTGTCTATGCCTCTCATCATTTTCTCTCTGGCCTTTGTACTATATTTTATTTCCTTTTTTGCCATGACTCAACGCCTCCTCATTTGTTCAAAATAGCAAGGATATCATCTTCCCGCATAATCAGGTGTTCAACACCATCGATTCCAATTTCGCTTCCCGTGTACTTTCCAAAAAGTACATGATCATTTTTTTTGACTTCCAAGGGAATTCGTTTTTGATTTTCATCAAATTTTCCAGGACCCACAGCAATCACTTTTCCTTCCTGAGGCTTTTCTTTTGCAGTATCAGGGATAACGATTCCACCCCGCGTCTCTTGTACTTCCTCAATTCTGAGAACCAGAATTCTGTCGCTCAATGGCTTTATTTTCATCGCTCAAAACCTCCTTTTTTAGATAAGGGAACCATCCTACATTCCTTTACTTTCATTCTCTTCCGTCCGTCTTCACGCCGAACAACTCCACTTATTTCTACCAATTGTCTGATTAACGCCAGCAGCTGATCGCTTTGCTTATCTTCGTCAATAAGGTACTCTTCCTCTTGAAAGGTAGAGATGGAAATAGCTATCACGTTGCCTTTTTCGTCCCATTCGTACGGAATGATAAGGCCTCGGATCGTAATCAGTTCCTGTTCTGCCCTATCCCTTATATTCATTCCTTTCTTCTTCGAAGGCATAGTCCTTTTTCTCTCAATTGGCGTTAACACCAACTTCAACTATAAACGCTGACC
>CAYOWC010000152.1:0-11396 GCA_964407525.1 uncultured Desulfobacteraceae bacterium | reverse complement strand
CCATTTGATAACCATAACCAGGCCATGGCCATACGCAACGACTGGCCGGAATTGGTCGGCATTATCAATAAGACGCTCGCCGCCATGACACCGGATGAACATGCAGCCATTCGGAACAGGTGGCTTACAATCCGATACGAACATGGGATTAGAAAGACCGATCTATTAAAGTGGATTTTAGGTGTTTCAGGCATCGCGGCGGTTTTCGTTCTGTTTTTCTTATTTTGGAACAAACGGCTTAAAGCAGAGGTTGCTTCCCGAAAACAAATTGAAGACTATCTTCGCGATAACGAACAAAGATACAAAAAAGCCCAACTCATGGGCCATGTGGGGAATTGGGAATATGAATTGGCCGCGGAGAATTTCTGGGGTTCTGATGAAGCCAAACGGATCTATGGTTTAGATCCGGAAAGTAAAAACTTCACCACAGAGGAGGTTGAAAACTGCATCCCAGAGCGGGAGAGGGTTCATCAGGCGCTCGTGGATTTGATTGAAAAGGACATGCCATACAATCTTGAGTTTGAAATTCACCCCATTTCCGGACCGGATAGAAAAATCATCAAATCGATTGCTGAGGTTATAAGAGATGCTTCCGGAGCGCCCATAAAAATTGTAGGGGTAGTACAAGACATCACAACGCAAAAAAAGGCTCAAAAGGCCATGGTCGATTTGGAACGCCAACTGAGGCAATCACATAAAATGGAAGCCGTGGGGACCCTGGCAGGCGGCATTGCCCACGATTTCAACAATATCCTGGGAATTATCTTAGGCAATGCTGAATTGGCCATGGATGATGTGCCGGATTGGAATCCTGCCCGTGCCAGTCTGGAAGAAATAAAAACAGCCAGTTTGAGAGCAAAAGACGTGGTGAGACAGCTTCTCAGTTTCAGCCGCAAAACGGAGCTATATCGAAAGCCCATAAGGGTCGGCCGGATTATCGAGGAATCCGTTAAACTCCTGCGCGCATCGATTCCCACGACCATTGAAATACGCGTAAATATTCCAAGGGATATAGGCGCTATTAAGGCCGATCCAACTCAAATCCATCAGATTCTGATCAATCTGTGTACGAACGCGGCCCACGCTATGGAAGAAAACGGGGGCATCCTGGAAATCAGCCTGGATCAAATCGTGTTGGCGGAAAAGGACATCCTCATCGGCCGGGAACTGAAGCCCGGGCCCCATGTACGGATCACCGTAAAGGATACGGGACAAGGGATGGAAAAGGATGTGGCAGAGCGGGTTTTTGAGCCTTATTTCACGACCAAGGACGTGGGTAAAGGTACCGGCATGGGTCTGGCTGTGGTACACGGCATTGTACGGGGTCACAAGGGTTCTATATGGGTGAAAAGCGAGCGCGGGGAAGGCACAACTTTCACGCTGCTGTTTCCAATGGTTGAAATGGAAAATGTCGAAAAACCTGAAAGGGCTGAAAAAACTCCCGGGGGCAAAGAAAGGATTCTGTTTGTTGACGATGAAGGGTCCATGGTGAAACTGAATCAGCAGCGATTGGAGAAGCTCGGATACAGGGTTATCCCCAAAACCGATCCTTCCGAAGCCCTGGAATTTTTCCGTGCCGGCCCCGACCGAATTGACCTCGTCATCACCGATATGACCATGCCCAAAATGACGGGGGACAAACTCGCACGTGCGATACTTGAAATCCGGCCCGACACGCCCATCATTCTCTGCACCGGGTACAGCAAGAAAATTTCACTGGACAGCGCACAAAAAATCGGCATTCGGAAATATATTGAGAAACCCATTGAAATGGCAAACCTGGCGAGGTCGGTTCGAGAGGTTTTAGATGAAAAATAATCGATAGAATCCTCTATCCGAATCTCAAAACCCTTCACTCGACTGCCGTGTCACTGAAGAAAGGAGGGCATTATGTTTTGTTTTCTGAAAAGAGTTTTCCAGGCCAATGTATACACGGTAATCGCCGTATGGACTGTATGGATGCCCTTTACCGCACTCGCCATTGAACCGGAAACTACCGCGCCTTCACCCGGTGGAGAACTGGTGGTCAGCCTCTATGCCTCGCCGGCCCATTTGAATCCGGCCATCCAGTCCGGTCTGGCTACCGCAATTCCAGGGACGCAGATTTTTGCCGGCTTGTTTCGGTTTGACAATGAATGGAATCCCCACCCCTATCTCGCTGAAAAATGGGAGATCTCCAAAGACGGTCTATCTATTCAACTCGACCTGGTGAAAAACGCGGTTTTTCACGACGGCAAACCGATTACGTCCGAGGACGTGGCCTTTTCCATCATGACCGTCAAGGCCCTGCATCCGTTTCAATCCATGCTGGCGCCGGTTACGCGGGTGGATACCCCCGATCCCCACACGGTCGTCATTCATCTAAAAAAGCCCCATCCGGCCCTCCTGCTTGCCATGTCGCCGGCCCTCCTTCCCATCCTTCCGAAGCATGTTTATGGAATTGTGGAAAAAGTGAAAGGCCACCCGGCCAATATGCGCCCAATCGGTTCCGGTCCGTTCAAACTGGAAAGTTTTGTTCCCGGAAAAGAGATTCGGCTTATCAAGAACAGTGAATTCTTTATCAAAGGGCGCCCCTATCTGGATCGCCTGACCATCAAAATTACACGTAATACCCTGGAAGAAAGCCTTGGGATGGAAACCGGCGATCTTCAAATGATGGTGAGTTTTCAGGACCTGAATGAACTGAATCAGCTGCGAAGCATGGATCATGTGGTGGTCATCAAAAAAGGTTTTAAAGGTATCGGTCCCATGTACTGGCTGGCGTTTAACCTGCGGAAAAAGCCGTTCGATGACGTGCGCGTACGGAAGGCCATGGCCTACGCCATCGATCGAAAATTTATTATCGACACGATGTTTAAAGGGGAAACGAATATGGAGACCGGGCCGATCTCATCGAACAGTCCTTTCTATTCCTCCGATGTGACTCTTTATGAACAGGATTTTGAAAAAGCGAACCGTTTACTGGATGAGGCCGGATATCCCCGGGAGGAAACCGGAAAAAGATTTTCCTTCCGCATGACATACATCCCGGAAAAGGCGGGAAACAACCGGAGAATTACGGAATACCTGGGAGAGCTCTTCCTGAAAAAACTGGGTGTGGAAGTCATCATCGAACACCCTGGAGATCTTAATGACTGGATTCAGAAGGTGGCCAACTGGGATTTCGATGCGACCATGGATGATGTATTCAACTGGGGGGACCCGGTGATCGGGGTTCACCGCACCTATGCGACTTCCAATATCCGCAAGGGCGTTATCTGGTCCAATACGCAAGGGTACAGCAACTCTGCGGTTGATGCGCTCATGGAGCAGGCCGGTTCGGAGATGGATTTTGAGAAACGGGTTTCCCTGTACAAGAAATTTCAGCAGATCATTGTGGATGAACTCCCATTGTACCCCCTCTTCCAGCCGTTTTTCGCCATCGCCTATGACAAGAACCTTGGCGGGATGAATCAAAGCATCTGGGGGCTCATGTCGCCTCTCGATACGGTTTTTTGGAAACGGGAAAAGAAATGAAATGGTTCAAAAAGGATATTGTCCCGGGTATCTCGCTCAAGGTCTCTCTGGGGTTGGCGTTGATTGTCGTGGTGGCGTTTGTCTCCAGCGGAGTTGCCAAACGCTATTTTGACAAGTCCGCCATTCTGTTCCATACAATTTCAGAGGAAGACCTCCCCGTGTTAATTGCCACGTCCGAACTGGCAAAGGAAGTGGAAGGCCTGATCTCGGATGGATCCGAGCTTGTTCTTAGTGAAAACCCTCTTGTTCTTGAAACCGCTTCACGCCGCATAACGGTAGACCTGAAAAAAATCCAGGGCTTCCTCTCCGAGCTAAAAGCCGCGGGTGTGACAGAGGCGCTGGACTTGTCAAGGCGATCTCAACAGATTTTTGATAACCTCCAGGCCCTTGTTAACCTGGTAGAAGAGGGAATTGAAGCGGACCTGCGCATCCTTCAGATTTCGATCCTTATGAGACACGTATCGGAATCCCTGATTCTTGGAAGAAAACCGGATCAGACGGCATCGAGCCTTCGCATTCGTGAATTATTCGTTCAAATATTCAGCCTGTTGCGGGATGTGCCGAACATTTCGGACAGCCAGCGCCTTGAAGAATATCAAGGCCAGATCCTTGAACTGAAGAATCGGATTGATCACGCGTTGGAAGACGAGTATTTCAAAACCTCGCCATTTATGAGTTATGCCCACACCTTGAATCGTTATGGCGCAGGCGATAAGGGGCTGCTGCCCCTCTCTGAACGACGTCTGAAGCAGAAAAATCTGATCCAGGACAGGCTCATCCAAAATACGTTTATGTCCGATGAACTGGTCAAACAGACCGAACAGGTGTTTTCAAAGATTTCCGCTGAAATCCAAAGGCAAAGTCAACAAGTCACGGAAGAAATGGAATGGATAGGAAGACTCTTTCTGCTGATTCCGGTAGTCATTGTCGTTAGTGCCATTCTTATTTTCCTTTTTATCCGCCGTTCGGTCATTGGCCGCATCCTTGCCCTTGAACAGAGCATGAAGGCCCATGTGCAAGGAAATCCCATTCCCATTCCCATTGAAGGAAAAGACGAAATCGCAAGCATGGCCCGATCCGTTGCCTATTTTGCAGAAAAGCGTAATGAATATGAAACCACGCTGCAGGATGCCAGACGGGTTGCGGAGCAGGCTAACCAGGCCAAAAGCGTTTTCCTGGCCAATATGAGCCACGAACTGCGCACTCCGCTCAACGCCATCCTGGGATTTTCTCAACTCTTGAACCGAAGCAAAACTATTTCCTCCCATGACATCGAGTATCTGGAAATCATTCGCCGAAGTGGCGAACACCTTCTCACCCTAATCAACCAGGTCCTTGATCTTTCCACTATCGAGGCCGGACGGGTGGTTTTGAACGCGTCCGATTTTGATCTGTACGAGTTGCTGAACGAGCTTGAAGACATGTTCCGGATCCGGGCCGTGAATAAACAACTTGACCTCCTATTTGAACTGGCAGACAATGTCCCGCGGTATATTCGAGCCGATCCGGTCAGACTCCGGCAGGTACTTATCAACCTGCTGAACAACGCCTTTAAATTCACGGAAAAAGGAGTGATTATCGTGCGTGTGGCTTTTCGGGAAGGGAAGGCCGCTTCCGATGAAGGAAAAGGCGTTGCTCCGGGACTTCTTTTTGAGGTGGAAGATACCGGCGCCGGGATCAATCCCGAAGATCTGACGAAAATTTTTGAAGCCTTTGAGCAGACCGAGACCGGTCGTAAGTCTCAAGAAGGGACCGGATTGGGATTGACCATCAGCCGAAGTTTTATTGAGCTTATGGGTGGCCGCATGACCGTGGAGAGCGAGGCGGATAGGGGGACCCTGTTCCGGTTTGATGTGAGGGTGGAATCCTCTCAGCCATTGCAAGCCGCCCTGGCCACGCCCCCTGAAAGAATCGTTGCCCTGGAGCCGGGGCAGCCGACATATCGCATTCTGGTGGCGGATGACAACCCCGTGAACCGACTTCTCCTCATGCGGCTCCTCGAGATCTTCGGGTTCGAGCTCAAGAGCGCGGAAAACGGGGAGGAAGCTGTTTTCCTGTGGAAAAAATGGCGTCCTCATCTTATCTTCATGGACATGCGTATGCCAGTGATGGATGGCTATGAGGCGACCCGGGTGATCAAGTCAAAAGACACGGTTAGCTCGACAAAGGTCATTGCCGTCAGCGCCAGCAGTCTGCAAAGTGAACTGGATGCTATCCTGGCAGCCGGGTGCGACGAATATATCGCCAAACCATTCAGGGAGGCGGATATTTTTGGAGCCATGGAAAGACAGTTAGGGGTCCGCTGGGTCTATGAAGAATTTCGCAGCCCTGAAGAACGCAAATCAGACGATGATCCGGGCGACTGGCAGGGACTGTTTTTTTCTCTTCCAGCCGCCTTACGGGATGAGATGAAAGATGCGGTGTCACGTGCGGATATGGCGGCCATCGAACGGTCGATCGGGGAAATGGGTGAGCACGATCCCCGTCTTGCCATGAAGCTGGGGGAATGGGCGCATGATTTCGAATATGAGGCAATCCTGGCCTTGATGAAAGAGGCGGGAAAGGACTGAAAAGTATATGGGGAATCGGAGCGAAAATATTCTGGTGGTGGACGACACCAAAGAGAACCTCAGGATCCTGGTGGAGGCCCTCGGTGGTGAAGGATACAGGGTTCGTCCGGCGCTAAGCGGGCAGCTGGCCATCGATGCGGCACGGACGGAGCCGCCGGATCTCATACTGCTGGATATCCTTATGCCCGACATGGACGGCTATCAGGTCTGTAAGGCATTGAAAGGGGATAGAAGACTTGAGGCCGTGCCGGTGATTTTCATCAGCGCGTTGGGTGAAGTAACCGATAAGGTCAAGGGCTTTTCAGCCGGAGGGGTCGATTATATCAGCAAGCCGTTTCAAACCGAGGAATTGCTGGCCAGGGTCAACACCCACCTCACTCTCCGAAAACTTCAAAGAGATCTTGAATCCAGGAATGTCCATCTCCAGGAATTGAATGAAAAGCTTCAGACCGCCCTGGATGAAATCAAGACCTTGAGGGGCATCATTCCCATTTGTGCCAACTGCAAGAAAATAAGGGATGACAACGACAGCTGGCAAAGGATAGAACAATATATCAGTGAACACTCGGAGGCACAATTCAGCCATGGTATCTGTCCCGATTGCGCAAAGAAGCTTTATCCGGATCTGAAACTGTAGGAGTGAACCAGGGACTTCTCGTATGCCGGATGAAAAAGAATCGACACCGGCAGGGCTGGCGGTTTGTTGCAACGCAATTAGAAAAAATCTAGGTTGGTCAGCGAAGAAAGATGATCGAATTCCTCCCGTATAATTTCTCTTAATAATTGATTTACCTCCTTGTTTTCAAAGATATTTGCCAGTCCAGTGTAAAACACGATGCTGTCCTTTTCAAATGTTATGGCAAGTTGAATAACCTCCGCTGCTTTTTCCTGTCCTGTGAAGGAGTGATTGAGGATGAAGTCAAAATCGAAAACCCGAGAATCCTGAAAGGCTTTTGCATAATTGGAAAGGGAACGCCACGTGCTTTCTTCGACCGGAACTTCGATCTGGTTTTGGTATTCTAATTTCAAATTTGAAAAGAAAACCTTATGCTCAAGCTCTGTGGATGCGAGTTTCTGAAGCTGCAGGCGCGCCTCGTTGTCGGCGATATGTTTTGAAGCCTGGAGATAAAATCCAGCGGAAGCCTGTTCAGTCCTTGCAGCCATGTTGAATAAATCTGAAACAACTTCATTGACCGTCACCCTTTTGCCACGCTGTGCCATGAAATACTTCCCCCTATTCCAGATCCATCGTGAAGTTTCGTTAGTCTGTCCAAAATTGTAAAAAAGTATACTCAAAAAAGTGACCAAAAATCCAGTGAAAATAGAGGGAGACTGGAAATTGAAACTTTCTCCTTAAATGAATTGACCTGAATCTTACCGGCCGGGTATGATGTTCCACCAGTCATGCTGGTTATTGGTGGCACACAGTCGTAGAAAAAAGACCCACTACGGCGAAGTGATCGTGTCCCTGGAAAAAAGGGGGATCCTGCCATCTGAAAGCGTCTATGGTGTTCTTGCGGATAAGTATAGGGGCTTGGCCCAACTTCGCCCTTAGACGGAGAACCGATAAAAGAAAGTTCAAAAGGAAAGGGGTACACCATGGGCGATCATGAAATATGGAACACATTTGTCACTGTCTGGGATCATATCCTCTGGAAAGTCGGCCATGAGGGGGTAACCGTGGGCCATTGCATCATGGCGATCATCGTTATGATAGTGGGTTTCCACATTGCACGGCACATCCAGGGGCGTCTTCGCAAGCGACTCGAGAAAAAGCGTAATCTGGACTCAAGTGGAAAACTGGCCCTTGAGAGGATCAGCTTTGCCATCATGATCACGGTGATCCTTTACACAACCCTGGCCATACTGAGAATCCCGCTGACGGTCTTTCACTTTGCGGTTGGGGGCCTGATGATCGGTGTCGGTTTTGGGGCGAGGGAACTTTTCAGCAACCTGATCAGCGGCATCATTCTCATGGTGGAACGCCCCGTCAAAATTGATGACGTGGTAGAGGTGGAAAACGAGATCGGCAGGGTCTTCAATATCGGTCTTCGAAGTTTTCAGATCCACACCGAGAACAATATCGATATCATGTTGCCCAATAGTGTGGTGTTGAATGAAAAACTGGTGAACTGGACGAAGAATGATCACATGGTCCTGACCAAGGTTTCCATCGGCATTGCCTACGAATCTGACATTCATAAATCGACGCAGCTGATGATTCAAGCCGTCACAAGCGTCAATGGCGTTTTAAAGGAACCCGCGCCTTTCGTGCTGTTTAAGGAACATGGCGACAGCACGCTCAACTTCGACGTTTATTTTGCGGTCAATGTCATGAACAAAATGGAGCGGTGGGTATTTGAGAGCCAGGCAAACTACAGCCTCAATGACACCCTGAGGGCCGCCGACATTGATATTGCATTCCCACAGTTAGATGTGCATGTGAAGAAAGAGCCCTAAGCGCACTCCTCCATCAGCCTGTCAAGGCACTAGATAGATGGGTATGGCAAATCATGCCGTATCTTTTTGCTTAAGCATAAGAAAACAACACGTTGAAATTGTTAAGAACTAAAATTTCAACGTGTTGTTTTGTCTTGGCGTTCGGAAAAGAAAGACACTCAGGGCGGCATGCATCAGGAGTGGTAGGGAATGGGTCCTGATAGTTTTCAGGGGCAAAAGGTCCCGTCCCGTCAAAGGGAGGGCTGCCAGGTTAAAAGGAGGGGGTCATCGCGGATGAATAGGATCAGTAGTAGGTACTGAAACCTGACACCCGAAACCTGACACCTCCGTTCCAGAAAAAATGATTGTTCATGTTAATCCGTGATGAGCTATTGCGCCTCTTAAATATTCTTTCGAGATGCCTTATCGGCTATCTATTTTATAGTATGAATTTGACAGCTGTTTGTCGAATTTGAAGGATTCATTAAAAATCTCCAATAGCTTGATGTTCTGTTTGGACATCATAATGCAGTTCCCAATAATGGCATAGTAGAGAATACTGAGGCGTGTCTTAGAGGTATCGGTTCTTATCCTTTCAATTTGATTTTGGTTGAACTGATCTGCCAGTTCTCTCATGTACCGGTATTGGTCGACGATGTTTTGATAGTCTACAATCTCCTGCCTGTTGAAAGAAGTTTCCGCCTTCAGGATGATATCCAGGATACATATCTTGATTTTCTTGAGTTCCTCGATTTGAACATCGAGAAGCCCTTTATGATTGTTGCCGATATGTTTATAGGAGCGCACGACGATATCCCGGTGTCCATCGGATATCTTCTGGAGACGTCGGATGGTCTGTGCATATTTATAGGAGATCCTGGCATCCGCTTTCTGTTGCAGGCGCAACACCTTGAAAATATTAGCCATGATGATGTTTGTCCACAATTGTATTTGTTTTACTTTTTTTCTCTGTCTTTTCAGTTCATCCACGTCCTGGTCGAAGAGTGCATCGAAAGTCAGATCAAAAGATTCCCGGATGGCTTGCAGAAGATGCGCAAGATGGTCAAAGGTGCTGGAAATGGCCATGTGAGCATCGTTGATTTTTTTGAGATTAAAGACCTTCGTTTCTTCTGATTCTTTTGCACGGCCTTTGTGCTTTTTCTGGTTGGTCCAGATCACCAGCCCCGCAACAATCAGGATGATGAAAAGCCCAGGCGCCTTGAAGTAATGGATAATCGCTGCGAAAACAAAGGCGACCACAAAGGCGGTGAAAGCCGTCATAAACCAGCCGCCTATCACTGTAAGAACCCCGGTGACCCGATAAACAGCCGTTTCCCTGCCCCATGCCTGATCAGAAAAAGAGGCGCCCATGGCCACCATGAAAGTGACATAAGTGGTTGACAGGGGAAGCTTCATGGATGTGGCAAACGAGACTACGGCACTGGCAACCATCAGGTTTACGGATGCACGGACTAAGTCAAAGGATGGTTTAGGTCCCTGTATCGTAACGTCTTTGAAACTATGCGGATCTATTCTCCTGCCGATGGCTTTCCTGATATGACGGGGAACTATGCTTGTGAAACTGGTAAAGAATGAACCTGTCATTCTCACAATAGTCCGGGAAAGCCAGATTGACTCGAAACGTTCTGTGGTTTCTTCTTGATGGCCCAGGCTGATTTCGGTCTCGGTCACCGTGCGGGCTTTTTTGGACAACCACAGGGTTACCACCATAATAATGCCTGCAAGGAGCAAGAGGCCGGTCTGGGACTGCACTTTCTGGCTCAGGGCGCTCATGGTAACGGTCAGTGGGTCGCCCGCAGCCATGGCTGTCTTATAGGCGCTCAATCCCGCCAAAGGAACGCCTATGAAATTTACCAGGTCATTGGCGGCAAAGGCCATGGCCAAAGCGAAGGTGCCTACCAGCACGATCGGTTTGAAAATATTGACCTTGAAAAAGGAAATGGCGATTTGCAGTAAACCTGCTGAAATAATGAAAATAGCCCCCAAAATAAGCAGAGAATTGGATTTGACCCATTCGACTGCCTCGGGAGTCATGAAGGAAGCGCCCTTGGCGCCCTTTATCAGAATGAAGAAGGTAATGGTTGCCATGGCAACCCCGCCCCAAAGGGATCCATACCGCTTGATCCTTTTCTGATAGTCAAAAGTGAAGATCAGTCTGGTGAGGAACTGAACCACGGCGCCGCAACAAAAAGCCACGATAATGGAAAGGAGGATGCCAAAAACGATCATCATGGCCTTTCCCGTATTGATGTATTCCCCTAAGGCCATGGCGCCGCCGTCGGTTTGCATGATTTTAATGGCCGAGGCGGCCACTGCAGCGCCGAGAAGTTCAAACACAATAGATACTGTGGTAGAGGTGGGAAGGCCGTAGGTGTTAAAGAGGTCCAGGAGGAGAATATCCGTAAGCATGACGGCCAGGAAGATAGTGATAAGTTCGGGCATGGTGAAAAACTGGGGGTGAAATATTCCTTTTCGTGCTACCTCCATCATACCGCTTGAAAAGGTTACCCCTGCCAGAATGCCAAGGCTTGCTATGATCATGATCACAAAAAAAGGCGCTACCCTGGATCCGATGGAAGAATTCAGGAAATTGACGGCATCGTTGGTAACCCCCACGACCAGATCGAAAACAGCAAAGAGAAGCAGAATGACGACGGCAATTAAGAAAATTTCAGTTCCCATATCTTTTCCTCAAAGGTGCAAAGCGGTAGATCCGATAGCCTGTTTCTATCCGAAAATATTATACTGTAGTATGGGGACTTTCCTGCCTTGTGTCAAGAGTAGTCAACGAATTACCATTCCGGTAGAAAATACATTGTGGAGGATCTGCTCTCATGCTATTTTCAGCAA
>CAYOWC010000151.1:0-11412 GCA_964407525.1 uncultured Desulfobacteraceae bacterium | reverse complement strand
AGCAATGATTTGCGTAACATATTGATTTTATTGACCACACTGATTCCGGTTGACGAGGTTCAGGATCACACCAGTTCCGGTTGAGCCTAAATTGTACCACCTCCAGCCCAGCATGATCCGTCTCCATGACCACATCCAGCAGGATCACCGCAGTATCCGGATGTTCCTCCATCAACTGCCTCGCTTCTTTTCCGGTATAAGCGCTTAAAAAGGAAATGTTTCTGCCATCGAAAACGTAATCCTCAAAAATCATGCGGGTCACTTGGTGAATATCCTCCACATCATCAACAATCATCATTTTCCATGGGGTTACGGTTTCAAGCGTTTCATCAATCCCGTCCTCTTCAAAAATCAGCTCATCATTGTTATCCGTTAATGTCATTTTGGCTGCTCCGTTGTGAACATTCTTATCTGCATTCTCCAGAATTCGATTATTTAATCTTGATTTGTTGTTCATGTCTCATAGAGCTGTTTTTGCATCACAATATGGCTGCCCCGTTGCCTGACTTGCACGAACCCATGATGTGAAAGGATCACGCAGACTTGCTTCCCGGAAAGGGTGCGCAGCTTACCCAACGGCAACCTCCACTCTGGTCACATATACCTCTTCATGGAAACGGGTCCCAATTTCCGCAGGTGAGGCTGTTTCAAAAAATAATTCAAGTGCTTCCTTAAGATTTTTCCGGGCCTCCTCGATTGTATCTCCCTGGCTGGCGATATCGAGTTCCGGGCAAAACGAAATATAACCGTCACCTTCACGTTCGATAATTGCAGTGAGTTGTTTTTGCATAGTGATTACTCCAATGTTCTAATTCGTTTATACGCGAAAAGGTTCCTCTATTCCAAGCTGTTACTACTTCCTGAAATCTTCATTCTGATCATAATACCATTTCCGGGTTCACTTTCACATGAGATACTTCCCCCAAGGGTCTGAGTCACAAGGTTATGCACAATATGCATCCCCAACCCACTCCCACCTTGAGAACGCCTGGTGGTAAAGAACGGATCAAAGATCTTTGCCATATCTTTTTCATTCATTCCCTTACCGTTGTCTCGATAGGTGAGCAGAACTGATCCGTTTTCCCGAGCGGCATCAAATATGATTTCACCCGCTTCCATCTGCTCAAACCCGTGGATGAGAGAATTCATGACCAGGTTTGAAATAATCTGGGACAAAGCGCCGGGGAAACTGTCCAGAGCCAGATCCTCCGGGCAGTTGACGGTCACCTTGTGTTTGGTTTTCTTGAGTTTCGGTTTCAGGCTCAACAGCACGTCTTCGATGTAGGGTTTGAGGTTAAACTCACGCCGTTCGCCGCTGGTCTGATCCACAGCCACCTGTTTGAAACCCTGTACGATTTTCACCGCACCGCTTAAATTCTTTAGGATCAGGTTGGAAGAATCAGCCGCTGTTTTGGCGTAGTTGTCCAGTTCCGATCGTTTAAGTTTTTTGGATTCCACTTTCGCCACGAACTCCGTTGTTTTGTCTTCCAAGTGGGAGGCGGCACTCACGGCGATGCCAATGGGCGTATTGATTTCATGGGCCACCCCCGCCACCAGACCGCCGATCGCTGCCATCTTCTCGGACTGCACCAATTGTTCCTGGGTTTTCTGGATGGTGTCGAGGGATTGCTTCAATTCTCTGGTTCTTTCTTCGACGGTTTCTTCCAGGGTGCCGGCATAATCCTGCTGTTGTTTGTAGAGGTTTGCGTTTTCAAGGGAGATGGCCGCCTGGGAGCAGAGGAGCGCCAGCACCTCCAGACGTTCTTCGGTGAAGGCTCCGGTTGCCAGATTGTTTTCAAGGTAGATGATGCCGTTCAGGTTTTTCTGGTGGATCAAAGGGGCGCATAACACCGATTTGGGCTGGTGTTTTATGATATAGGGATCCGTTGTGAACTCTCCCTCGTGGGTTGCATCCTCAAAGACCAGGCTTTCCTTCGTTCGGACTACATACTGGATGATGGCACCCGGCACCTGTGGTGCATTGTCGATGGGGATGGACTGGAGCACCTGAACCTTTTCCTCATGGATATGCCTTTCTGCCTCAATCCGGAAATTTTCATCCGATTTCAGGATCAGGCATCCCTTTTCAGCCCCCGCGTTTTCAATGATAATCCGCATCATGCGGGAAAGGAGTTTTTCAATCTTGATTTCGCCGGAAATCACCTGGGAGGCTTTCATGACGGATGCGAGATCCAGCTGTTCGCCTTTGACCGGGCCGGTGCTGGTGGTGGTTTTTGATTTCCTGGCTTTCGCGGTCTTTTCCATTCTGTCATCCTCCAGTGGCTGATCCGTACCATCCGCCAGCAGTTCCGGGTAGTTTTGATCCAGATGATCCACCTTTGCCTTGGCACCCCAATGATCGTAGCAGTATCGGGCCTGTTTCATGTATGTTCGTGCGGTTTCTGTTTCCCCCTTTGCTTGATAAAATTTCGCAGCCAGTTCATTGGCCAAGGCTTCTTCCTGGATGTAGAGGTTTTGCTTGGCCCCAGCGATAGCCTGGTCATAAAGGCCCTTGGCCTTTTCATCCTTGCAAAGTACCCTAGCCTTTTCGGCTTCCACCAGTTGCCATTTGTGGAGGTGATTCATGGGGGCATGATGTGCCCATTTTTTCATTTTCTTTTGGTTCTTGGAGACTTTTTTGAGGATGCGCTTTTGGGTTATCTTTTTGGCTTCAAGATAGATTGCCAATTGCGCCAGGGAATCGTAGAAATGAAAAACTGGTACTGGTAGTTGGGATATTAAACCGACCAAATGCTTACTTGCATTTATCGCATTTTCAGCTGCCTGGTCAAATTCATGAAAAAGATAACATAGAATAAGTTTATCCACATAAAGGATGCATATTGCTGCTCTATCGTTTTCACTTAAGTAAAGTTCAAGCATTTCGCTTTCATTGTAAACCTCACCAATAATTGTGGAAGGGTTCCTTGCACTACCCTTTAGATTCAATGTTATTTGCAAAATGCGCTCATTGTGAATCCTCCATATTCTCAAATTATTCTTTATCAGAATTTGATTATATTTCGATGCCTTTTCTTCTATCTTTGGCAATATAACGCCTGAATAATAGGAATAATATGAATTACAATATGCACAAGCACCGGCATTTTCAAAATCACCGATTTCAAGACCTTTCGTGAATCCTAAATCTAGAGCTTCCAATGTTTCTCTAGTATGCTGTTTCCAATGCCTTACCATTACGTTAAAAACGAAACATTCACGTGCTTCAAATGATTTGGCATTTAGCTTTTTTGATAGTTTTAACGCCAAAGTCCCAAATTGAAATCCCGTTTCTATTCTTCCTATACCTCCACACAGTATTAACCCGTAACCAAGGTAGCCAATGATTGATTCACGTGTGTTTCCAAACCTAACGCTTTCCCTTACGGCATGAAAAGGAAGAAGTGGTAAAAAATCAGGATCGGATAGGTAAATAGCTGTCGACATATTTACAAGAACCCGCATCGCACTTAGCTTACGTGGATCAACCATTTCGTGAAGGCCAACTAAATCATCAGCACTTTTTCCAATTAACAAAAGCCATGTTCGTAGATATGCAAGTAGAACATGTCCCTTATTCGGTTTCGAGGGAAATCTGACGTCCAACAGCGCTAAGATAGTAATTCCCAACTTTACCGCATCTGCGAGCTCATGTTTTATGGTACAGTTTAGAATCTTGACCTCAAACACCTTTACCTTGTCCAGAACGTTTCTTGCTTCCTGCAAAACGCGATCCCCGATGCTCTCCATCTGCGCGGAATACCCGCATAGAAACGCAGCCTCAGCAGCCTCCTCGTAAAGAGACAATGTCAAGTTATAGGAATCTCTCCAGCCATTCTTTTTGAGCGAAGAAATCCCAAATTTCAAATATTTAAACGCTGGCTCAAAAGCAGCGGACGTTTTGGCCTTTTTCCCCGCAATCAAATTATATCCCGCAAGTTTCTCGCGTTCGTTCTCATCCTTCATCAAAGAGGAACCCAAATTGAGATGATCCGCTACCGCAAAGATGTGCTCTTCGAGATCTTCTTCCGAAATAATCTCAAGTAGCTTCCGGCCGATCTTAAGGTGGAATTTGGCTCTATCTTTTTCAGCGATCAAAGAATAGGCGGCTTGCTGTACCCGGTCATGGAGAAATGCGTATGTCGGGATTTGTTCGGTTGTATCGCTTTCTTCTGACGAGGCAATCTCCATGGTTTCCCAGAAATACTTGTAGGATTCGTTTATGGGCAGAATCAGTTCAGCCCGAAGAGCTCCAGAAAGATCATTGGACGTCTCGTTAAACGATTTGCCGCAAAGGCTGGAAAGGAGATTCAAATCAAACTGATTGCCAATACACGCAGCCAAGCTCAGAAGATGGGCCGTTTTTTCAGACATTCCCTGAATGCGGCCGATCATCAGGTATACCACATTGTCGGTGATGTCGGTCTGCTGAATTGTTGCTTCCTCCCATTGCCAACGTCCCTTTTCTACACTGAATACAATTAGTCCGTCACGATAGAGAGATTGAATTAACTGATTCAAAAAGAAGGGATTTCCGAGGGTCTTCTCAAAGCACAATTGGGCGAGAGGTTTGGATTGTTCCAAACCACAGGAAAGTGTTTCTGACAGAAGCTGGTTCACTTGCTCTTCTTTTAGCTGATCCAGCAAAATGGTTTCGACTTCCGCACCGCTTTTTCGTATCTCCTCTAATGCAAAGGTGAGTAGATGGACCGCATCAACTTCATTGTCCCGGTAGGCGCCGATCAGAAAGAGGTATTCTGTCCGAACCGTAATGAACATCTCAATCAATTTCAGGGATGCCGCATCGGCCCATTGAAGATCATCCAGAAAAATCACCAGGGGATGCTCTTTCGCCGCAAAGGTTCGAATGAAATTTTCAAACACATAGTTGAACCGGTTGACATTTTCCAGCGGACCTACGGTGGGCACTTCCGGCTGGGGACCGATAATCAGTTCCAGCTCAGGGATCACCTCGATCATGACCCGGCCGTTGGGACCGAGGGCCTTTTGGAGCTTCTCTTTCCAATCAGCAATTGAGGCATCGCTTTCCGAAAGGATCTGCCGAATCAGTTCCCGGAACGCGTGAATCAGAGGGGCGTAGGGAACGCTCTTTTTGAGCTGGTCGAATTTGCCGGAAATGAAATAGTTTTTTTGATTTCCCGCGGGAGCCTTCAAAATACTGCTTTGCACTTCGCGCACCAGGGCCGATTTTCCGATGCCTGCCGGACCGGATACCAACACCATTTTGCACGCCCCAAGGCTCACCTGCTCAAAATCATTGAGCAGCGTTTCAATCTCCGTTTCCCGCCCATAAAGCTTCTGGGGGATTTGGAGTCGGTCAGAGATGTCCTTTTGGCCGATTTCAAAGGAATCGACACGACCGCTTTCGGACAACTGTTCCCGACACATTTCCAGATCCCGCACAATTCCCAGGGCGCTCTGATACCGGTCTTCCGCATCTTTGGCCATGAGTTTCAAAATGATGTCCGACAACACCGGTGGAATATCTTTATTGATTTTATGCGGGGGGTCCGGCATCAACGCCATATGGGCATGGACCAGTTCCAGGGGTTCCGTGGCCTCAAAGGGGAGCTGGCCGGTGAACAGTTCATAAAGGGTAACACCCAGCGAATAGAAGTCGGTCCGCCAGTCCACCATGCGGTTCATGCGGCCCGTCTGCTCAGGCGACATGTAAGGGAGTGTGGCCGTCATGAGCATGGAGCTTTCAACGGTGGGGTTTTCACGGGAGATAATGCTTGCTGAGCTGAAATCAATGAGTTTCAAAACGCCGGTTTCAGGGTTAAACAGGATGTTGGCGGGCTTGATGTCTTTGTGGATGATGTGGGCCTGGTAGATTTCACCGAGGGCAGAAGCGGTCTTGACGGCGATATATAGAAGTTATGTTGCGCGTATTATTATGTTGCGTGAGTTTATGTGCCTGTTTTCTTGAAATAAGAAAACTTTGAAAAAGTTCTTTTACTTTGCATATTATTCTTGTTCTTTCCAGGTTGGTTATACCGGATTTGCTTCTTGTTTTCGCCTCCAGGGCATATTCCCCGTCATAAAAGACCATAGGAGGAGTGTTTCCGGGGGGCCATTGTTATGTTGTGAGAATTTTTTTGAGAGCAATTAAGAATTGAGGCAACCCATTGTTTTTAAATCGAAATTAGGATATCCAAAGGACGATACGAATTCGTCATTACTTTCGGTGGGTTAAGCCGACTCACAACATAATAGCAGTTGCTCCAGATCCATAGTGCCGGATTTGATAAGCGTCCCGAGGTCGGCGCCACCCGAATCTTCCATCACCAGATACGGCCGGTGGTCGTGCACAACCAGGTCCAGCACCTGTACCACGTGTTTTGGATTATTCAGTTTGAGGGATTTCAGGACATGGTATTCATGCCGGTAGCGTGCCACTTCATTGGGGGATGGATGAGCATTTGATGTGGTTTTGAGAATAACCGGTTGGTTATCGGATGCCCTTAGGGCACGAAAGACGTGCGTATTTGTACCTTCGTATATTGTACCGGTAATATCAAGACCATTTAATTCAGCCATTGTTTAGAACTCCACATTTGAGAGAATCCGTTTTTCTGTAACCTGAACATCCCGCCGGTTTTTTGCCGGATCGTCCGTCTCATACCCCCTTTTTCCATTACATCCCCCAAATTTCAATCCTTTCCAATCCCCATAAGAAAAACCATCAATTTCTTCCCATCCATTTCCAACTCACGGGGGCTTTCAACTTCCCCCACTTTTTTGAGGAGATCAAAAATCACGATGTACCCCTCATCTGCTTTCTCGGTGGTCAGGTATTTCCCGACCACCTGCTCCACGGCCTTTTCAATGGTTCTCTCCGCGTTGGAACGGTTGATCTTGGTTTCGATGATATATTTCCGGCCCCGGTAGGTCAGCAAAAGATCCATCCGCCCCAGACCGCTGGGAACCTCGTACCGAAGATCTCCCCTGCCGGCTTCCACAAACTGGTACAACCAGGCGGTGAGCAGAAACTGGCCGGTTTTCTCGTAAGGCTTTCCGGGGGAATAAAAGGCATTGACACCGATCTGCATAATGTAGTCTTCAAAATCAAGCAAAATGGACGTCATGTTCAGAAATCCATCAGAGGTGTAATACCCTTTAAGGGTCGTATCCGCCGCAACACCGGCTTCACTGAAAAAAGTCTTCGTATATCTTTTCCGATAGATAGCGTTGGCCACCAATACCCTTTCGCCTTCGGTTCTAATCAAACCATGGGTCAGTAAAAGCGATTGCGCCTCATCCCCGGGAATGTAGCGCACACCGTCAAAAACTACATCCACAAAAGCTTCCCTGAATTGTTTCGCCTTTTCAGTAATATTGTCAAAATGATTATTATCCTCATAAAGAAGTCGCTCAACGCCTTTTTCAACGTCTTTTTCGGTAATCACCTTTGTGGTTATAGGACAAATGTCCACGGTCAAAATGGTCCCCAGGCGGTTCACCAGCCAGGGTTGTCCTTCCGTCTCTCGAAATACCCGTTCAACCGCCCCTGCCGAAAAGGGCTGATGGGTTTCAACGGTGTACTGTCCGTATAGATCTCTAATGTTTTGTAAACTGAAGGATGGGAGTTTCACCTGGTCGGCGATGTTAAACGGTGACACGCCCCCCACTACCAGTTTGGTGATATTTCGAATGCCCACAAGACCCACGGCGTAAAGGGCCTTGTCCCGGCGACCCTTGTACTCCTGATACAGCTCACGAAGGGTGTTCAGGAAATCTTCCAGTTCCGATCTGGGAATCCCATCGAATTCATCGATAAAAATGACAATCTTCTTGTTCTGGATGAGGCGATTCAGGGACTTAAAAAAATCATAAAGCCCCATGTGCGTGGCAAGCATGGGAGACGCCAGAAACCCCTTGACCGACTCTTTCTCAGGGCACCCAACGGCTTCCAGGCGACCCGCCAGCTGCTCGGAGAGATTTCCCTGGATACGTCCATAGAATTCCTCCCCGGAAAAATTTTTCATATACTGAAAGCTCAGCAAAATGGGAATGTAGGTGGGATTTTTCGACAGGGTCCTGCAAAAATCCCTGAAAAAGGTGGTTTTACCGCTCTGCCGGGGCGCAAATATGGAAAAATAACGACCCAGATCCACCATCGTCCTCATATCCTGCCCCCGGGTATTGGCCACATTTTCAAGGGCTACATGATAGGAACTGGCCGGGTCCACCACACCGCTGTCTTCAAAAAACCGTTTTGGTTTGGTGTATGTGCTCATTTTCGACTCTCCTGCTTCCTACGTTCTATAAAATTTTTCTGGGGTTAAAACTGTCGTCCCTACGGGACTATAAAAGCCCCATCGGGGCGGCAGGCAATAGCCCGGCAATTTATTGCCGGGGTTTTTCATGTGCACACAACCAGTCCCATCGGGACGGCAGAATTGGAAATGCTCCATTCAAACCCAAACATATCGTTCATCATAAACAACCTCGTTTTTCTTCAAGGAATCAAGGAATTCATTTTTCCCGGGGTTGAAACACCGGACTATTACCTGCCGTCTGCCACTGGAATTTGCATTCTAATCATTATACCATTTTTGGGCTTACTCTTACATGAGATAGTCCCCCCAAGGGTCTGGGTCACCAGGTTATGGACGATATGCATCCCCAGCCCGCTGCCCCCCTGGGAGCGCTTGGTGGTAAAAAAGGGATCAAGGATTCTGGAAAGGGTTTTCCGGCCCATCCCCCTGCCGTCATCCCGGTAGGTGAGGATGATGGAGCCGTTATCTTCGGCGGCATCAAAGGTGATCTCGCCCTGCTCTATTCCCTCAAAACCGTGAATCAGGGAATTCATAACCAAATTTGAAATAATCTGAGAAAGGGCGCCGGGGAAGCTGTCCAGGGTCAGGTCCTCCGGGCAGCTCACCGTTACCTTATGTTTGGTTTTTTTGAGTTTCGGCTTCAGGCTCAACAGCACATCTTCGATATAGGCTTTGAGTTTAAACTCACGCCGTTCCCCGCTGGTCTGGTCCACGGCCACCTGCTTGAAACCCTGTACGATCTTCACCGCGCCACTCAGATTCTTGAGGATGAGGTTTGAGGAATCGGATGCTGTTTTGGCGTAGCTGTCCAGCTCGGATCGCTTCAGCTTTAGGGTTCCGAGATCAACACCTCCAAAATCTTCCATCACTAGATACGGCCGGTGATCGTTCACAACCAGATCCAGCACCTGTACCACGTGTTTTGGGACATTCGGTTTGAGGAATTTCAGGATATGGTATTCATGCCGGTAGCGTGCCATTTCATTGGGGGATGGATGGGCATTTGATGTGGTTTTGAGAATAACCGGCTGGTTGTCGGACATTCTTACGGCACGAAAGACGTTGGTATTGGCCCCTTCGTAAATCGCAGTGGTGATGTCAAAATCCGCAATTCCAGCCATGTTCAACTCCATCTTTAAGAAAATTGGTTTCTAAAAATACCCCTTGAATTTCATGCAAATGCGATAAACTAGATAAACGCAAGCCAACCCTTTCGGCCTGTCCTTAAAGGGCATTGCTGGGTGTGAAAATTTCAAATCATTTCTCAAATAAGCTGGCTTTTCAACTCTGTTCCCAGAATAAAATGAATGGGGGTATCATTAATCATAAACTTTTCCCTCAAAGCGTTATTAACCACCAACACCCTCTGGGGTTTATAAGCGTCAATAAAACTGCGCAATGACCGACTCACCTTGGGCTTTTTCATGCGGGAAGCCTTGACTTCCACAGCCATCAACCGACCCTCTCTGACCAACACAAAATCAACCTCGGCCTGGGAAGAACTGCGCCAGAAATGGATGGTATCCAGCAGGGGGTTCGTATATTTGCACAGTTCCGTAAAGACAAGGTTTTCCATCAATTTACCCATGTCGGAGCGATCCTCAATCGGTGTAAAGCCACCAAAAAGGGCATTTCGCAAGCCGTTGTCCATGAAGTATATTTTGGGTCTTGACGTTATTTCAGCCCGTTTTCCACCCACATAGGGCTTTACCAGTTGAATAATATGACTCTCTTCCAAAATACTCAAATATTGTGCCACCGTGTTCACACTGATGCCGAGTACTTCCGCCAGGTTGGAAAAATTGGCCAGATCCCCGATCTGAGAAGCCGCCAAACCCAAGAGTCGGCGAAAGGCCCGGGGGTTTTTGATTCGGTACAGATCCGAGGCATCCCGTAAGATGAAAGCCTCTACCAACCGGTTCAAAACAGGCTGTTTTTCCCGGGACAGATAGACTTCCGGGTATCCCCCCCACAGCAACAGTTCTTCCCAGATACGCCCGTTCTTCACCGCTTGAACCGCAGGCGCACGATGCTCGGGCCGAACCTCCTCAAAAGAAAATGGAAGAATCAGGTGACGTTCCGCCCTTCCCGCCAGAGATTCCCGGGTTTTTGCACGAAGATGGAAACTGGACGAACCCGTCGCCACAATGGGCTTATGGATCCTCAGATCCGCAAGCCCTTTCAGGAACAACCCCGCCTCATCAAGATGTTGAACCTCGTCCAGAAAAAAACCGTCGGCATCCGGTGCAATTTTTTCCACCGCATCGAGAAAAAGAGCTGGAGATGCAGCGAGTTCCCGCAGGGAAGGTTCTTCACAGTTGAGGTAGAGATATGGGTCGGTTTGTTGGTTTATAAGTCGCCAGATCAGAGTGGATTTTCCGCTCTGGCGAGGCCCGATGAGCAACGTGACCCGATCGGCTCTTAAAGATGGAGTTTGAAGGCGCGGAACAAAGGATTCAGGAATGTATTTTTCCGTACATTCAGGCCATTTCCCTGAATCCGTGATCCAGGGATTGAGTCGAAGCAGCACTTGGTAAATGTGTTGGTCCATGCTTCGAAGTCTAACACCCGTTTCAGGACCTGTCAATCGATTTTCAGCCGGTTAAATTTCATCGTGAAACATAATTAACCCCGGTAGTTTTCATCAACCGGAACAACAGATCCTCTAAGAGGTGCTCTTTTCTGTTGCATTTAGAAGGATTACTGATAATATCCGCAATAAAGGAGGAAGAGGCATGAAAAGAAATAAGGCGTTAATAGTCATTCCAGTTCCGGCATTTTGGTTTGCCCTGATTCCGGGCTGCATTATCATAGATTCGGTCAGCCAGCCGGAAACCGGGTATTTAAACAGCCCATTCGAATCGGTTGTACAAAACATCACGGACGAAGACTTTGACCTGCCAGGAATCCCTGTATTTGCAGAAATCCACTACCAGGTAATTTGAATAAGATGCTGTTGGAGCAAATTCCGAAACTGAGCCCCTGGGAGGGATAGGCATTTCCATTAAAACTTGCATAATCTCGTCAGTTAGAATAAAAAAATACAATCAGTTCTCGGCATCCTTCATCCATAAGTTTACACTTTTCCCGGAAATGGGGTATGTTTTCT
>CAYOWC010000150.1:6553-11417 GCA_964407525.1 uncultured Desulfobacteraceae bacterium | reverse complement strand
AAGGGCTTTACCGCGATGAAAACGTCTTCGAGGATGCCGACATCCAGATGGCGGGTTACGCGGCGGCCCTGCGCGCACTTACCCGCTATGCGATCATTGACGGTCGGGACATGACCACCGAGGCCATCCGGCCACGTGTTAAAGGTGAGACCACTTTTGTGGATGGCCTCATTGCCTTTGCCGTGGACACCGCCAACCAGTGCCTGGTTCCCGAGGGTATCCCTAAAGGTCATTGGGACAAACTGAGTGGCCCGGAACGATTCTACCTCAAAATGCTGGATATGGAAGCTCGGGGCGCCAAGACCCTGGATAACTACCAGAACTTTGCCAAGGCCTTCAAGGTGCGTGACTTTCAGGCCTTTATGGCTAGCAGGCGAGCCAACAACGCCCGGCTGAAAAGCGCAGTGGAGTTCGGCCGGACCGAGATGGGTGAAAGTTCCCAACTATACCAGTCCGTCTTGCGGGCCGTGCTCTACGCCGTTATGGAACTTGCCGAAGACATGGACGGTGATGAAGTCCTGGCCCATCTGATTCTGAATATTCCCGACTACTATGGTGATATGACCCAGCGTGAGCTGGCCGTAGAGTTGGCGGACTATCTGGCCAAACGTCTTGAAGGGCTGAGACCGGAAGAGGCTGCCGCTTCAAGAGTACTCAGGGAATTGATCAAAAACCAGCGGTTAGGATAGGGAGGACCGTATGACGACACCACCGGCCCATCCGAAAATCTATCATATCACCCATGTGAACAACCTCGCCTCTATCTTGGATGCCCGTTGCGTCGAATCAGATGGGCGGCGTGTTGGGCAAGGGGGTGGCCAGATCTCCATCGGCATGACCGAAATCAAGAGACGCCGGTTGTACGAAATGGAGGTTTCCTGCAATCCGGATACTATGGTTGGTGAATATGTGCCTTTTTACTTCTGTCCCCGTTCAATCATGTTATTTATTCTTTACAAGAACAACCATACAGATATGACCTATCGTGGTGGCCAAGTACCTATCTTGCATCTACAGATGGATCTGGAATCAACTATCCATTGGGCAAATGAAAACGGCGTACTCTGGGCCTTTTCCGATCGGAACGCTGGAGGGCTCCTTGCCGATTTTTTCAATACCCCAATGGAATTAGACAAAATTGACTGGGATGCGGTCAAGGCGACAGACTTCCGAGATATGCAAATACAGGAGGGTAAGCAGGCTGAATTCCTGATCCATGATATTTGCCCTTGGCATCTGGTGGAAAAAATCGGGGTCCTGAATGAGAGGATCGTTGAGCAAGTCAAAGATATACTACTGAATGCGCAGCATAAACCGGTCGTGAAAATTGAAAGAACATGGTATTATTAAACATGGAAGGAGGCATTCATGATTGAATTGACGCAAGGCGATATACTGCGCGCAGATGCCGAGGCATTGGTGAATACCGTGAATTGTGTTGGCGTCATGGGCCGGGGGATTGCCCTTCAATTCAAGAAGGCATTTCCTGAAAATTTCAAACATTATAAGGCAGTATGCGACAAAAAAGAACTGCAGCCCGGGAAAATGTTTATTCATGATCTGAATCGCTTTTTGAAACCCCGTTATATCGTCAATTTTCCAACCAAACGCCACTGGAGAGGCAAAAGCTGCATGGAGGACATCGAGGCGGGCCTTAAGACACTGGTTACAGAGGTGCGCCAAAGGGGTATCCATTCTATTGCCATCCCCCCCCTTGGCTGCGGGCTTGGGGGCCTACCCTGGGTGGATGTTAGGGCTAAAATTGAAGAGGCTTTCCGGAACCTGACGGATGTGCAGGTTTTGCTCTATGAGCCTAAAGGAGCACCCCCCGCCGAAAAAATGGTCCATTCCAAGAAAGTGCCGGGTTTGACCGTTGGGCGGGCCGCTCTCCTCGTTTTGATGCGCCGTTATCTCGCGGCGGTCATGGATCCTTTTGTGACACTTCTGGAAATCCATAAACTGATGTATTTTATGCAGGAGGCGGGAGAGGAATTGAAACTTCAGTACAACAAGGCTCTCTATGGGCCGTATGCCCGAAATCTGCGCCATGTATTGATCCTTATGGAAGGGCATTTCATCAGCGGATATGGTGATGCAGAGGACAACCCTGCACGCGAAATCAACTTGCTTCCTGATATTCTGCCACAAGCGGAACGTTTTCTTGAAGATCATCCGTCCACCCGGGAAAATTTTCAAAAGGTTGTCGATCTCATTTCCGGTTTTGAAACGCCTTTCGGCATGGAACTTTTGTCCACTGTACACTGGGTCGCAACCCGTGAAGGCGCCACAACCGCAAACCAGGCTGTCAGCAAAACCTACCGATGGAATGACCGCAAACGAATGTTTCGGGAAAAGCACATCAGAATCGCCTGGGACATTCTTGACCGGAGAGGATGGCTTCAAAATTGCCAACCGGCGTGACCACCATCAACCGCTTCTCATCGCGCCGTCGGCGGCTCGACCATGCCTTTTTAGCTGATCGTCTTCAAGGGGCAAAGTCCTATAAGCGTATCGCCGGCTATTTTCGCAGTTCCATCTTCGAACTGGTGGGAGAAGAGATCGGTTCTATTCCAACGGTACGGATTGTCTGCAACAGCGAGCTTGATGCAGCCGATGTGGCGGTATCCAGGCATGTCCGTGAAACAGCGCTCAAAGAACGTTGGAACGAAGCCCCTGCCGAGGTTGAGGCGCTGCTCCATCGGGATCGCTATCGGCGGTTACATGATCTTTTGACCAGTGGACGGGTGGAGATCCGAGTGGTCCCGAAGGACTGGGTTTTTATCCATGGTAAGGCCGGGGTTATCGAGGCTGCCGACGGCCAAAAGACTTGTTTCTTAGGCTCCATCAACGAGACCAAAAGCGCGTTTGCCGAGAACTACGAAATCCTCTGGGAGGACACATCCCCGGAAGGTGTCGCATGGGTGGAAGAAGAGTTTGATGCCCTTTGGCAGGACGCTTATCCCTTGCCCGATGCCATTATTGAAGAAATCAAGCGTGTCGCGGATCGTGTGGAGATCCGTTTTGATGAAGCGAAAACGGGTGAACTGCCTGGCGCGGCCCTGGCGGAAAGCCCCATCTACCGCGGGGGTGAACAACTCCAACCGTGGCAGCGCTCCTTTGTTACCCTGTTCATGGAGCACCGGGAGACTTACGGCAAGGCACGACTGCTGCTGGCCGATGACGTCGGGGTCGGAAAAACATTGTCCCTGGCGGCAAGTGCCATGATCTCGGTTCTCCTTGGAGATGGCCCCGTGCTGATCCTCTGCCCTTCAACCCTGACTGTGCAATGGCAGGTGGAATTGTTTGACAAGCTTGGTATCCCGAGTGCGGTCTGGTTATCCACCAAAAAGGTTTGGCTCGATCCCAAAGGGCATGTCATCAAGACGCGCGGCGCCGAAGACATCTCCAGATGCCCGTTCCGTATGGCTATTGTTTCCACTGGCCTCATTTTTCACGACTCAAATGAACGCGGGTATCTGCTCGAACGGAAATACGGGACCGTGGTTCTGGATGAGGCGCACAGGGCACGCAGGCGCGGCGGTCTCGGCCAGAGAAAAAACCAAGCCAACAACCTACTTGATTTCATGCTGAAAATAGGGCCTCGCACAAAGAACCTGTTGCTGGGGACGGCAACCCCCATCCAGACCGAAGTGATCGAGTTGTGGGACCTGCTGCACATCCTGAATAACGGCGCGGATTTTGTCTTAGGCCGTGAACTTTACAGCCAATGGGCCGACTTTGAAAAGGCGCTGCCGGTGGTTAAGGGTGATGAAACGCCTTTGGAAGAAAAAGATGCCTGGGAATGGTTGCGAAATCCATTGCCGCCCGCGGGCGAGGATGCTCTTTTTGCCGCACTGCGTCTGCAATTGGGGATGCCTGATCAGACTTTTTATTCCGACCGGGGTTTTGGGTCCCTGGGCTTTCTTGAAAAGCAGGCGGTTGGGCAAGCCTTGGAGTCGGGTTTCCTGCGGGAAAATAACCCCATCCTCCGACATACGGTTCTCAGACGTAGACAGAACCTGGAAGATGCGGGTCTTTTGGAGAGGGTCGGCGTGAAGATCCACCCCAATCCGGATGCGCCAGCCACTGCTTACGCCGGTGTCGGGTTCAACGGCCTTGGACTTTTGACAAACCTGCCATTCGATCTTGCCTACCAGGCCGCGGAATCATTTACCATTGCGCTGCAAAAACGGACCAAAGCGGCCGGTTTCATGAAGACCCTGCTCCTTCAACGAATCTGTTCCAGCTTTGCATCCGGCAGGGCAACGGCCGAGAGAATGCTGCGCAAGGAGATTCTGGAGGAAGAAGAACAGACGCTGCTGTTGGAAGAAGCCGTGAGTGCGCTGACGGAAGAGGAAGCCGAATACCTCCGTACCATCGTTCTGGAATTGTCACGACCTGAAGCACATGATCCGAAGCTGAATGCGGTGAAGCACTTCCTGACATCGTATCCCAGTGAAGGAAAAACCTGGCTTGAGCACGGCTGCATCGTCTTCAGTCAATATTATGATACTGCATTCTCGCTGGGTGAGGCGTTGGCTGAATCTCTCACTGACGAAGTGGTGGGCGTCTACGCGGGAACGGGTAAAAGCGGGTTATTCCGAGGACAGGATTTTGCTTCGGTAGAGCGCGAGGAGATTAAACGCGCTGTGAAGCAACGAAAGATCCGGGTTGTTGTGGCGACAGACGCTGCTTGTGAGGGCTTGAACCTGCAGACCCTCGGTACGCTGATCAACGTAGATCTGCCCTGGAACCCATCACGTCTGGAACAGCGGTTGGGGCGTATCAAGCGTTTTGGTCAGGCCCGGCGCAGCGTGGATATGCTCAACCTGGTCTACCATGAGACACAGGATGAAAAGGTCTA
>CAYOWC010000150.1:0-6453 GCA_964407525.1 uncultured Desulfobacteraceae bacterium | reverse complement strand
GCAGCGTGGATATGCTCAACCTGGTCTACCATGAGACACAGGATGAAAAGGTCTACCAGGTCCTCTCACGCAGAATGAAAGATCGGTACGATATTTTCGGTGGGCTGCCGGATACCATTGAGGATGAGTGGATTGAAAGTGTAGAGAAACTCGAAGCGATGATGGATGAATACATCCATCTGCGTCGGCAGGCGAAAAACGTTTTTGAGATGCGCTACCAAACAACGATCGACCCGGACCGAGACCGTTGGGAACTCTGTTCGAGGGTTTTGGCAAGAAGGGATGTCGTGGACCGCCTTTCGTTGCCGTGGTGAAATACTTTTGGCCATAGTTCTTTTTTTCATGCCCGGCGGTGACCTGTTTACTCGTGAATCATTCATCAGAAAAACCATTTTCTTAAAACCCCTTCATCATCCCCTGGATCAGGTACGGCACTTCCACTCGCCCGGTAGGCGCCAGGATCCGGCTGCTGAAGTTGGTTGTATATCGTTTTTTCAAGGTGCGAGACAGCTTCCGGTAGTCGGGGGTGTCCATCGCCTTGGCGACATCCGCAAAGGTTCTCGCTGTGCATTCCGCAAGGATTTTCGGTCCCGTACCGATGGAAAGGCACCAGCCGTGGGTCACGGGCATCCCTAATCGCTTCATTACCGGGATGGCTTCCTCTTTGACGAACCGGTTGTGTTCAATTTCCATTCCGGGAACGATATCGTAGTATTGATTGAATTTCCATGCCCCAGTCTGAATACTGAAGGTCTGGTCTCGAAACATGCCGGTGGGAATCCACACCTTGCTTCCGTAGTTGTAGACGTATCTCATGAGTTTTGTGGACAGGATCCGGTACTCCCTGGAAGACAGGGCGGCCAAAAGGCCCGAACCATTCTGAATGGCGGCTACAGCCATGATTCGAGGACCCGATCCAACGGCCACGTAGAATCCTCCCACCAACTCCAAGCCCATCTTTTCAAGACCGGGGTTGAACTCTTCGGAAATGAACTTGGAGTAATCGTTATATTCACCTGGGTCCACATCCCAGTATTGGGTAAATAGTATGGTCATGCGTTGTCTCCTTGGGTCAAGAGCATTGAATGCCTCGGGCGGGCGATTGTTTACATCTTGAAAATCCTCGTCATCAGCTCAGCCAGATATTCGGAATCGTCTTCCTTTTTCTCGGAAAACTTGGCCGGTCTTGTTTGAACCCAGAACAGGTTTTCGGGGAAATTCATGTCCGCGTCAAAAACCCATTCCATATCCTGAGGCATATCAAAGTAGGACTCTACATCGAGGGCAATTCTTACAATTTCCTTAAGTTCTTTTTCGTCGATACAAGGCTTGTCTTGCATTTCCGCAGGAACACTGACCATGCCGATGCCGTCTTTTTTGTAGACTACCATTCGCGGTTTGTTGCTGATGGTGGAAGATACGATTGATCCACTGGTTTTGTCCACCAGGAAGCTGTCAGGCGTAATTTCACCGGACACCACGCTCTCTCCCAGACCCCAGTTACCCTCTACCACCGTTTTGGTCAGGTCTCCCGTGGTGGGTTGGACCGTCAGGGTTACGCCTGCGCTCCTGGCATTGACCATCTTGAGGACAGCGACGCCAATGGGCGCCTTACTCATCTCCATTCCCTTTTCAAGCCGAAATGCAATGGCTCGCGTGGTAAAGGCGCTGCTCCATACCTTGATGATTTTTTTCAGAAGATCCCGCTTCCCTTTCACGTTCAGATAGGTTTCCATCTGTCCGGGCATGCTCACCGAACCGCTGGACCGTGTGGCCACAGCCACATCCGGCATGCCCACCGTCTCACAGAGCTCATCATAGAAGGCGTAGAGTTCATGTCTCATGCCCTCGGGCATATCCCTCGATTCGATGATACCTCGAATGAAGCGCCCGGCTTCCACCTGTTTTGAGATCTCGTGAATGCTTTCACCGGCACCCTCCACATATTTCTTGATTTCCTCCCCGACGCCCGTTTGATTCATGAAACGTTCGTACCCATCCACGGAGATGGCGAAACCGGGGGGCACGCGCATGCCCATATGCACCATCTCCCCCAGGTTTGCACATTTCTTGCCCACCAGATCATTGTCTTTACTGCGGAGTTCTTCAAGCCTGTAAATCCATTTTTGCGCCATTATGAATTCCTCTCCTGATAGCCGTTCACGGTTGTCGGTTCACAGTTTTTAAACCGTGAACGGCTACAATGCTAAAAAAAGCCTAAGGGTTCACAAGTTCAAGGTTCAAGGTTCAGGGTTAGGGACAATGTTACGATGGTTAATTTGGGGTGTGCACCCAACCTTGAACCCCTGAGCCTTTGAACCTATGAACGGTTACAAAAAGGCATGATCATTAGTCCAGGATGTAAACAGTTCCCATATTGGCGTCCACCTTCACCTTTTGTCCTGATCGGATTTTAGCGGTGCCTTCGAACACGTTCATGACTACAGGGATACCGTATTCCCGGCCCACAATGGCCGCGTGAGACAGACTGGCTCCGCGATCCACGATAACGCCTTTAATCATGCTGAATACGGGCGTCCAACTTGGCGACGTACTGGCAGCCACCAGGATGTCCCCTTCCTCGATCAGCCCCAGTTCGTCCTCGTTCATGATCACGCGCGCTGTACCTTCGGCCACTCCGGGTGATCCGCAGGTGCCGTAAAGATCTGCTTTCAGTTCTGGCCTTACCTGGGGCATGGAACCCACCACCACTTTGAGAGCGATGGGATCGTTGCTCTGAACCAGAACCGCCATGGCCTGATCCAGATCAAAGCCTTCTTTGAGCATGGCCGGTGGGTTGGGATTTTTGCACCACCCTTCCCATTCCGCTTTCCTTCGCTCCACGATAAAACGCATATTAAACTGATCCGGGTTGATGCCTGCCCGCCGCACTTCATCCGGCTGGAGGAAAAACATGTCTTCGGCATCATCGATGGCCCCTTCCTGTGCCCAGCGTCTGCCCAGACCCAAGGCGCTTCGTCTCATCATGGCGTGGGTGTAAAGATCCAGGTAATGGTCATGTTCCTCGCTGAAGACGCCGCTCTTCTGGGCTAACCGCATCAATTGTGTAAACCACCCCTGTTGTTCCTGGGGCACCTTTGCCAGTACCTCTTTTTCGGCCACCTCTCGAGCCTGTGAAACCTTGGCCCTTTCCGCTTCCAGGTTGAAATCGCCTCCCTTCTGCAGAAACTGCTTCACATTCATCAGAGCGGGGGTCGGATCTTCCACCCATGTAGGCATATTCATCTCACTCATGCGCTGCATGCGCCACCCGTCCTCGTCCATGAACTCGGAAAAATCCTTCATAAACGCGCGGCCCTTGTCGCTGGCCTCCAGTCTGGATTTGATGCCTTCCAACTCGCCTTCCAGAAACGCATTTTCAAGACTATCTTCCCGGGCACGTTTTGAAAATTCCCACAAACGCTTATCCACTTGGAAAACCTTGTTGTCAAAACCGGAAACCAGGTGATGAAACTGGGGAGATGTGTCGTCGATTCCAGCCAGTTCCCGGCACATGTTTTCAAAAAGAATATAGGCGGTGTAGGTTCCGTACATCATATACATATGGATTTCCCACATGCGGCGGCAGGTGTTGATGGTTTCCTCGAAGTTGTCTAACAAATCCAGGTTG
Organism: uncultured Desulfobacteraceae bacterium; assembly: GCA_964407525.1. Classification (GTDB taxonomy): domain Bacteria; phylum Desulfobacterota; class DSM-4660; order Desulfatiglandales; family Desulfatiglandaceae; genus DUZB01. The sequence goes on along the minus strand of CAYOWC010000150.1, from coordinate 2,822 downwards.
TCCGCAGTATCCAGGTCCAGTTTTTTCAGCGCTTCATACCGTCCCAGAATTTCCTGTACAAAACCGTTCCATAGCCCGTCATAGTCCTGAATAAAAGGCAGAATAGCCGTTCGGAATTTTTTCTCCCTGCGCTGTTTTTCTTCTTCGCTTTTGACCAGCAAAAGGGTTAGGTAGCCACCACCGTTATGAAAACGCCAGTCCCACCCCTTGACTGTCGGCAGGCTTAGTTTTTCGGCCCCGTATTGCATGCCATGCCGGCAGAAACTCACCCAGAACCACCCGAACATGGGCGTCCATGGGGGGACGGAATGGGTACCGTCCAGAAACCATGCAGGAGATTGCTCAAAATCACTTTCCGGATCAAATTCCAAACCTGGAACCACATCATACACTTTCATTTTTTCCCCTCCTCTGAAAAGATGTTTGTGGAATGCAAAACCGACCTGTATAACTTCCCGGGACGGCGGTTTTGCAACAATCGCGATTGCCTGCAGATTCCTACAATACCTCCTTTCCTATGCTGGTTACTGGTTGTTTGTCATTAGTCATTAGTCATTAGCTATTTGTTATTTGGTATCATTTACTGCCTACTGCCTACTGCCTACCGCCTTCCCGATTAATCCTCCACCAGCGTCAAGGCATCCGGATCGCACCATTTCACACACTCGGGATCCGGCGGGTCCCCGCAGAAATCACATTTGAGGGGGATTCCCGTATCCGGTTCTTTAAAGGCGGACTTCACCGGACAGGACGCGCGACATACCACGCAACCGTCCACCTCCAGTCCATTTATCACCATATTTTCCTTTGAATTGCACGCTGCTTCCGTGTAAGGGCCTGCAATTACCGGCAGGCAGACCTCTTCGCCCACAAATACGCGAATACGTGATCTTTGCGGGTTGACCGATCCCGTGTGCGCTAAAGAACAGGCCACCTGACACATCCGACATCCGGTGCATTTGGTATAGTCGATTTTGATCCTCATGGGTTGTCTGCACCTCCTTCGGTAAGCCCCAGTTCCTCCAGCTTATCGGGTTTGGGCACGCCTTTTTCATCCCATCCCCGAAGGGCATAGTATTCGGGCAGCATGCGGTCCATGTGGACCACCTGACCCTTGACCCGGGGCTCATGGGTCATCCTTCTCGGCAGAGCGTCATCTTTTGCGGTGAGTCCAGCTTTCATATTGAACAACCGTTCCATGTTCCAGATTTTTTCGCCGATCAGTGCCAATTCCTCACTGCCGAAGTCTAAACCGGTCACGACATTCAACCAAACCTGGAGTTTTTCTCCCCACAGGGGGCCGTGATAGATAATCCAGCACAGGATGGCCGAGTCCACCAGGGCTACATAATCCTGGTCTTTTTTGGTCCATTTAATATGGTCTGCGGGATCACGGCGGCCATCATAGAAAGGGAGTGTGGCCTTGGTATGGCTGCCCCCCACGTTGTTTGTGGCATACTGAAGCCCGATAATCTCCACTCCCTGTGGATGCCAGGCGGGCATGCCCATGCCTTTGACTCCCATAAACAGCTCGGGGTGACCGTAGCGTTCGGCAACGAATTGACCTCCTTCGGCAAGGATTTCACCAAAATCCTCGCGAACAGCCGTCTTTTTAAGAAGCGCAAACATGGCTTCGGTGTTGCCGAAACCCATGGGGAATCCCAGGTCTTTTTCCGGCAGAAAGCCCGATTCAAACATCTCCATGGCGCACGAAATGGTGGCGCCTGCGGTAATGGTATCCATTCCCAGTTCATTACACAGGTAATTGGCCCGGCAAATGTCGTCCAGATCTCCGAAGCCGCAGTTGGATCCCAGGAGCGCCATGCTCTCGTGTTCCGGCCCCTTGGTTGTCCACGGGTAATCAGGGTCTTTGATTCGGCTTCTTTTGCTGCATGCAAAGGGGCAGCCGAAACAGGCTTCATCCCGCACACGAATATGATCCCTTATATTATTGGGATCTTCGTACCATTCAAAAGCTTTGGAATACCCTTCCTGAAAATTGCGTGTGGCCTGGGTCCCGCTCTTGTTGGCGCGTCCCGGAAGGGACCAGGTTCCATACATGCGTCGGGTGCGCAGGACTCGGTTTGTCCTGCCTTCTTCCAGGAAGTCCATAACCGCCTGTTGATATTTTTGCACATCCGCCACATCCACCTGGCCGGTGCCGCCCGCCACAATGGCCTTGAGGTTTTTAGAGCCCATGACAGCGCCCAGACCCGAACGCCCAGCCGCCCTGCCGCCATCGGCCATGATACAGGCAAACCGCACCAGGTTTTCCCCGGCGGGTCCGATGCATACGACGCTGAGATCATTTAATTCCCAATCATCCAGGCTGTCACCCAATTCTTTCCGAAGGGCATGTTCCGTATCGGTAGACAATTTTCCCCATAAATGATCCGCCGGACGCAATTCCACCACGTCATCCCGTATGTAAAGATACACCGGCGATGGCGACTGGCCTTCAAGAATCAAGACATCGTAACCGGCAAATTTCAGGTTCGGACCGAAATAGCCGCCACAACAGGGGTTGGCAATACAATTGCTCAAGGGAGATTTGCTGACCACCACGAACCGACCACCAGCAGGTACACCCGTGCCGGTCAGGGGGCCCGTGGCAAAAATCAGCTTGTTTTGAGTTCCCAGGGGGTCAACACGGGGATCCACTTCGTCTACCATCAGCTTCAGACCGGCGCCCCGCCCTCCTATAAATTTTCGGCACAGGTCCGGGGATAGATCTTCAATGGAACGGTTCCCCGTGGAGAGATCAATTCTCAGAATTTTGCCTTTCCATCCAAACATAAGGCTCCTCATTAGAAATTGGAAAT
>CAYOWC010000149.1:0-11432 GCA_964407525.1 uncultured Desulfobacteraceae bacterium | reverse complement strand
ACCTGCCTGACACCCGACACCTGAAACCTATGGCTTTGGAACCTCATTTTTACACGTAAAACCCTGATTGTTGACCGATTTTAATAAGCACCTTGAAAGGGCTGCCCTGGGCACTTTGCTTGCCGTCGGGGTCTCGATGGAAAAAGAGATCTTATGTGCGGATAAGAGAATTTATCGAGGTAGTCGTAGATGTTTTGAAATGGATACCCTGAATTCTATGCCTTTCTCCGTTCCCGGCTCTATCCAAACTTCTCCATCATGTCGTTCTGCTATTTCCTTTACTATCGCAAGTCCCAAACCTGTGCCCTCGGTTCCTCTGGAGGTCTTCAGGCGTTTGAAAGTCTCAAAAATATCTTTTGAATCTCCCACTTTCAGACCGATACCGTCATCCATTACCGAAAGAATGTGAAACGCTTCTGACTCCTGGTACCCTATGCTGATTTCGCTGAGATCATTACCTCCATATTTCAGCGCATTGTCTAGCAAATTTCTTATGGCCCTCACAACGGCTAATCTATCTGCTTTGATTTCGGGAAGGGTAGCAGGCTGAAACCACTTTAGATTGCGAATATTGAGTTGAGGGGCAATTTCTTCTTTGACCGTCTGGATAAGTTCCTTCAAGTTAATGCTTTCTATGGCAATGGGGGCTTCCTTCGTCGATATGTAAATGTTGATATTTTCGGCAAGTTTTACAATTTGTTCTGAGGCCTTGACTATTTGATCACAGGTTGTTCTTCCTCTTTCATCGAGGTTGTTCCTGTAAAGTTTTGAGAGACGTTTTGTCAGCCCGTGGATACCGATGGCCGGGCTCTTAAGGTCATGTGAAACCGAATAGGCAAACAGTTTCAGCTTCCGGGTGCTTTCCCGCAATTCCTCCTCCGCCTGTTTGCGGAAAGTAATATCGGTCAGGGCAATTCGAATCTGGTCTACGTTTCTTTTTTTGTTTAATACAGGGATGCATTCCATTTGCGCATGGAATTGAGATTGATCATTTTTTAGAATCCTCAATTCACAGGTTTGTTTGTCTTTGGATTCGATGAGTTTCCGACGGTGATGGTAGAAAATGTCCTGATCATCCCTGTTGAGATAGTTAGAAAAAGGGTTGCCTACCACTAAACTTCTTTCCATCCCTAACATGGCACACATGGTAAGATTAGCATCCAGAATGATGTTTCTATCACTAACCGTGAAGTAACCAACCGGGGCAAAGTCGTAGAGGTCGGAATATTTATCTCGTGCCGCTTCCAATTCCAATTGAACCCGCCGCAGTTCTTCGTTTTGCATCTCCAGTTCCGCTTTGTGGATCTGCAGCTCCTCGATCAAGTCTTTGGATTCTCTTGCAGTCATTGATGAGTATTTCTCCCTTCCGATTTTGGGAAAAGAACGCAAGTTATTGAACGGGCGGCTTTTTGTACAAGGCTGCTTCGAGACGTTTATCACGATGGTATATATCATTTCGAAAATGAATCATGCCATTGCCGTCCACAAAGGTTGTCCAATAGAGGAGATGAACAGGGACCGGGTTCTTTAAAAAGATAGTCTTTTCAACGTTGGTTTTCAATGCCGAAGAGATGTTTTCTCCATTCCATGGTGGATTTCCCATTAAGACATATTCTGCCAACGCCATCGGTTTCTCGATCCGGATGCATCCCGAACTCATGGTTCGTACGGATTTCCGAAATAGCTCGCGTGTCGGTGTATCGTGTATGTAAACACCAAACCGGTTTGGGAACATGAACTTCATTTTTCCCAGGGCGTTTTGAGGTCCCGGCTCCTGCCGCAATCTGTAGGAAAAATTCGCAGCCGATGCGCGACTCCAATCGATCTCTCTGGGATTCAATTCCTTTGTTTCAGCACCCCATCCCTCAAACAGTTTCATTTGCTGTTTTGTCCAATATTCCGGATCTTTTTTAATGAGAGGGAGCTTATCCTGAACAGCAATTTTACGGGGAACATGCCAGTAGGGATTCAGGACAATATACGTCATTTTGTCACTGAAAACGGGTGTATGTCTGTAGGCTTTCCCGACAATAACCCTCATGTTGAGAACGGACCGGTCCTTTTCAAATAGGTCCAGGTGAAAGTCGGCAATATTGACAAGGATATGACGCTGTCCCAGATCCTGGGGCAACCATCGCGACCGTTCCATATTGATCACCATCTGCTTTATCCGCTCTTCAACAGGCACATTCAACTGAGACAAGGTCAGGGGTCCGACAGCACCGTCCGGTTCCAGTCCATGCCGCACCTGAAATCCGATGACGGTTTGTTCCAGTTCATCATCAAATACAGCGCCCTCTTTTAAAGATTTCGGGTCAAGATCCCCTGAAGCGGCCAGTCTTATTCGAAGCGCATCAATACGCTCATCTTTCGAATCTCCTTTTTTCAAAATAGTCCCGGAAGGGATGGAAGGCCACCCGCCATTTTTTTCAATAACGCGATATTCTGCGAGGGCCTTTTTCAACTTCCCGTAACCCGGTTGCGGCGGTAAAAGGCTTGATAAAGCCTCATTGATTCGATTCCCTTCAAGGGTTTCCTGGAGCAAAACCGCGAAATCGGCCGCTCTTCGATTGGCGAACCATTCCGGATCAATGGTTTCCGGATTGACCTTCCCCGATAAAAGGTGGGACCCGTAAAGAGAGAATGCATCTGTCAACATCAGTTCAAGATCGATAATAAAACCGGGGCTGACGGGTTTCTTTTGCCCTAAAAGGGCTCTCAATTCCAAAAGTGCGTCCCGGATGAATTCATAATGATAATCGGACGCTTCAAGGCCTTCCAGACCAGCCTTCTGCAGGGCCTCTACCAGCGCATCTGCTTGAGCGATCTGGCCCTTCTCATTGATCCATGCCGGACGGTATGCCCGCATTTCATAAAACCGGGGCAGAGTCTTTACGGCATACACCCTTTCTTCACCCACGCTCAAGACTGGAGAAATTCCCGCCTGTTCAACGCGGTTTCTCAGGGATTCTCTCACCCTTTCCATGTCGATCTGCGCATGGGCAACTTGATGGAGGCTTCCAAAAAGCGAAAGAACAAGGAAAAAAAGGCAACCGATTCCAAGGCGCCGGACCTTCAATTCATTACCCATAAAGCCAGACCTTTGGCCATGTACGCCACCTTAGCTGAAGTAATAGCGAGCTATTTCAATGTTTTTGTGATTTCATATCGGCCGAAAATGGCCCGAAGTTATGATGCATCGTCGAGAGATTTATTGCGTCCTAAGGGTTTTTTTTACTCAAAAGCCAGTAAGTGACGCCCAAGGCCAAGACTACCATCCCTGACGCATAAATATACTGCGGGTTCAGTTCTTTATAATCAAAAACAATCACCTTACGAGCAATCGCCATAAGGGCTGTTGCCACGACCAGTCTAACATGAATTACGTCTTCTCTTAGATAGAGAGTGATGTTGAAAAATATCTCTATTGCGATTAATACAACCAAGGTCGCACTAAATAAGGATAGAATGTCATTGACTTTCAAGACAAAAAAGGGTGGCTCACTAAGCCTTTTTATGAAAACCCAAATGACATCAAATATGCTCCAAAGTATTATGAGCACCATGAGCAAGGCCAAAATTTTCACGCCCCATCGGATCACTTTGTTAAGCACCCGCATGTATGGATCTTTATCGTCTTCAGACAAGCTTGAATATTTTTCTTCGTTCATACCGTACATCCTTCTCTATACGCTGGAGACGTAAACCCCTTTTACGAGTCTTTTGGCTATTCACCCAGTTTTACCGGGGTTTGAAACCCTTCCGGTTTAATGGCGAGGACTGAGCAGTCAAGCTTGTTGAGAATTTTCTCGGCGGTATTGCCGATGAAAAATCCGGCCACCCCCGTTCTGGAAACTGTGCCCATTACAACCAGTTCGATTTTCTTTTTCGATACCATGCTTGGAATTAGCTCTTCCGCTACACTCCAATATATGCACCTTGTGAGTAAGGCCCTCGAGATCAAATTTCCCCACCAATTCGTTGATCCGTCTCTTGTTGGTATTTCGGGCTTCACGAACCAGCTTGTCTGTTTCCTCCCCCGTAATCAAAGTACGGCTTCTCACGGTTTTATTAAAATAAGGTTCCCAGCAATGAACGATGTGTATCTCGGATTTTTCCATATGAGCCAGCGACGTTGCCAGTTCCATAATCCGGATATTGAGGGAAGCGCTTTTTTCATCAAGAGGTGCAGCGTCCACGGCAGCCAGAATACGGGCATATTTTTTAGGTTGGCTCGGTATTATCACCCACACCGGACATGGGCATTTGCGCAACAGATGCATGGTCCTGCTTCCGAACAACATTTCTTTGAGCTTTGGCTTTTTCTGGGGGCTTATCATCACCAGGTCGTGATTGTTTTCGAGAACTTGCCTAATGATCTCTATGAAGGGTTTCCCCCAAAGGACTCTGCTTTTCACCTGAATCCCAGTCTTTTCAATTGTTTCGATTATATCTTTTAAGTCCCGCCTGCTATCTTCCTCAACGGTTTTCTGGAAATCGACGATCTTTGATGACTGGACCGTCCTTTGTATTTCCGGCGGTAATTCCTCAAGCACTTCCACTATTGTCAATGTGGCTTTGTTTTCCTGGGCCAGACTTATTGCCTTTTTAAGGGCAACGCCGCTCTCTTTTTCACCATCATAGACAAAAAGAATGTTCTTAAAACGTTTCATAAAATAGACTCCTTTCATGCTTCATATCATTTTATGTTTAAGACGCGAAAACACCTTTATTCTAGCTTTGATTATCAACTAAGTCAAATCCAAATCGGCTGGAGTCGCCAATTCCTCTTCATCTTTGAAAACAGATCCCCTGGTGATAAAGGTATTTTCCCAAAGATTGGGGCCTTGCCACATATCGGAAGAGCAGGTGGAAACGAGCAACCATTTTGAACTTTTGAGGATGGGTTGCACCTGGAATCAGCCTATGCTATATACTGACAGACTTGTACCGATTTCAACTCTCTTTGCCCTGCTTCGGAAACCTTCGTTTCAAAGCAAAATCGTTAAGTATTACAAACAATAGGAATAACACATGACACTCAATTTAGACTTTTGGAAACTACTGGCCGGACTGGGCATTTTCCTGTTCGGGATGCTTTTGATCGAGGAATCGGTAAAGGCCTTGTCGGGAAGGGCTTTCAGGCGAATCATCCGGGTGTATACCAATGGAAGATTGCGGTCCATCGGAAGCGGCGCCCTGGTCACCGCCCTGTTGCAAAGCAGTTCAGCGGTCTCCCTCATGGTGCTGGCTTTTGTGGGGGCCGGCGTGATGAATATGGAAAACGCCATCGGCGTCATCATGGGGTCCAATATTGGTACGACCTTGACGGCATGGATCATTGCCACCATCGGGTTTAAAATTAAAATTGAGAGTCTTGCCCTGCCCTTTATTGGCGTGGGCGCCCTCGGTCTTATTTTTTTTAAACCCGCCTCCAAGCCTTTCCAGGTCATAAAACTTCTCATGGGTTTCGGGTTTTTGTTCCTCGGCCTCGATTTCATGAAAGTAAGCGTTGAAAGCTTTACCCAAACTTTCAGTTTGGAACAATTTCCCCATTACGGACTATGGTTTTATCTTCTGGTGGGCACCCTTATCACGGCCCTGATGCAGGCCAGCGCCGCCACCATTGCCATTGTGCTGACGGCTCTGAGCACCGGGCTGATCACGTTCAACATCGGAGCGGCCATGGTCATCGGGGCCAATATCGGTACGACCATAACCGTTCTGTTGGGGGCCATCGGAGGCGTACAAGCCAAAAAAAGGGTCAGTTTAAGCCATTTGATTTTCAATATCGTCACCGGCGCCGTGGCCTTCCTGGGACTCCCGGCATTGGTATGGGTCGTTTCGATTTTCGTGGATATCCGTTCCGACAGTTTAATGGGGCTGGCCCTTTTCCATACGCTTTTTAACATCCTGGGAGTCGTTCTTTTTATTCCTTTCCTCGGACCTTTTTCGCGATTGCTCACAAGAATTTATCCGGACTACAAGACCATTCTTACCGTCTATCTCGATCAGACGCCTCCGGAAATTACGGATGCCGCTACCGCTGCGTTAAGAAAAGAGACCGGCCATTTGCTTCAGGAGTGCCAGCTCTACAACCTGAGACTGCTGCGAATCGATGAAAAGCTCGTGTTCGATGTGGACCTGCCCTTTGAATGCAACAGAAAGAAGAAATGTTCCCTCGACGACCTGTATGAGAATGTCAAGTTGCTCCATGCTGAGATTTTTACCTTCTATTCTCAAGTCCAGATGCATAAGCTTGATGAGACGGAGGTCAAGGAATTGGAGCGAATCATTTATGCCTCGCGCAACATGATGAACTCCATAAAGAACTTCAAAAGTATTCGGCATAATATGGATGAGTTTGACGGCTCGGACAATGTTTACCTGAATACCCAGTATAAATTGTTCCGTAAGCGTCTGGTAGAACTTTACCACAACATGAGCCGTATCCTCAACATGGAAGAAAAAGAAGCCCAGTACCGAAGCCTGCTGAAGACCTTTGTGCAAATCGAAGAGGGCGACAACCGGTTTATCAAGAACACGCTCAAAGCGGTTGCGGAGAAGAAAATACAGGAAATGGAAATTGCATCCCTTTTACTGGTGAACCGGTTGTTTACCCAGTCGTGCCGGATGCAGATATACAGTATGAAGGATTTGCTCCTTTCCCTGGAGCAGATCAATAATTTCGACCGTGCCATGGATATCAAAGAGATTATGGACGAGGAAAAGGACAGAATAAAGGATTAATCCTTGGCGGGAAAAAGAGCCTGTATAGAAAGGACATTTTACAATCAGTTAAAGGATATCATCCATACAGGAGTGTGGTCATGACAAATAATGCAGATTTAATTCCAGTGGTTCAAAAGTTCTTTGAATATGATTTGGAAACTGCCGTCCATATTCTCGAAAGCATGGCCGAAGAAGAAGCCGCCCAGGTCTTAAAATCCCTTCCTATGCCCCTTTTGGTCCGTGTCGTAAAGGCCCTGCAAATCAGCTATGCCGCAACGTTGCTCCAAGATGCCGATGAGGACTTCCTGAGGGAAATGACATCGCACCTGGACCCCCAGTCGGCCTCTTCCATACTGATGCGCCTCCCGCAGGAGGCCCGGGAGCGAATGACCAAACATATTTCCGAAAAACTGAAAGGGCAAATCAGAGAACTCCTGGAATATCCGGAGGACAGCATTGGCAGAACTATGACCACGGATATTATTGCCCTGAAAAAGGACAGTAATGCGGAAGAGGCGATTGAAAAGATTCGTTCCCTGGCGAAAAGGCGATTTCCGTCATCCTACGTATATGTTGTTGATGACGACGGCCATCTCACAGGGGTATTGAATATGCGCGAGTTGATGCTCGCCGCACCCGACAAGAAGTTGGATGAGATCAGTCGCAAGGATTTTTTTTCCTTGCACTGTTTTATGGACCGGAATGAGGCTGCCGGCGAGCTTGCCAAACGCAAATTCTTTGCCGCCCCTGTTGTAGACAGTGAGAATCATATTTTAGGCATCATCAAGGCGGAACGTATGATTCACGGGGCCCAAGAGGACGCCACCAAGGATATTCAACGGATGTTTGGCGCCGGCGGCGATGAACGGGTCTTTTCGACCATTGGATTTTCCTTGAAGAAGCGGTTGCCCTGGCTCCACATCAATCTGGCGACGGCCTTCCTTGCTGCCGCCGTCGTCGCCATGTTCGATGGTATTATTGCCAAATTGACCATCCTGGCCGTTTTTCTGCCGGTGGTAGCAGGGCAGGGCGGAAATGCCGGAGCTCAGTCCCTGGCGGTGGTCATGCGCGGTATAGTCATGCGAGAAATACCGAAAGACAAGATTTTTCAACTGATTTTAAAAGAAGGCAAGATCGGAGCTGTCAACGGCGTCGTCATCGGTTTGGTAACGGCGTTTGTGGCATGGGTATGGTATGGGAATCCATACCTCGGACTGGTGATCGGCCTTGGCATGTTGGTGAACTTGATATTCGCCGGCCTTGCCGGGGCATCTATCCCGCTGATTATGAAAAAGGTCGGCATCGACCCGGCCCAGAGTTCCAGTATCATTTTAACCACCGTGACGGATGTATTAGGTTTTCTGGCATTTCTCGGGTTCGCCGTGGTATTCCAGAATCTTCTGCTCCCTTAGGCAAGTTATCATTTCATTTCAAGAGGATAATTATGAGTGATTTAACATCTCCCTGGAAAACGCTTGGCGAACTGATTGCCGAAGGAAACAGCCTTGAGCTAATAGAATTCATTGATACGCTCAGCCCGTCTGAGACAGCCAGGATTATCTCTCGACTGACAGAGGAAGAACAGCTCCGGCTATTCAGCCTTCTCAGCCCCGAAGATGCCGCCGACGTAATTGAAGACATTCCGGAAGCCCAGGCTGCGGATCTGGTGGAAGAAATGCCGTCGGAGCAGGCGGCGGCAATTATGGAAGAGCTGGCCAGCGATCATCTCGTAGATGTGCTGGGCGAAATGGATGAGGATGCAAGCCAGGCCATTCTGGCGAAAATGGACAAGGAAGACGCCGAAGAAGCGAGAATGTTGTTGGAGTACGCACCGGATTGCGCCGGCGGTCTTATGATTTCCGAGTTCCTTGTCTATAAAACCGATAATACTATCCAGGACGTCCTCGATGACATGCAGGTCAACCGGAGTGAATACGTCGATTACCATGTCCTGTATTTTTATGTTGTCGACCGGGAAAGGAAGTTGGCCGGCGTTCTTCGTATGCACGACCTGCTTTTTCCCGCCCGGGAGAAACTGCTTACCGAGGTCATGATTTCTTCGCCTCTCAGTGTGTCGGACAAGGCTTCGCTTAAAGAACTTGAAGAGTTTTTCGAGGAACATCATCTGTTCGGCGTTCCGGTTGTGGACGATGGGCGGCGGCTGGTTGGTGTAGTGCTGCCCAATGCCATCGAGGAGGCTGTCAATAAGCGGAAAACAAAAACTTTTCTGCGACTGAGCGGCATCATCGGCGGCGAGGAGTTCCGGACCATGCCGCTCTTCTCCCGTTCAGGACGTCGTCTGTCCTGGCTGAGCATGAATATCGTGCTCAATATCATCGCCGCAAGTGTTATTGCCCTGTATCAGGATACCCTTGCAGCAGTCATTACCCTGGCGATCTTTCTACCCATGGTCAGCGACATGAGCGGTTGTTCAGGAAACCAGGCGGTGGCCGTTTCCATGCGTGAACTTTCCCTTGGTCTGGTTCGACCCGCTGAACTGCTCTGGGTGCTGGCAAAGGAGGCCAAAGTTGGCATCATCAACGGTGTGGTGCTTGGCTTGCTGCTTGGTGGAGTCGCCTTTTTCTGGAAAGGAAATGCGTGGCTCGGTTTGGTGGTGGGCGGTGCACTGGCTGCCAATACTCTGGTTTCCGTTACCCTTGGTGGTATGCTTCCCCTCGTGCTCAAGCGGTTGAAGCTGGATCCGGCCCTGGTTTCCAGCCCGTTGCTGACAACGGTCACCGACATGTGCGGCTTCTTTTTTGTTTTGAGTTTTGCCGCGGCGGTTCTGCCAAAACTCGGGGGAATGTAACACCTAAAAGCTGCAATTAGCGCTTAGCGGTTACATAGCTCTATAATATAAGTCGTTTACGGAGAAACAGCTCAGCATCAAAAAGTGAAAACTGTAATACAGGAAAAATTGATATAAATAATTTACATCATTAAGCTAACGGCTAATAGCTCAAAAGCTAATTGCTGCTTTTAGGTTTCATGTTAGGCGCCTATAACGTTCCGGATATCCCTCTCGATCTTGGCTTTGTAGTGTTGTACCTCTGACTCATTGGCCATTATCATATCCAGTTGTCTGGTATGGAGGGTGAGATAACCGAGGATCTGGAGACGCTCTTTCATATATTCTTTTCCATGATGCTCTATGCGGGCAATGAGATTATCTTCTCTTACCTCCACCCTGAAATCATATTTTTCCAAAATCTCCCCTATGAAGTGCGCTCTCCTCAGTCGCCTCTGATAGTCGGCAGCTCCTCCCTTGAACTGAAAACCCACGTAGTTCTCACTGACCCTGTCACTTACCAATGCCTCCATGGTAGAAAAATGATAACCAAGTCTTGAATTCAGGTTGCAGTAGTTTCTTGAGATCATAAAATAGTTCCGAGCTGCGTACCGTGAACGTACACCAGGATTCAGGGCGGTGTTCCGGGTTGACTGGAACATGACTGACATAAACCCCTTTCCATCAATGGCCGGGGGGCCGTCCCAAGGAACAGCAACAAATCCGTTCCAGAAGGCCAACATGGGAATGGATGCGATATTGTCAAGTTTGACGTGCTTCCCCTTAACCTCCTCACTAAACCCGTCGTCTAAATTCAGGACCCACCACTGCATGGGGACTTTATAAAAAAGTTGCTTGCTCGAACGTTCTGGAAATAGGTGCTCTTTTCCAAATTGGAACATCTCGTGCACTGCCTTTTCGTGGCAAAAACGGGTGATATCGTGCAGTGTGGTGCAGTTTCCCGGTTTGAAATCAGGACTATCGGGGTCTAAGAGATGGAGGGGCACGATGTGTTGTGCAGCGCCCTTCAGGGCGTCATGCACGGGACTCCCTTCCATGAGATTCTTAGGCATTTTCTCTCTTTTCAAAAGGGAATCCACACGCCCCTGGTATACGCTCATCCCCTCTGCATCCACGGTGACCAGGTCGCCGTTTTCTAACCTGTCCACGACCCCTTCAACCCCGAAAAGGGCAGGGACCCCAAATTCTCTGGCCACATTGGCCAGATGTCCCACAACGCTCCCCTGACCTGTTATCACTGCTGTGGCCCGGTTCAACAGGGTGGCCCAGCGGGGCAGGGCTTGGGCTGCAACCAGGATGCCTCCTTCTGGAAACCGCAGGGCATCCATATCCTTTTTCATAATAAAGACCGGTCCGGAGGCCACTCCCGGACTGGCAGGAACACCGCCCCGTAAAATAACAGGGGCTGGTTCCTCTTCATCCGGCATCTTTATGTGACGTGCCCGGTGCTCCTCCATCTGCTGCAAGGGCCGGCATTGAAGGAGCATGATGGATCCATCCTTTTGGATGGCCCATTCCATATCCTGAGGGGCGCCATAGTAACCCTCCAGCTTCACCGCCACGCGCGCCAATTCAAAAACCTGGCTTTCATTCAGGGATGGCGAGGCGCTTTCATCCCCGGTAATCTCCAATCTGCAGACCCCTTCATCGGGGTAACAGACAAATTTCTCCCCCTTAGAAGGGATTTCCCTCTGGATGATCTCCATGGGCTCTTCACGGGAGATAACGAAAAGGTCTACCGGAGCGCTCCCATCAACAACCGATTTAGGAAGTCCCCAGACCGAATTGATGACAATGGCTTTATTTCTGAAGTCCAGGGGATTTCTGGAATACATCACCCCGCCGCAGATGGCATCAACCATCCCCATGCAACCCACACACATGGCGGCAT
>CAYOWC010000148.1:0-11455 GCA_964407525.1 uncultured Desulfobacteraceae bacterium | reverse complement strand
CGGGTCAAGCCCGGAATGACGTTAAGCGCTTTTCACGCAAGAATCACGCTAATCCACGATGAGCCATTATTTTTTCTCCTTGAGTTGTTCTCGTAATGTGATATCATATTTACCATGAAACCAATGACCTACAAAGGGTATTCCGCTCGAATAGAATACAGCGACGAAGATGAATGTTTTGTTGGCCGTGTAGCTGGTATTCGTGACATCATCACTTTTCACGGTGAAAGCGTTGAAGAAATCCGCCAAGCATTCAAAGAATCTATGGATTTTTACCTTGAGACATGTGCTGAAGGTGGCGAAACCGCAAACAAGGCGGTCAGGAAAGATGTTCTTGCGAGTTCCGCCAGAAGTCCACGCCGCCGTTGCCAGAGCCGCAGAAACAAGCGGGAAAAGCGTCAATCAATGGGCAGTGGAAACGTTTGAAAAGGCTTCCCATTCCCAAGGCTGATTTCTTCGTCCTTAATGAGATAGAATCAACTGAAGAAAAAAGAAACTGTCCCGATCCGGTCAACGGTCAGGTTGACGGAATCTCCTTTTCCCACAGGGACGGCCGCAACAGCAGACCCGGAGAGAATAATTTCCCCTGCCTTCAGTCCGATACCGTAATCCCCTAATTTATTGGCAAGCCATGCGACGGACTGGACCGGACCTCCCAAAACAGCAGCCCCTGCTCCCGTGGCAGCAATTTTTCCATTTTTGAGAAACACGAACCCCACATTTCTGAGGTCAAGCTTCTTTATGGGAACCATCCTCGCTCCCACGACGAAGGCGGCGCTGGAAGCATTGTCCGCCACTGTGTCCTGGATTTTGATCTTCCAGTCCTTCACCCTGCTGTCGATAATTTCCAAAGCCGGCATCACACCTGCCGTGGCTCGAATCACGTCGGCCGGAGTAACCCCCGGTCCGGTCAGATCACTTTCCAGGACAAAGGCGATTTCCCCCTCGATCCTGGGGGCAATCAGTGTGGATGCGGGCATCCCCATATCTTCATAGGCCAACATGGTGTCCATCAAATGGCCATAGTCGGGTTCATCGACACCAAGCATCTCCTGCATCGGCATGCTGGTAATTCCAATCTTTTTTCCCACCACTTTACTGCCTTCGGCCTTCCAGGCATCGACGGTCAGGAGCTGAATGCGATAGGCATCTTCCACCGTTATTCCCGGATAGGTTTCTGTAAGAGGGGCAATTGGTTTCATATCCTTATATGCAGCAATCAGATTTTGTGCTGTCCCTGAAATTTCCGTTTCATTTAAGCTCATGTTTATCCTCCAAAGAAAATTTAAGATACTATGTATCGTCATACCGGACTTGATCCGGCATCCAGAGGTGTAACGCAATGACAACCAACTGGATTCCGGGTCAAGCCCGGAATGACGGTGTGGATTCTGGGAATGAAATCAGTATGCCACAATTGCCCATTTTCACCCTTTCAAAGAAATAAGTACACAAAAACCGGATGAACCATATCTTTGGGGACGCAGATTTCCGCAGATAGGCGCAGATATTTACTCAAAAAAAAGCACAGATCAGCATTCATCAGCGCCCGAATTCTTTTCCTTAACCAGCACGTTGTGTTGAAAGGATTGACTTCCCGTGCTTCGATCAAGGAATTTCCGCCTCAATACATCTGCCAGAGCCGCCGCGAGGCTTTTCTTGTCCCAACCCGCCTTCAGGCCCTTCCTTAAGACCGGCCATGAGAGCTGGACTTCGTCATGGGGACCGGGGAGACAAACGATCAGGGTCGGTTCCAGAACACCCACACCGATTCGAACGCCGTCCCTGTGATGCCTGCCCTCTCCTTTTTTAAATTTCAGGATATAGGGCATCATCGCCTGAGGATCCACCCGCCCCAGGGCCTCTAATGTCTGGTCCTTTCCTTCAGCGCCTATCCCGCCTGAGGTTATCAAGAGGCCATAGGCATCTTCAGCCGCCTGCCTGAAATATCTGGCAATGGCATCCGCGTTATCATCCAGCGTCGTTCCTTTTGTCACCTGGTATCCTTCATGCCCAAGTGCATCCATAAGAAACGGCGTATTGGTGTCTATTATCTGGCCGGCCAGCACTTCCCGGCCCGTGGAGCAAACCATGGTGCGCTTTCGGATATGTTCAGCAATTTCGGCGCCCATGGCTTTGGATCGCTCAAGCATCTCTTTCCCGGTCTGCTCTTCCAGGCTGATGAGACCCAGGACTCCATCGGAGTGAACCTCGGTTTCTTCAAGGATCCGGATTCCCGACACTCCTCTGAGCAAGTCTAACAGCACCTCTTTTCGCGCTACAATCTGCTCTGCCTGGATTGTCGGGACAAGGATGTCCAGGGTAAGGGTATCGCCCATGGCATCCGTGACCATCACTTCGTTGCCTTTCAGACCAAGGGCCTCTGCTGCAACCCTGGCGCAGGCATCCAGGTCAGCCCCGGAAAGGACCACGGGCTTGACCCAGAGTTCTGTTTTTTCAAGTAAACGGTATTCCAATGACTCTCCTCATTCAACCTGCCACATCAACAACATCAAATCTCATGGGAAGGCATGGCGCATCAAGGATCGCATATCCGATGTCCACAATATCCAAACCCAGTTGGCTCATACTCCCCAATTCGTCTAATGCGATATTCCCTGCAAAAGCAACAAGCACATGGCGTCTAAGGTTCTTCTTCTTTAGTGCGCGGATAACATCTTTCACATCCTCTTGATTCCCCGTATCCACCATAATGACCTCAGCCCCCATCTCAGCGGCCTCAATGGCTTCGTTGCTTATCCTGTCCGTTTCTCCACGGACCTGTATGGCAATCAATTTTTCGAGGGGCAAAACAGCCTGAATGGCCTTTCTTATTCCACCAAGAATACGAACGTAATTTTTGTCGAGATAAACAAACGGTTTATGCAGGATTCTAATATCGATCCCCCCGTGCAATGCAGCCTCACGAATATGGTCTTTTATCTCTATGGGCATTTTCTTCCATCCACCCGAAACTACCCGGCAGTGGGGATGCATTTCTTCCCGCGCCCGAAATGCCGCAGTGGCAATGCCGGAGGATTTGGAAAGGGCTCCGATTACCCGTTCCTCAGCCATGGCAACCTGAACTGGATTCCCTGTGATTCCGGCAATTTGCTGACCTTCTTTGACAGGCCCGCCATCATATAAATCCGATGAAAAGCTTAGGCCCAGAGATTTCATAGACGCGGAAGATCGCTCCATCCCGCTCAGGATACCCTCTGCCTCGGCAGTGAGAATAGCTGTTATACGGTTTTCGAGAGATCCCTTGAATATTTCATAGCGAATATCGGATGTCTCTCCCATCAGTTAGGCCACATTTTCAAGCAGTTCCACATTCAGATTCCTTTGCTCCAGCCACTTGGGCATAAGGGTCGTGTCCACTTTCTCATTTAACGCGGGGGCTACCTTTTTCAGATGGTCCGCTAAAGAAGGGCTGACGTTAACCCCGCCGGTGGCTCCATCGAAAATGATGACCTTGTCCGTTTTTGTCGTGTTATACGCAAATTCCATGGCCCCGTTCAGGTCTTCAGCCAAGACGGCGTGCTTCATGTAGTTGAGGTTCATAGGGTCCCGGTTAAAATGCTCGGCCTGCTCACGGCCTACCATGATGGTGGGAGTCTGCTCGGCAAAAAAGGTCGCCGGATACCCCGTCCAGGCATAGTTGTGAACGACCATCTTTATGGCCGGGTTGACCGGGGGAATCTCCGGGATCAGTCGCTGTCCATGATCATCATAAAATGTCTCTGTATACCAGGTATAGGGCGGCAGCGGGTTGTCAAGATCGAAAGTATCCAAGTTGGCGCAAACCATGTTTGCATAAATGACGCCCGCGGCGAACACATAGGGAACCGGGCATGGAAAATCCAGGACCACAATCGCCTCATCTATTCCGCCGAGAAGATTGATAATCTTGCCGTAATATTTTAACCCACCCACCGCAACACGTTCGCTCAGGGCATACAGATCGTTGTCCGCATCAACGCTCACCACACCAACGGGAGACATGATCATGAAAACCGAAAACCCGTATTTGCTCTGTACAAAGTCGGAATCAAAGATAGATCTCGCCACAAAATTGGCCGCTCTGGGACCCAGGTTCATATGATAGGTGGATCGGGTTTCACATCGCGCGTAACTCATGCCGAATGGTTTTACGGCCCGGTCTACATGACGGTGAAAGTGGACCTCTCTCACATCACTATTATGGGCGTGGATAATAACATCTGCGTCATAGGCCTTACGAAGCCCATATAAGGTCCCCAGCTTGGTCTCAATGGGAATCCCGGCGTCAATGGGAGCAATCCCCAGGGCTTTCCCTTTAAAGTATTCGTCAAGGCCATGCGCCTTTATGTATTCCTCCGTCTCTCGGAAGCGCATCCCGAGGCCGGCCCGGA
Source organism: uncultured Desulfobacteraceae bacterium (assembly GCA_964407525.1). GTDB lineage: Bacteria > Desulfobacterota > DSM-4660 > Desulfatiglandales > Desulfatiglandaceae > DUZB01. Next base: position 7,061 of record CAYOWC010000148.1, on the reverse strand, counting down.
GACGGACTTCTTTGGCCTGGGTTTCCCGTTCCACAACATCTTTGATGGTACGGAGCATTTCCGCATAAGGCTTACCGCCTAACAGAGTGAAGCCGTGATGCGAAGCAAGGATGTTCACCGTATGGCCCGGTTTGATCTTGGAAAAGTCTATTCCGGATAAAGCCGCCTCGGTATTCTCCCTAACGATGCCCTCTCCCTCGTTATTGGGATAAATGATTGGCGGGAAGTCGGGAATCAGATCTCTCAGGGCGATACTGGTCATACCCTTCAATTGGGCTGCCCGTTTTTGAACGTATTGGGGTTCGACCCCATATTGGGATTCTCTTGGCTCCATGGGAGCAATAGGATCTGGGTACATAGGTTTCACCTCCGGTCTAAAGGTTCAGGTTCTACAGAGGCATCGACAATCCGATCGAGTAGTTGACGGTCCTCATCAAAACGGAAAACAGGGTTGTTTTCTTTGATTTCGGGGGAAATATCCCAGGCGGTCGCCGTTTGGCCATACCATTGCCAGCTCTGCTTTGGCCTTTCGTACTGGATACCCGCAGCTCCCAGAAAACGCATAATGCTTTGGTTGCATTCAATGCCGCATCCGGCGCCTATTCCTGTGGCCCGGACGACCGCGTCCGGGCTTTTGGCACCTCCCAGAACAGCGGCCGCCAACTCCTCTGCGCGACTGGCGGTACAGTAACAAACCACCTGCTTGGGATGGAAATGGGCCTTGCGACATAGAGATTCGATTTCGGAATAGTCGAACTGTGAGATATCTGCTCGTAACTCAAAAGGCTCACAAGGCACCATTTCAATGGCGTGATCCGGACAGCGCTGTTCGCAGTTCCAGCAACCAACGCATTTCTGATAATCGATATCCACATGGATCTTCTTGTCGATCTTCTGGACTTTAATAGCAAAAACAGGGCAAACCATCTGACAGGTCTTACAGCCCTGGCACAGCTCCATGTTTACCTCTGGTTGAACACTGACGACTTTCATACCATGCTCCTTTCTACAGAATTCGTCAAATAGTACGTTAGGTGAGGTAGGTGCGACTTCAGTCGCAAGGTTGTGCGAATAAATTCGCACCTACAAATGGACCAAACAGGGTCATTAATAAAAGCTAATCGAAACAAGTTTCAAAGCCGAAATTTCATAAGATGAATTGTCGGAACTTTACATAAGTCCCTTATTGTGCAATAGTTATTTTCAACCAATTCACGTCAATCTCTAAAAGATAAGGAGTAATCCTATGCCCGATCGTAACCAATCCTTCAAAAAAGAGCTGGATTCGCTCCAGATTGATGTAGCTTTCATCTTGAAACCCCATAATGTTTTTTACTTTGCGGGGTATGCCTCTGTCTGTTCAGGAGTTATGGCATCCCCCGATACGGCGCCTATCTTTTGCACTCTGTGGCTTGACGCCCCGGAGGCCAAGAAACTTTGCACGATTCCTACGGTAAAAGCATACCGATATCCGCAAGAAAACCTCATGGGAAAAATGATTCAGTTCATAAAAAAAACGGTCACCCCAAAAAAAATCGGCGTGGAGAAAGACTTCATGTTATTGCGGGACTACGAGATGCTCCAAGGGGCATTTCCCAACGCCGAATTTATTCATATAACCCCCGTGATAGATCGCCTGCGTGCCATTAAGTCGAACGACGAAATCGACAAGATCCGAAAGTCCGCCGAGATTGCTGACAAGGCCATGGAAGCCGCACTGCAGGCAGTCCAACCGGGGATAACCGAAATAGAAGTCGCTGCAGAAGCCGAGTATGTTATGCGCAAACTGGGTTCTGAAAAACCGGCCTTTTCCACATTTATAGCCTCTGGAAACCGAACCCTGCTGGCCCACCCTATTGCCTCTCGACGTAAGATCGAGAGGGGAGAGCCGGTTGTCATTGATCTGGGGGCGACCTGGGACGGGTACGCCTCCGACATATGCCGCACCACGTTTGCCGGAGAACCCACAAAAGAGCAGGTAGAGTTTCTGCGCCTGGTGGTTCGGGCACAAGAAGCCGCCGCCTCTGTCCTCAGGGACGGCGCTATATCCGGCAGCGTTTTCGATGCGGTGTATGAAGTATTCGAGGAAAACAACCTCGGCAAATTCCTGCCCCACGACATTGGATATGGTCTTGGTCTGAGACAATCGGAATTCTTTCCCATTATTGAAAAAGGCAGCTCCACCGTCCTCAAAGAAAACATGGTGGTCGCCCTTCTTCAAACCACCTCGTTTTCTAAGAAGATTGGAGGCTTAAGGGTCGAAGACATATACCGGATTACCCGGACCGGATGTGAAAAAATAACCGGCCATGTGCAACCCTATGTGTAATGAATCTCGGGTGAAACTGGTTATTGGTTTTTGAACCGCAAAGGCGCGAAGGCCGCAAAGCCTTTTTCGAATCGGAACGGACGATTCGAAAAAACAGCCATTGTTTTTTTCTTTGTGAAACGTAATCATTCTCCGAAATGCCCGCAGGGCTGATTGCTTTACCGAATCGTCCGTTCCGATTCGGTAAAAAAAACTAAATCTTAGCGTTCTTTGCGTCTTGAGCGTAGCGGGCGGTAAAAAATAGCGTGAGAAGTTTCTTTCTTGATCTGACTGGCTCTTTTCCAGCCAGAGACGGCGCTCATACGTCAAAAACCGTATACCGCCCATAGGGTACGAAAGCGATCCTGGCATTTTCGCCATGTTTTTTCATCGCTTCACTAACGGCTTTCTCAAGGGAATCTCCCACATTAAGTCCAATATCCCCAGCCATTTCAAGGTTTTCAGGTAGCGTCACTATCTGGACATCTTTGTTCAGCATCGTCCTGAAAATCGGGTACCAGATGCATCCAGCCCAGAGTTCTCTTCCCCTTTCATAAAAGGACCGCATCACTTTTTCATGATTCTCCGGGGTGGCAGGCAGGAAATCCTTCAACAGGTCCATCAGGGCAAATCCCGGCCAGTCCCCGTAACCCGGGCAAGGGCTGCTGAAAATAATCGTACCGCCTTCTTTACAAATAGGTGAACAGTTCACAACCGCCCAGCCCGTGTGGAAAAAGAGATGATCGGTGGGGCCGGTGGACCCTGCGATGATGATGTCAAACGGTTCCGTATCTTTGGCATCGAACCGGTATACATCGTCATAGACCCGAACCGCTTCCAGGTGAGAGGCCACCGGGTCTCCCGCATTGAGATAGGTGATATCCCAATTATTGGCCACGATCACGTTGATCCCCATATCCACACCGGCCATCTTCAAGGCCTCGTACTTCTCCAATTGGAGTTTATTCTCATTGTTTCCCGGAATGCAGTCGGGGGCGAGGCTCATCATATGGTTGATTTCAATGGTGTCGTTCCCACTGACCGCCGGCAGGATCATGCCTGAGCCGCCGTACCCCCAAAGGGTAGCCTGGGTAGTGCTGATGGTAATAATTGCATCGGCCTCCGCAACCGCCTTCAAGACCCACAGAGGTGTCCCCGCCGATGTATTCCCGAGGAAGGCGTAGTTGTCGGTCTGGCTCACATCATTACACTCAATAGGCACCCCTGTATCCACCACTTCTTTGCCAAGTTTCTCCTCGATTTCTTCGGGAGAAAGGGGAGGCACCTTTCCGCAACCGATGGCGATGGACACTTCGGACCCGGCTTCCAACGCCTTCTTTACAAGCGGCGGCAAAAGTCTGTTTGCCTGGGCCGCCCGAAATTGATTTTCGGTAATAAATACGACCTTTCGACCCGGCCCCACCAGATCAGAAAACTTCTTTCCTTCCACCGGATTTTCGATTGCTTCCAGAAGAGCGGCCTGTGGATCTTCCATTCCCTTGGGCTCATCGGGGACAAAACTCTTTACCAGGTTATTTTCCGGGAGATCTACACTGAGCGTGACCCCTGTTTCCTCTGCCGTTTCAAATGGAACGTGAATGATAGCCATGACCTTTCTCCTTTTCTTCTAGAGTGTAAATCCTATATGTTTAGCGAGGTCTTCTCTTAATAACCGCACCTTCAGCAGCTGAAGACGCCAGCCTTGAATACAGTTCCAGATATCCCCTCTTGAATTTAGGCTCCGGTGGCTTCCAGCCTTTAAACCTCTCTTTGATTTCTTCTTCAGGGACGTTAAGGTCAAGAGTTCCCTTCTCTACATCAATACTGATTTCGTCTCCATCCTTCACAATAGCGATGGGCCCACCTTCGGCCGCCTCGGGGGAGATGTGCCCCACAAAACAACCGTTATTTGTGCCGGAAAAACGGCCATCGGTAATCAAAGCCGTGGATTTATTCAGGCCCATGCCGTAGAGAAATTTCATCGCCTTATACATCTCCCTCATGCCGGGTCCCCCTTTGGGTCCTTCATAACGGATAACCACCACGTCGCCCTCGTGAATCTCTTTCTGAAGGATCGCTTCATTGGCCTCTTCCTCGGAATTGAACACCCTGGCCTTTCCGGTAAACTGAAACAGGGCCGGATCAATGGCCCCTGGTTTGCTGATTCCGGTATCGGGGGCCAGATTTCCCCTGAGAACGGCCACTCCCCCCATATGCCCGAAGGGTTCTTCCATGGGCTTGATAATTTCGCTGTTTTCGGGAAAAGGGTAGAAGTAGGATGCCAGGTTTTCAGAGACGGTACCCCCCGTGCAGGTCATCACGTCCCCATGGAGCAGGGGAGCCAGGCTGTCCATGACCCGCGGGATGCCTCCAGCCTTCCAGAAGTCCTCCATATCCCATTTGGCAGCAGGATTGACCTTGGCCACGTGGGGGGTCGTTTTGTTGAATTTCTCAAAGGTGTCCAGGATATCTATGTCCTCTTCCGCTTCGTAGGCTATGGCCGACAGGTGAAGGACTGCATTGGTAGAACCACTGATGCCCATACATACCCTGATGGCGTTTTCGAGCGATTTTTTGTTGATAACCTCTCTCGCAGAGATACCCTTCTCTACCAGGTTGCAGATGGCGCCACCCGTCGCCCTGGCCTCGCGCAGCCGGTCTGAATGGGTTGCCGGTATCAAAGCCCCCCCGGGAAGAGACATGCCCATGGCCTCAGTCAGACAGCACATGGTGTTCGCAGTACCCAAAAAGGCACAGGAACCGCAGGAGGGGCAGGCCAGGTCTTCCAGGGCACTGAATTCCTTTTCAGCGATCTTGCCTGCCTTGAACATTCCCAGGGCCTCGTCAATGGAGGTCAAGTCCGTTTTCCGGCCGTCAAATTCCACCCCACCCGCCATGGGTCCCCCATGGACCATGATGGCGGGGATGTCCAGGCGGGCTGCAGCCATGAGCATCCCGGGGACAATCTTATCGCAGGAAGCCAACAGAACGATGGCATCCAGGCGGTGAGCCTGGACGCAGATCTCTACGGAGTTACAGATAACCTCCCTGGAGGGGAGGATGAAGTGCATCCCGTCATGGCCGTTGGCCACCCCGTCGCAGGCCCCTATGACGCCAAACTCCACCGGAGTTCCGCCTGCACGGTAGATTCCCCATTTCACGTGTTCACTCACCTGATTCAGGTTGAAATGACCCGGTACCAGAGTGTTCCAAGAGTTGGCAATGCCGATCATAGGTCTGGACAGATCGTCGTTTCCATATCCCATGCTCTTATAAAGGGACCTGCACATACTGTTTTCCGCACCAGCCAGGATCTTCGCACTCCTCAATCCTTTTTTTTCCATTCTATAAGCCTCCTTAAAACAATAGTTTCTTTCACTCGGTTATTTACCGGCCAGCCTGTCCCGTTGCCGGGGCTTGTCCCGCTAGCGGGGCTTCGCTCAAGACGCAAAGAACGCCAAGATTTTGTTTTTTCTGTGTGAGCGGCGTCCCGCCGTGATTTTTCAGGTTGTTCGGACTATCAACTCCTGATTCATGGAGATCCGGTCATGGCAAGGATGCCACTCACACAAGATGGAAATCCATGGCCCGAACCTTTGTCGAAAATCCCGTCTGAAGCGAAGCGAAAGCAGGAAACCCTAAATCCAAATGAAGTGCATGCAAGGCTTCTGAAGATCCCCCGATGGTGCGGGACTGCCTACTACCTACTGCTTACTGCATACTGACCTTCAAAGCTCTACACCAGCCTACTCAAAATAGCTATCTTGGCGGTTTCTTCAAGAAGTTCCGCCCTATTCTGGGCCTCGAGAAAATTCTTCCCCACCGCCATGATCCCATGTCCTGAGAAGAGCGCCGCTTTCACCGCCTCATTGGAAAAAACCTGTCGGACCATGCTTGCCAGTTCATCACTCCCTTCCTTCGCAGGACCAATGAGAGGCACCCTTTCCAAGATTCTCTTTGCATGCACAGTCAAGAGGGGTACTTCTTTTCCGGCAACGGCATGGGCGGCAGCAAAGGGTGCGTGATAATGGACAATGCCTCCCACATCCTGCCTCACCAGATAGATACAAGAATGCGAGTTCCATTCCTTGGTGGGTTTTCCCCTGCCTTCTAACACCTGGTCGTTTTGGTCCACCAGCAGGATATCCTCTTTCTTCAAATCGAAAAGGGAAATTCCGCTCGGCTTGACAAGAAACATGCCATCATCCACTCGAATACTCAGATTGCCACCTGTTGACACTTGCATGCCCACCATAAAGGCTCTTTGGCAAACCTCCCTGAACTGTTCTCTTTCCTTTGGAAATGAAAATGCTCCTTTCATGACTGTTCCTCAGGGATAGACCGGTTGATCCCCCACCTTATTGCCGTGGGTTGTGAGGACGTGGTCCGCCCTGCCAAGGATCTGTTCCATACTGTCGTAAAGTTCAAAAATATTGACGAATCGCCCCATGGGGGTGAAAGGCAGATTCCGGTGTGTATCAGGGAGCATATTTTCATCGGCAAAAACAGCATCCCCTGCAATCACATGGAGCCCTTTCGAGGTCTTGACCGCAACGGATTGATGTCCCGGACAATGTCCGGGGGTAGGGAATATGGTGAGGTAATCATTGTATTCATATTCTCCTTCCACGGTCTCAAACGGGGTATTTTCAAAGGGAGGATTTAACCCGATTTTTTTGGAAGAATAGGATTTATAATAGAGGATGTGGGGATCAAGGGCGAATTCCAGCTCTTTCTTGTGTACATAGTTGCG
>CAYOWC010000147.1:10206-11485 GCA_964407525.1 uncultured Desulfobacteraceae bacterium | reverse complement strand
GAACTGTCGAACATATTCTTGGATGATCGCATCGAGTGGGCGAAGTTAGAACCAAGCCCAATGTGCACGGTTCCTGGTTGGATAAACAACATGCCCATAAGGGCATTTGATTTTCTTTAAAATTACGACGAAAAAAGGGGAGGAGGTAACATGAGACTACAGGAGTATGAAGCCGCGGATATTTTCGAAAAAGCCGGCATTCCCGTGCCGCGACGGGTGGTAGCGGAAACCCCCGAAGAAGCATTGAGCGCAGCAGGTGAGATTGGGTATCCGGTAGTGATCAAAGCCCAGGTACTTGTGGGAGGGCGTGGGCTGGCCGGTGGAATTAAAATGGCAAAATCGGCTGATGAACTGGAAGAGCAAGCTGCTGAGATGCTGGGTTCCGACATCAAGGGCCTGGAAGTAAACAAGATAATGATCAGCCAGCAGATCGAAATGGTGAAGGAGCTGTACATAGGAATCACCGTGGATGGTTTTACAGGGAAACCGGTGATGGTAATCAGCACGGAAGGGGGCGTGAATATCGAAAAAACGGCCCGGACCGCTCCGGAAAAGATTGCGTCCGTTCATGTGGAACCGGGGCAGAGTTTTTATCCCTATCAGGCAAGAACGCTGTTTCGCAAACTCAATATGAGCAATCGTGAAATGGTATCCTGCGCCGATATTCTTGTTCGATTATACAAGGTGTTCGTTCAAAATGAAGCACTCATAGCTGAAATCAACCCACTTGTGGTGCAACCCAACGGAGGCCTGCTGGCCGTAGACGCGGTACTGGAAATCGACGATTCAGCTGTTTCAAGAATAAAATATTCCGTTCCCGATTTTTTAGGACGTATTGACAATACCCTGGAGCGCAAGGGAAAAGAGATAGGCGTTACCTATGTGGATCTCGACGGTGATATCGGGTTAATTTCATCCGGCGCCGGACTTGGCATGGCAAGCATGGACATTATTGGAGAACGTCTTCGTCCAGCCAATTTCATGGAAACCGGCGGAGGGATCACGGAAAAGCTACTCTATAAGTGCATGGAACTGATCATGATGAAGGAAGGACTTCGTGCGATATTTATCAATGTTTATGGTGGGATCAATCCGATTCACGAAGGTGCAAAGGGCGTCGTTCGGTACATGAAAGAACATAACGTCAAAATCCCCATTGTTGCAAAGGCTTTAGGCAACCTGCAGGAAGAGACCTGGGAAATATTCAGGAATGGCGGGGTACATGTGGTCACAGAAGCAGCCACGGAAAAAGCCATCGATCGTCTTTGCGAATTGGTGG
>CAYOWC010000147.1:3149-10106 GCA_964407525.1 uncultured Desulfobacteraceae bacterium | reverse complement strand
CTTCTTAATAAGGATAGCCGCGTTATCGTACAGGGCATCACAGGGAAAATCGGCAGCATTCAGACAAAATGGATGCTTGATTACCATACCAACGTGGTCGGAGGAGTAACTCCAGGCAAAGGAGGGGCAACAGTTGAAGGTTTGCCCGTCTTTGACAGCGTAGAACAGGCTGTAAAGGAGACAGGCGCCAACGCTTCCGTTTTTTTTGTTCCGGCGGCTTTCGTCTTAGACGCCTTTTATGAAACGGTTGACGGTGGCATCCCATTCATCGTAGTAGTTCCAGAACACATCCCGGTTCACGATGTCATGAAGATGAGGGCTTACGCTCGGGAAAAGAACGTGTTCGCCCTGGGACCCACAACCCCCGGTATCCTCGTCCCCGGAGTGGGAAAAATGGGCATTATGCCCGCATCCCTTTTTGCACCCGGGCGTGTGGGCGTCATCTCGCGCAGCGGCACCCTTTCCTATGAATTCGCAGGAATCCTATCCGAAGCCAATGTGGGACAGAGCACCGTCCTCGGGATGGGCGCAGATCCGGTAGTTCTGACAAATCTTCCCGGCATCCTGGAAAAATTCGAATCCGATGAGGATACGGATGCGATAATCATCGTGGGCGAGGTTGGTGGAGAACAGGAAGAACGTGCTGCGGAATTTATCCAGACCCGGATGAAAAAGCCTGTGGCATCTTATATTGCCGGGCGTTTTTCTCCCCAGGGAAAACGGATGGGGCATGCGGGAGCCATCGTACGGGGTTCCTCGGGAACGTTCGAAGGGAAAAAAGAAGCGCTGGACAAGGCAGGGGTAACCACTCTTGCATCTCCCATTGACGTGACGGAGTGGGCGCGACAGAACAATCTAAGATAATAGTTTTAGGGACGCAGATTTCCGCAGACACGCGCAGATAATTAATCATAAAACAGAGAAAATCCGCGTTCATCTGCGGTCATCTGCGTCCAAGTTTTTCTGGTAGACGTGATTCCACCCAGAGGCGACAAAGTTGTAGGATAACTTCAGCGCTTTTTTCCAAGGCGATTTCAGGAATCCATTCCGTTTTTGAGTGGACCATCATGGCCCCACTGAAGAGATTCGGCGTTGGAACCCCCATGAAACAGAACCTGGCGCCGTCAGTCCCTCCCCGAATAGGGTTTTCCCTAAGGGTAAGACCTGCCTCTGCTATGGCCTTTCGAGCCATTTCTACTACTTCTGGAAACTCGTCCAGGATTTCCCGCATGTTGTTGTACTGGTCCCGGACAATAAGCTCGATTTTGAGACCGGCATAACGCAATTCAAAAGAGCGTATGGCCTGTTTGACAAATTCCATACGGCGCAGATTCGCGGCAGGCTCAAAATCACGGATAATGTACTTGAGAGTAGCCCGGTTCTCATCTCCGAGGATATTCATCAGATGATAGAAGCCTTCCCGATTTACAGTATGTTCCGGAGTTTCGTGTTCGGGGAGAAATGCTGCAAAACGGGCCGCAATAGCCCCCGCATTTACCATACGGTTCTTTGCATATCCCGGGTGGATGTTCCTGCCATGGAAAATCAAGGTGAGCTCCCAGGCATCAAAGCACTCCTGCTCCAATTCGCCAATCATACCCCCATCCACGGTGTACGCAATATTTCCAAGCCTGTCCAAATCGATATGGTCCGCACCTTCCCCAATTTCCTCATCCGGGGTAAAAACAATTCTAAGCTCCGGGTGACATAAGCCATCGAATTGTCTAAAAGCACTCAGAGCGGCCATGATTTCAGCGATTCCGGCTTTATCGTCTGCACCGAGCAGGGTATTGCCATCCGCTGTAATAATCGTTTCCCCAAGGAACTGTTCCAACTCAGATGAATCATCAGGGGTCAAGGCAAGGCCTTCGTTTCCTGGAAAGTGGATTGCCCCGCCATTGTAATCAGGATGCATAATGGGGACCACATCACAACCTTCCTCGGAGGGAGAGGTATCCATATGAGCGCAAAAGGTGACAGCAGGACCCGTTGCACCCTCACTGGCGGGAAGGGTTCCATACACATAACAGAAATCGTCCAGTTCCACCTCCGTCAATCCCAGGGCAAGAAGCTCTTCCTTCAAGAGTTTTCCCAATACCCATTGTTCATCAGAAGAAGGATGGCTCCCTGTTTCCGGATCAGAACAGGTATCGATCCTGACGTACCGGAGAAATCTTTCTCTCGCATCTTTTCGGAGAAAATCACGAATTTTATCGTTCATAAATTATATCTTCCTCATCTGATCCATCTGGGTCTCAAGGGGTTCCGCTTCTTTTTCACGCCCGGATTTTTTGAGCCTTTCTTTCAATTTTTCAATTTTCTTCTCGATTCGCGGCAACACTTCCTCTATCTTCTGATATCCGCTACAATCTCTTCGATCTCATGGAGATATTCGTCAGGAGCACTCACATACCCCCATCCTTTCTGGGTTTGAAACAGCCCGTCAAAGGCCGTATCATGGTAAGACCGCATAAGGTGAGGTATTTCTCTTTCCATGAGGATTGATTCCAACAATTGAGCCTCAAAATTATTTTCCAAGATAGCTGCTTTTTTATACTCCACACGGCATCTCCATTAGGGGAAATAGGACGTAGTCTCATATCTTCAGAATTCACCCACACCAAATTTTTCGGCAACAAACAGGCTGGTTTTCAGCACATCATGATTATAAAAATATGCCGGTTCGGAGTCAAGACAAAGCGCCACAATTCAGATAAACACCACCTTTGATCAGAAAAAAGAATGGTCAGAACAAAGAAGAAACTTCAGGATTCCATACCTGATAATGGGCGCCTGAGTCTCATTCGCCAAGCCGAAAAGTACTTTTTTGACATGGCTTATGAAGTGCAAACATGGTATGATTGTCCTGAAACGTAGCGATCCGATATGCGAAAGTGAAAAGTAGATACGCAGTGTCATCTGCACGAAAAAAAATAGGAGAGAACAATCATGCCAGACCTTAAAGAAAAAGCCTCAGCCATATTGAGGGAATTCAAAGGAGATGACTACGCGTTTGGAAGCGGAGTACTGGATGATGCACCAGGAAAATTTGTTTCGGAATTTGGCAGGAAAGCCATGTTCGTGGGATCCATCGACTCTGGCTGGTATACTCCGATCAAAGACAGAATCTTTCAATCGTTAGACAAGGCAGGTGTAGAAATTGTTGACGTGGCACGATCGGCCGGCCCGAACGCCCCCTTTGTGGATGTTTACCGGATACACAGCCATATCATGCACAAAAAACCCGACGTGTTGGTTGCAGCGAGCGGCGGCTCCGGAATCGATGCAGTAAAAGCAGCGGCGGCCCTTGCCTCATTAGGAGATCTGTATCCTGAAATTGATCCCTTCTTTGGAGTCGGGAAAGTAACGAAAATCTGTGAGGATTCCAACCGCACCATCATGCCCGTTGTGGCCATCATGATGGCCGCCAGTTCCGGCGCCCATTTGACCAAATATTCGAATATCACCGATCCGGTAGCAGGCCAGAAGAAACTGATCGTGGATGAAGCCATTATCCCGCCACGTTGCGTTTTTGATTACGACGTTACCGCTACCCAGCCCATGAGCCTGACCCTCGACGGGGGGCTTGACGGAATAGCCCATTGTCTGGAAGTCTATTTTGGCGCTCCCTCGAATACCAGAGACCGGGCAAAAGACGTCGCCGTACTTGGTCTGGAACTGATTATCCAAGGCCTTACAAAGGTAAAAAATAATCCCGCTGACATGGAAGCGCGCACCCTGCTCGGTATGGGAACCGACCTGGGAGGGTATGCCATTATGATCGGGGGGACCTCGGGACCCCATCTCACCAGCTTCTCACTGGTCGACGTACTCAGCCACGGCCGCGCCTGCGCATTAATGAATCCCTATTACGTGGTGTTTTTTGCCCAGGCGATCGAAGAGCAGTTGCGTATTATCGGTGACATTTATAAAAAATACGGGTATATTGATACAGATATCAATGCCCTTTCGGGAAGAGATCTGGGGCTGGCTGTTGCCGAAGGAATGGTAAGATTCAGTGAATTTCTGGGATTTCCCACCTGCCTGAGCCATGTGGAAGGAATGGGAACAGCCCATATCGACCGTTGTCTTGCTGCGGCCAAAAATCCCCAGTTAGACATGAAACTGAGAAATATGCCGGTTTCCCTCAATGCAGACCTCGTAGAAGAATATATGAGACCGATTCTCGAAGCTGCCTGGGGTGGAAACTTTGAAAAAATAAAGAATTTAACGTAATGACTGTCGAGTAATTAGAAACCCATGAAAATCCCACTACTCTATGGAAAGAGCGGTAAGGTGCTGGACCTTCCAAAGGACATACGGCCAACCATCATTCAAAAACACCCCATGGCGCCCCTCGCGAATCCTTCACAAGCGGTGCTGGAGGCTCTGGCACATCCCACAGGGAGCCCTCCCCTTTCCCAGGTTGCCTTGGGAAAAAATACCGCATGCATCCTCATATGCGACATTACACGACCTGTACCAAACGGTATCATTCTACCCCCCATAATTGACACACTGACCTCCACCGGTATTTCAAAAAATGACATCGTGATTCTCGTAGCCACAGGCCTTCACCGCCCTAACGAAGGGGAAGAACTGAGGGAAGTCATCGGTTCCGATGAAATATTTAACACCATTCGGGTGGAAAATCATTTCGCGAGAGACAGGGAAGCCCATGCGGACCTGGGAAAGACTTCCAAGGGCATTCCGATCATGATCGATAGGCGCTTCATTGAGGCCGATCTGAAAATTGTTACAGGTCTGGTGGAACCCCACTTCATGGCAGGGTATTCGGGAGGCAGAAAAGTGGTCGCCCCGGGGATAGCCGGGGAGGATACAATCCTGAAATTCCACACCGCGCATATCCTTGAACACCCCAGAGCTGTCAACTGTGTCATGGAAGGAAATCCCCTACACAAAGAACAATTGGAAATCATTAACAACATAGGAAGTATCCTCGGGCTGAACATTGTCATCGATGAGAAACGACGACCGGGCTTTGTCAATTTTGGAGAAATTGAGGCAAGCCACCTGGAAGCAGTGGCTTTCATGCGAAGTCACGCCGAAGTCAGACTTACCCGTCGTTTTAAAACAGTCGTTACCACGAGCGCCGGGTATCCCCTGGATAAGACCTATTACCAGACCATAAAGGGAATGGTTGGCGTTATGGACATCGTTGAACCGGGCGGCACAATCCTCATTGCAAGCAGATGCTCCGAAGGAATGGGAAGCACGGAATTTGTGGAGGCCCAAAGAATGTTGTGCAGGGAGGGGGTAGATCGGTTCATGTCTGTCCTGGAGACCAGGGAGAAGGCACGCATAGACGAATGGCAGACTGAAATGCTCGTTAAAGCCTTACGGGTTGGAAACATTCAGATTTTCACAACCGGCCTGAGCCAGACTGATTTGAAAAACATATATGTGCAGCCGGTCGCTTCTTTGGAAGAGGCTGTGCTGGCAAGCGTAGCCACTCAGGACGACAAGGACATTGCAGTGGTTCCTGAAGGCCCGTATGTAATCCCTTTATTTGGAAGTTGCAATTAGAATCGGAGGAGAACCCATGGATAACGAACGGCTTGTTGAACTACTCAAAGAAATTGTGGGACCGGATAATGTCCTGGCTTCGAAAATGGATCTGGCCCTTTACAGCTATGACGCATCCCTGGAAAGGGGAATGCCCGATGTGGTCGTTTTGCCCGGTTCACCGGAAGAAGTTTCCAAGATTCTGTCGCTGGCCCACAAAGAAAATATTCCCGTGATCGGACGCGGTTCCGGCACCAATCTCACGGGGGGAACCATTCCGGTAAAAGGGGGGATCGTGGTTCATTTTTCGCGGATGAACCATGTCCTGGAAATCGATATCCCGAATCGCACCGTAACGGTCGAACCAGGCGTCATCACCCTTGACCTGCAGACGGAGCTCCTGAAAAAAGGATTCGTATATCAGCCTGATCCCGCAAGTCAGAAGGTCTCAACCCTTGGCGGAAATATTGCCGAAAATTCCGGCGGGCCACATTGTCTGAAATATGGCGTAACTTCAAATCATGTGCAGGGCCTGCAGGTTGTTCTCAATGACGGAACGATCGTGGAAAGCGGCGGTAAATCCCGGGACAACCCGGGCTTTGACGTCATAGCGCTTTTTGTCGGAAGTGAGGGTACCTTGGGCCTCGTTACCAAAATGATCCTGAAGTTGGAAAGAGCCCCTGAAGCCGTCAAAACCATGTTGGCGGTTTACGAAACCATAGAGGACGGCGCCAATACGGTTTCCGCCATCATAGCGGAAGGGATCGTTCCTGCAACCCTGGAAATGATGGATAACACGGTCATGAGGGCCGTTGAAGAAACTATTAAGGTAGGATATCCTCTGGACGCAGCAGCCATATTGATTATTGAACTTGACGGCATGCCCGAGGGTATGGATGAAAATGCTGAAAAAATCATGGAAATCTGTAAAAAGAATAATGTGAGAGAAGTAAGGATCGCAAAGGATGATGCGGAGAGAGCCGTACTCTGGGCAGGGCGTAAGGGCGCTTTCGGAGCCGTTGGACAGGTCAGGCCAAGCTATCTCTGCTGTGATGGAACGGTGCCCCGAACCAAACTGCCGGAGGTCCTTGGAAAAGTCATCGAAATCGGGTTAAAATACGACCTCCCCATAGGAAATGTTTTTCACGCGGGCGACGGAAATCTGCACCCCCTTATCATGTTTGATGAAAGGAATAAGGAAGAAAAAGAACGGGTACTCAAAGCATCCTCAGAAATATTGAAGCTCTGCGTGGATGCGGGGGGAACAATCAGTGGAGAACATGGGGTCGGCCTGGAAAAATTGCGGGAAACATCTCTCATCTTTTGTGAACAGGATCTGGAATTCGAACGAGCAATTAAGAGGGCATTTGACCCCAGTGACATCCTGAACCCGGGCAAAATGATACCTGAACCAGTTTGCATACAATAACA
>CAYOWC010000147.1:0-3049 GCA_964407525.1 uncultured Desulfobacteraceae bacterium | reverse complement strand
GTTTTCGGTTTTCGGTTCACAGTTCACATCAGCAAAGGAGTTTTGAAGTGGTTGATCTCAAAGAAATCGTAAAGGAATTGGCTGGAATTGTGGGGCAGGAATTCATAACGATTGAGCCCGAAATTACTCAAAAGCATGCAATCGATGGAGTTGTGCCAAAAATGGTTGTTTTTCCGGGGAACACCAAAGAAGTTGCCGAGGTAGTCCGGATTGCCAGCCTTCAAAACCTGACCATTGTCCCGTGGGGGAATGGGTCAAAAATATCCCAGGGAAACCGCATGGAACGAGTGGATCTCATCCTTTGTACTAAGCGAATGAATCACATGCTCGATGTGGACACTTCCAACCTCACCATTACGGTAGAAGCCGGCGTCAAATTCCGAGATATCCAGGCAAGACTTGCTACAGAAGAAGACCGGTGCTATCTCCCCCTGGAGGATTTAGCTACAGAGGCCGGTGAATTTGTCTGTTCCGACAGGAGCAACAGCGGCTCTTTCCTACCCATAGACCCGAGCTGCAGCGAACTGGCAACCATCGGCGGAGTTATCGCAACCAATTCCGCCGGGCCTCGGAGACTCCTGTACACACTCCCTCGCGATATGATCCTTGGGGTAAAGGTGGTAACCCCCAAAGGAGATATTGCCGGTGCAGGCGGCAAAACGGTCAAGAATGTATCGGGATATGATACTTCTAAACTGATGGTTGGATCCATGGGAAGCCTTGGAATCATCTGTGAAATGACCTTCAAACTTCTTCCTCTTCCTGAAAAAATGCAGACGGTCCTGGTCTCTTTTGATTCTTTCTCGGGCGCTGCGGATCTAGCCGACCGTATCTCAGAAACAACGCTTCTTCCCGCAGCCGTTACCGTTTTCAACAGGTCTGCTTTCGGAAAACTCGAAACGGCCGCCGGCACGGGGTTTCGATCTGGGAATTTTGTCGTTGCCGTAGCCATAGAATCTTATCACAAGGCAGCGGCGCGCATGGCTACGGAAATACGGGATATGGCCGACAATCTGAAAGCTTCAGACATGGTCACTCTGCAAGACCAGGCCCATCCACGGTTCTGGCTTGCCGTGAGCAACCTCGACCCCGAATTGGCCACGGAATTTCCCGGTCTTATCCAAGCTAAACTCAACTATCCCATTTCCAACTGGAGAAATATTTTCGAATCAGTGGAGAAATCGCTGACTTATCACCGCCTGGAGCATGCTATTATGGCCCATACTGGAAGCGGCACCTGTCAAGTATACCTGATGCTGGACCAGGAAACTGACAAGGTGACGGATAAAGTCGTTGGGGTCACAGCGGAGCTCCTGGAACGCTGTCTCGAAACCGGAGGCAATATGGTAATCCAGAGAGCTCCCGCCTCCATGAAAGGCGGGCTGAAGATCTGGGGAAAGACAGGCCCTGATTTTGTCCTTCTCAAGCGCCTCAAAGACCAGTTGGATCCGGCGGGAATCATGAGTCCGGGTCGTTTTGTGGGAAATCTTTAATTGACCATTCATCAACGAAACAGGGGTGAAAAAATATGAATATCGTTCAGCTAAAGAAGTTATCCTATGACGAGGTAGCCAAATGCAATAAATGCGGGTTCTGTCTGCCAAGTTGCCCAACATATATTGTAAAGAAAAATGAGGCATACTCTCCAAGGGGAAGAAACGCCATCACCAGGTTTGCCATTGAAAACAGCCTGGAACTTAATGAAGACACGGAAAGAGCCATTTTCACCTGTCTTGGCTGTGGCGCTTGTACTGCCGTCTGTCTATCGAGCGTGCAGACGAAAGACCTTATATTTCAGAATCGCGAGTGCCAGGTAGACAGAGGTTTTTACCCGAAAGTTGCTGAACGCCTGGTTAAAAGCCTTGCGGATGCCAAGAACATATCCGATGATGACCAGGAAGACCGCTCCGAATGGCAGGAACTCATTAAAGACCTACCCGAAAACGCTTTTGAAAAAGAGCACGCAGAGATCCTCTTTTTTGTGGGTTGCGTCGCGTCTTTTTTTCCCATGGTTCAAAAGATCCCGGCAAACATGGCCAGGATTCTTCAAAAAGCCCGTGTGGATTTCACCATCCTGGGAGGTGATGAATGGTGCTGCGGTTTTCCGCTCGTGGGCGCCGGTATGCCGGAGAAGCTGGAGGAATTAAAGAAACACAATCTTCAGAAGGTGAAGGACGTTGGCGCAAAAACGGTTGTGTTTACATGCCCGTCTTGCCTTCACACGTGGAAGCATCTTTACAAGACGGATGTAAAATTGATGCACTCCAGTCAACTTATCGCAGAGCTGATCGAAACCGGCAAGGTCAAACTCAAAAACCCCATTGAAGCCACTGTCACCTATCATGATCCCTGTGATCTGGGTCGAAATACGGGGATTTACGAAGAACCCAGGGCGGTCATCAAATCCATTCCTGGACTCCGTTTTGTTGATCTCCCCATGAACCGTAAGTTTTCAATCTGCTGCGGCGGCGGGGGAAACGTGGAAATGACTGAACCGGATCTTTCGGCCCAGGTCGCTCAGATGAAGCTGGATTCCATCAAAGATGTGGGTGCAGACATGGTCGTAACGGGTTGCCAGCAGTGCGTACGCACCATGGCCACACGCGCACGAAGACAGAAGATGGACCTTGCAGTAAAAGATTTGACTGAACTTGTGGTTGAAGCAATGGAATAGTAAAAAACTAAAGGAGAAAAAACAATGATAGCACAGCTTTCTGTTTATCCTATCGGCGACGGAACTAGCCTGAGCCGGTTTGTCAAAAAAGGAGTCGAAGTCGTTGAAAACTCCGGCTACAATTTCGAAGTAGGCGGCATGAGCACCAGCATAGAAGTGCCGGATCTGGATGCTCTCTTCAAACTGGTCAAAGAGGTACATGCAGCACATCTGTCCGAAGGAGCAAACCGGATTGTCATCGACTTGAAGGTAGATGATCGTCGCGACAAGAAAGCCAGCATCGCTTCGAAAAAAGAATCTGTAAAGAACAGTTGATTCAGTCGGCATCCTTCATTTAAGCCAAAAAGTAGTTTACACTTTCGTGATTTCGCGTTT
>CAYOWC010000146.1:1775-11497 GCA_964407525.1 uncultured Desulfobacteraceae bacterium | reverse complement strand
AGTGAAAGGTCATGTCAGGTTCTGAAATGCTGCAAATTTCTCCGGGATTGCCATATATCCAGAGGATTTCCGTTTGCCCGTCGTTTTTCAGGGAAAAAACCTGGTCTTGGCTGATAGGTTGTGGTGCAGACGCTGTAGCGAGCAAGTTTTCCACCTTTCCCGTTTCTTCGATGAGCCCATCCGCCCATAGAGGATAAAACATGGTGCCGTAAGGATAGGTGTGCTCAGTCGAGGAACCTTCCTCCCGGATTCGGGCATCTGAAAAGAACCCGTGCGGGTCCGATTCTGCCCACATCAGGTTGTTGATGACGTCCTTCCCCTGCTCGGTTCTGAAATGGATATCGCTGATAAGTTGTTCTATCTCCGCCGCTGTCATGCCGTAACAGCCATAATCTTCGAGAAGTTTTCCAAGGTCGAGGCCCATCTGGAAAAGAAGGGTGTTCAGGCTGATCGGAGCATAATTCAGGGCGTATTGCCCCTGTGTCCCATATCTTCCGGAAAGATCATAACCGGAAGCGCGGATGGCACGGTCAGCAGCATAAAACTTCTCCGTCAAATGAGCGTAATAAGGTGAGCTTTGATCCCAGAACATGCCGTTTCCGGTAACCGGATCCACGGGATTTTCCCCCGGGAATTTTTGAAAATAAAGGGCGGCGTCATCGTATAACGCGCGGTTTTGTGCTTGTGTGCTGCGGACCACTTCGGGTGCCGGGCCCACACCATCGGTGTGAAAAGAATAGGCTTCAAAAAGAGTCTTCTCTTCCCCTGCAGACGAGGTGTCCCCATTTCTTTCCAGAGTCACCACTCGCGGGTTTTTTTCGGAGACGGCGGAGGTGTGAGGATCCCAGCCGGTATACATTAGATCGGGATCCGTCCAATAGTTGTAATAAATAACAGCAGCTGGAACGACTTCCCTTTCCATCCATTCGTCAAAATCAATGGGTGCGGGGAACCCAGGTGTAACCGCTTCAAAATATCTTGACAGGGTTTCCTTGTATTCAAGCCCTATCTCTTTCCCATAGGTTTTCTGGAAGGCGTAAATCGCCAGAACTTCCCGGATGAACAGGGGAGATTGGGAGCGGGTGAGGTAATAGGAGCGGTTCGCGTTGAGAATATACCCTCCATAGAAGCTGATTTCGTATATATGGTTGTCAGCCATACCCTTGGCAATGCGAAAAAGGGTCTTTACATCATCGAGAGTGGCGGTACGAAAAATATTGTTTGCGGCATCCCAGACAAGGGGTCCGTTCTCCATGTTTTCATAGAGATAACCGGCACTGTTCAGTAACCCGATAATGATAAAGAAAGAATCCCAGCCGTACATCTCATTGAAAGTCCCACCCGGCACCACATACGCATTGGGCAGGTACAACAGGCCGAGGTTGTTGTACAGTTTGTTCCCTTCCATGCTGCCCGCGACTGGTTTTTCAGCCGGCAAAGGCTTGACATCCAGATCTATTCCGCTTCCCTGGTTGTTTGCAGCAATGATCTCCGCAACAAAACCATGCATGGGAGGATAATACACGGGCCAGCCTTTCATACCTTCTTCCGGTAGAATCAATTTGTCTACCGCCGCCTGTCCGATCATTCCCGGGGTTCTCAGCAGGGCACTCGTGTCAGTCCAAAGACCGTTGATGTAGGGGAGAAGACATCTTTCCCGCAGTTGTGCCTTTGTTATCTGTTGCGTGTTGCCGAGCGACCACCATTCTTCCAAACCTTTCTGAATGATTATGGGAGGGGGGGATTTGTCCGTCCATTCAATGATCATGGATTTCCACTCAGCAATGGCGCCGTCCACCCATTGCGGCAGCAGGAGATCGGTGATGACAATTTCTTTATGCAATGTGCTTGGAACCACACTCTTGTCTGAACCGTCGCAACCCGTAATTAAAAAAACCGCAATAAGTGCAGAAAAGGAAAAAATGACCTTTATAGTAATCCCTGAGGAAGTTTTTGTTTTCCCAGTTTTATCCTGGAATAAACTCATTATTGCACTCCTTTTTCTAGCCCGTTATGCTGCTCCTGTAAAATCCAGGCTCAACTTAGTCTGCATGCCCTCAATCCGTTTGAAGATCTCTTTAAGCATGGTCTGGTCCATGCGGGTGAACCTGTTGGGGTCTATATAGTTGTCCGGGGCTTTTCCATCCACGATGTTATTGATCTGGCAGGTCAACCTTTGATGCATCAAATAGCTGTAAGCCTGATCAAGATCATTGTACGTTTCTTCGTTCAGAACTTTTTCCAGGTAAAGGCGATACAGCCTTTCCTGTGTATTCGTTTCAGAAATGTTATTGTTGAGAGCATAGGTTCTCGCAAAATCCACAATGGGCGTCATCGATTTCTTGATATCCAATTTATTTCGGTGCTCGCCTTTAGATTCCACCACAAAATTCCTGAAAAAGCCCAGGGGTGGTTTGAACCCGAGGGCGTTGACGGCAAGATCCCTGAAAAATCTCGTCCAACCTTCCAGGGAT
Organism: uncultured Desulfobacteraceae bacterium; assembly: GCA_964407525.1. GTDB lineage: Bacteria > Desulfobacterota > DSM-4660 > Desulfatiglandales > Desulfatiglandaceae > DUZB01. Next base: position 9,023 of record CAYOWC010000146.1, on the reverse strand, counting down.
TCAAACAGGAACAGCCGTAATTCGTCAACGAGTTCGATATTTCCGGCGCCGCCTCTCAAATCGAAAAATATGTTGGCCTGCATGAGATCTTTCGGTGTGGAAACTCGGATCCAGGAATAAAAATATCGTTTCCATATGGAAAGGGGCTGACACCATTTCGGATTCATTGCCATGACGTTCCCTTTGCAGAAATCATATCCTGCCTGGTCAAGCCATGTGCAGACCAGTTCACCGAATTTCAGGAAATACTCCTTTGCGGCAGTGGATTCGGCCTTACTTACATCCCCATAAATGATGGCATTGTCCTGATCTGTTTTCAGTGTCTGCTCGTGCCTTCCTTCGCTGCCCACAATCAGGAAAACAAATGGAGCAGGCGCCGGGCCGAGTTCCTTGAGGGCAAATCCAACGAGTTTATCCAGGATGGCATCAGATATGGAACTGATCAGTTTGGTAATCGTTTTTGCTTTTGCACCGCTGTTGATCATGTTTTGAATCAACCGAGGCATTCTCGTCTGCTTGTCGATAATCTCATCCATACCGGATGCCGAAGCAAGTTCCCGGACCACAAAAAACGGAGACTGCTCCTGGGCTGTGAGCAGGTCCCTGTTGGTTACAATTCCCACAACCTCGCCTTGTTTACTTCTGACTGCAAGGTGTTTGAGATTGGTATCCATCATTTCCAACAGGGCTTCTGAAACCATGGAATCTATCTGAACGCTGTGCAGAGGGGACGACATGATGTCTGCTATGGGGGAGGAGATGTCGTATCCTTTCGCGATTACTTTTCTTCGAAGGTCCGTATCCGTGACAACGCCGGTAAAATCACCTTCCGTGGTTTTTATGAAGATAGAGCTGCATTTCCTTCCGCTCATAAGAGCTGCTGCCTGCTGTATGGTAGTATCTTCACTACAGGCAAGGATGTTTTTGTGATAGATCTCTTCCACCTGCAGGTTGAAAAACTGTGTTTCTGAATTAATAGAACCCACATGGTTTTTGATAATGGAAGCATACGATCTGTTCATCATTCTTTTTCCAAAGGAACCCGTAAAATATTCCGCGAAGACTTCATGCTCATTGCAGAGTTTTAAAAAGGCCTTTTTTGGAAGAGTATAAAAATAGGTGTTTTCGAGAATTTGGATGGAGCGGACGGCTATGCCGTTGTTTATCAGCATGGAAATCCCGCCATAGAGATCCCCTTCTCCCAGGACTCCGCGCAAGGTCTTTCTTTCCTCTTCTTCGTAATAGCGCTCAGCCGCGCCTTTCAGTATGATATAGAGGTCTTCGACTTTTGATTTGCCCTGGTAAAAAAGCCTGGTGCCGCTTGAATAATGCGCAATGGAAAACTCTTTTGAAATTTCTTTGAGAATATCCTCTGAAAGGAATGAAAACGGTACGATTCCAGAGAGAAAATTGCTGATCTGGCTGGTCTGAAAAATGGAAGCGTAGGATTTGTCAAGCATTCGCTTGTGAAACGTTTCCACAAAGAATGTGTAAAAATCCTGGTGCCTGGTGCAGATCTCTATGAAATGTTTTTTCGATATCACATAAAGGTTTACATCCTCCTGGGCCATGACGGTTCTGACAGATTTCCCGCTGTTCATGAGAATCGCAATCCCGCCGAAAACGTCGCCTCTGCCCAGGGCTCCCTGCATGAGCTTCTTTCCCTCTACCTCGAAATAGAGTTCCAACGAACCGCTTTCGATAATATACACCTTTTCAAGAGCGGTCTTGTCCTGCTCGCAGAGAACAAAGCCTTTGCTGTATCGTTCTTTGGTTATATCCTTGCAGATATTCCGCAGTTCCTCCTCCGGGAGGGAAGCGAATACCGGCGTTTGGGATATAAAAGCCAAAATCTCCTTAGCGTCGTTTTTTTCAGAAGTCATCATGAACTATTCCACTCCTTAAAGGATTTAACGCATATTTTTTTCTCCAAGCTCTTTGAAGAATTTGAGCCACCCAGTCTCTAAACCATTACGGGCTACGATCATTACATCCCTTGTACTATTCGAATCATTTGGTACGACAGGATCGCCGGGCACTCAATCAGCCGGGCTTCGATCTCATCGAAATAGCGGCGAATCCTTTCATTCATGCCGGAGCTTCTTGTTGCAGCAGAGACAAACGCTTATCAATACCCGAAAGCATGTCAACAGTAGCCGACCACTCTACGTAGTCCATCTCATCACCACCTTAATTTGTGTATCCCGTGAAAGCTAAACCGTTCGTGAAAATTCTTCAAATTCCGACACCCTGATGTGAGCGACTGTGGTTATAGATCCACCCCACTGTTTTGATCATACCATCATGAGATTTTGCTCATATACCGTATAAGGAGACTTCAACCCCGTCAACAAAAATAATCATTTACATGGGTCAAAGAGAACGCCTCGTAACATTCTTTTTGCCCCCGAAAAGGCGAATCAGACAATCCATCCAAATGAGAAAAAGGGGGGATTAGAACCGGATTAATTTGATTTTCTTATGGAATAAATGGCATCCTTCACACAATCCAAAAAGTAGTTTACACTTTTTGGCAATAAAATCCTTATGGATTAACTCCAGAACCTTAATTCCAAGGAGTTAAGGCGTAAGTCTTTTATTGCATTTTTCGAAAAAGCGTAAAATGGCAAATGAAGGATGCCGAGTAAATTGACGAAAAAATCTTTAGGCGAATTTTTGCAGATATTTGTGGGGAACGCAGGAACAGACAACGGTGATAATTTTTGTCCATGTTTTCAGGTTTCAAACGGAAGATTAGATTCAATATCCTTGACTTTCTGTGACGGGAAAAAATCATATCAAGAAAACGTTCTCGCCTCTCTTCCAGACTATAGTTCCAACGGAATAATGATATAGGAAACCCTCACTCGGGTGATCGCTGTCCCTTTGTCAGGCGACCACATGTGGGAATCTTTTCTCAAAGCCTCATTAATACTTTGAACCATGGACGATGGTGATAATGAGCTCCTATCTCAACCTGTCTATACCCGTTAGTCATCTGATCTATGTTGGAGAAATCACAGGTCTTATTTCATCCAAAAAACGGCCAGTTCCATGTATTTCTCAACCCTCACTCAGACACCCTCCCGATGAGAATATCACAACCATTCTGCTGCGAGAAATCGGTTGTGTTATCCATTGCGGCCGGAATCGTTGAAGTGACCTCGGGAGAGGTATAAAGTATTTTAGGACATCATTTGTAGATGTGGCTCTAATCAGGTAATTTGGCCAAGTTGTGGTGGCTCTCTTGTAGAACGAGTAATCATTTTTCGCTAGAGAAAATGGATGCAAGAAAAAACCGGATTCTCACTATTGACATTGTCGATCCATTTTGTGATCATGAGTCATAGTGAGGTTATGGGAAGCGTACGAACCTTTCTATTTTTTGAAGACAAAGGCCTTGCATGACTTCAGATAGTGTAGTTACGTGGATGCTTACCAACTTTTTCAGGAGTTGTTATGAACAAGCGCTTATTGAGCCTTTTAGCTGTAATTTTCGCGTTTGTCTCTGTCTTTGGCTGCAATAGCAGTTCATCAAACTCAAACTCAGACGACAAATATGCGGCCCAGATCATCTGCGACGAAGAAAAGACCACTCTCCAACTGGTGCGCCTTTCAAATGATGACTGGCAGGAACCCAAATCTGAGGTTATCAACGCGCAGAGTCTGGGATATGGAGCCCTGAAATTCATGCTCAACCAGGGTTCAGTTCCGGATGAAGAAGACGATGTCCCTGATTTCTGCAAGTACAGGTCTGACCTTGGTGAGGAAGACGCCGGGCCATGCGTTCTTCAGCCACTGCTTGATTCACTGTCGGAGATGGCTGCTCAACTCTGCATTGAAAAGGAAGAGATCGCCGTGGACATTTCCTATAACACAGGAGGAAACATCACATACCCTCAGCAGTCCATCGACAGTCTGGATGACTCCCTGAATCTATACCTTTTAAGCCTGGGATATGAAGCGGAAACAGATTTGTTGAAGCATTATTCGGGAGCCTACAACCACCAAGAAAATGCATGCCTGGTGGGTTATAATTGGATGGCCGCTCTTCCGAACGACCTTACCCTGAGCCGAATTTCCCTGCCCGGCACCCATGACACAATGTCACATTACGGGGGTGATGCCGTACAGACCCAGTCAATGCGCCTTTGGGAACAGCTCTATTCGGGCATCCGCGCCCTGGACATCCGCTGCCGCCATTACTATAACACATTTACGATTCACCACGGAAAGGTTTTTCAACACGCCAACTTCGACGACGTTCTCAGGATTGCGAAAGCTTTTTTAAGTGCCTCGGACACCGAGACAATAGTCATGCGGGTCACAGAAGAATACGAGCCCGAAGGAAACACGGTGTCCTTTGCGGCCACCTTTCTCGCCTACGCCAGTAAGTACCCGGGCCTGATCTGGAAATACGACGACAACAACCCTACCCTGGAGCAGGTGCGGGGCAAGGTGGTAATCCTCCAGGACTTTCCGCCTGGTGGATATCCGTTAGTGGGCATCCCTTGGGGTTTTGCGGTGATTCAGGACGATTACAAGTTAACGACCAACTGGGATCTGTACGACAAGTGGGAGAAGGTCTATAAGCATTTAGGTGTGGCTCTCGTGGGGGATAAGAACAGGATCTGTATCAATTTCCTAAGCGGCTCCTATGGTTCGTTTCCGTATTTCGTGGCCAGCGGCAAGAGTTCTCCGGGAAACAGCGCTCCCCTGTTGTGGACCGCCCTTACAACCCTTACCAACCCAAACACGTATCCTGATTTTCCAAGGGTGAGGTGTGCTCTCGGAATTTGTTCCATTGATTTTTTGGGGACCAACTGCCTGACCAGCGACTTTCTCGACAAACTTTTGTTTAGGCGCGTGGGGATCATCATGGCTGACTTTCCGGGCCCAACATTGATCAATAACGTCGTGCAGGCCAATTTCAAATATTATGAGGCGCTTGAGGTTCCCAACCTAAACGAAAGAGAATTTCCAGATTAAGTTGAACGGATAAGACGTTTTTTAGATTTATCGATTAAGGAGGTCGCTTCGCTCCATTGATCTGATGGGTTTTCTAAGGCATGGGGAGACAGCATCAATTGGTTTAACAGCAAAATTCTGATCAAAATAGATTTTGCCAATAAAAAACAAGAGCATAAATCTCAAAACCCAACTGACATCCATCCAGGATATTGTATTAGCGTTTTATCCATAGTCCCGCCGAAATAATAACGGGATCTCTAGAATCAATCACTGATCTTCTTAAATAATGGGATTCTGTCATACAGGAGCGGGATTAAATCAGTGATTTCCAGTTAGAAAATTGCATGTAAATTTTTATAAAAAAAAAGTAACAAAATCGATATTTTATCGCATTTTCTCCTTGTCTTTTCTGCTAGGGTATGGGGCGAAGCCTTGTAATCTTAAATGAATTCGTTAGGTTCGCGAATGCCCCATAAATTTACTCTCAGAAACGGACCGATTGCTCTATCTTTCAAGCGCTTATTCCATCCGCTCAGTTGCGCGATGAGCCGAATTCCACAATTGGATCCATAAAGTATTACCTCGAATTTGAAAAAACTGCAGCCTCACCTTAACTTATTTTCATGCGAAAACCCAAAGTATAGTAAAGCTGAAAAAAGTTGTGATATCATAAAATCAGAAGGCTTGAGCGAACGTTGAGATTTATTCTATTTCTCAATTTTATCATTTTTGCAATAGATTGAGATTATAGCCGTGGCTCGAACGCTCAAAATAGGTTGGATATCCACCCCTTCAATCCGCCAAAAATCCTCCTGATTTACAATCTATTCTTGCTTTCGGGCTTTAAAAACGAATGAAGTCATAAATTCTATGAATACGCCGTAAATCATTCCGAAAACCAGGGTCAATATGAATAATTTCACAGGGTACTGGGGAGTGAAGAGGCAACTAAAAGCCAACGGCGTACTGAAAAGAAATCCCATTACGACACCGTGCAAGAGCCAATGGCCCAAAGTTAGGGCACTGATGCCGATCGCAAATCCGATTAAAGTTCTGTTACAAAGAATCTCACCGATCGCTGGAGGAGGTAGTTGTTCAGCGACGTTTTTAGCAAGCCCTGCCTCTATATCTGCCACTATACAGAATATACCGGTCAAAAGTCCGCATATCGTTGCAACGATGATTCTCTTTTTCATGCTCTTTCGGTTCCTTTCATGTGGACGGGAAATAATAGGGCAGTCGAAACCTTGGATAAGCCTTTCCTTTTTTGGAATGATTATCGTCCCGGATTTGGTAATATGCCAGTCTCACCTCGACTTATTTCATATACCAAAACCCAAAATATCTTAAAACTCAAAACAGCTGTGATATCATCAAATCAGAGGGCTTGGACGAACGTTGAGATTGATTCCATTTCTTAGGGGCGGTCGTATCTGACATAGATTGAGAGTAGCCCAAAGAACTCATACCATCAAAAAACTGAAATATGCCTTACGTATCTGTAACTGCCCTCAGATCTGCGAATTTAAGTCGGAAAATCCTACCATCACAACATATTGTGGTCAATTCATTTTCCGATTATCCGATCGCATAAAAGGGGTACGTGCATGATTGTCGCATCGGAAATGGTCAAGAATTCAATGAATTTCAAGCCATCACCGAACAACAAATTACGCAATGTTCAACGCAAGAATACATACTCCAGCCTTCAAACAAAAGATTTCACTCTCATGTTCCAATCCCGGGTTATCCGACAAGCGTACGAAAAAATCTTTCTTTCTAAAAAAATGGTCAGGCAAAAGTTGGCTATGTAGGCAGGTCGAAAGGGAGATCACTGATATCGCGTAATCCCCTGCCCCCAAAAAGGATCATCAGCATATCCAGTTGATCCTCGTTCTTGATATCGGCAATCGATTCCATAAGTTCAGGCAACGCAAAATGGCATACACAGTCCAGATCACCGGTACCCAAGGCGAGGGATGCGATGTGAGTTGGGAGTGGCTCCGCAGTGACAGATATAACATGGGGTAAGCGTCCCTTTCGGTTTCGAATCAGCTTGAGAGCTTTCCGTCTTTCTGTATTCTGATAGTTGAAGTGTTGCCGCGTTTGGGCGCTGCACCAGCCCTTTCAAGGTGACTTCAAAACCGCCATAATTTGGAGCCAAGGCGTGAGTTATATTAGCCCATTATTGTTCTTTTTGGTTTCAGGTGTCAGTGTTCAGGCTTCAGGAATGAAGAAATTCTGTCTATTATTACCAGCCTGACACCTGACACCTGA
>CAYOWC010000146.1:0-1675 GCA_964407525.1 uncultured Desulfobacteraceae bacterium | reverse complement strand
ACCTGAAACCTATGGATTTGGACCCCATTTTTGCAGATAAAACTCTAACTATTGCCTGACTTTAATAAGCACCTTGAAAGGGCTGGGAGCTACACTTATCATCTCATTTCCCTTTGAAATCCGGGGGTCTCTTTTCAAGGAAGGCCGTCATTCCTTCCTTCGCATCTTCCGTGGAGGTAACCTTGGCTAATGCCTTACACAGGTAGTCTACTGCGTCATCGAAGGGCAATTCGCCCATGACCCGGAATGCTTCTTTTCCCATCCGAATCCCGGTGGGGCTGTTTGCAATTAAAAATTTCAGGGTTTTCTGGACTTCTTCATCCAGGCATTCGGGTTCAACGGCCCGTGTTATGAGTCCCATTTTTTCCGCTTCCTCGGCTGAAACCCTTCGTCCAGTCAGAACCATCTCCATCGCTTTTTTCCGTGTGACATTTTGCTTAAGAAGCGCCCCGACCATCATGGGAAAAATGCCCACATTGACTTCGGGGGTAGAGAAAAAAGTGTCATTTCTGGCAATAACGATATCGCACGAAAGCATGAGACCGATACCTCCGGCCAGGCAGGGACCGTTTACTCGGGCTACCATTGGTTTCGGAAATTTTGAAAATCGTTTGAGAAGTTCGGCGTATCGTTCTGCCCCGGACAAATAACCGCTGTCTTCCGCCGAGAGACTACCTGCCAAATCAGCGCCTGCACAAAAGGCCTTTTCGCCCGCACCTGTAAGGCATAAGGCTCGTACATCGTTATTTCTTTCAGCCCTGTCAAGGTATTCCAGGAAATTTGTAATCATCTCCTGGGTGATGGCGTTTCTCTTCTTTTCGCGGTTGATGGTCAACAGGGCCATTCGCCCAATCACTTCATAAACAAGATCCTTACCCATTTGCATACTCTCCTGTTCTGTTTTTTCAGGTTCAGGGCTTGCGGGTTTCCAACTGCATACTGTTTACTCCATACGGCTTACTTGTTCTTCTGCTATTTCAACCAGGATCTCTCCCGGTGCGACTTTTTCACCCACAGATGGTTTGATACCGGTAACTTCACCATCAATTGGTGCATAAAGCGTTGTTTCCATTTTCATGGCGCTGACAACCACCAGCCCCTGGCCTTTTTCTACCCTGTCGCCTTCACCGACCAGGATGCGAACAACAACAGCCGGCATGGGGGATGTCACCTCTCCCGGACCCTCGTCATTCCCTCTTCCTGTTCTTTGCCGGGATGGAAATCTGTCCGCGTCTTCCACATAGAAGGTCTTTCCGTTTATGAAAATATGCTTCCCTTCATCGGTTCTTGCCACAAAGGCCTCCAGACCTTTCCCATCTACAACAAGAGCATAGCGGTGTTCACCGGCAGGCCGGTATCTTATGTCATAATCCCTATCTCCATTTGAAAGCCTGATATGACCATTTTGATCATTGTTCCCGGTGATCACCTCCGACACATTTTCTCCGATCTTGAGATTCAATTTCATTCGATTCCGTTCCCTTTCGGATGGTTCGGGCTCCCATCGAACCGTGTATTTTTTTTGGCGCGGATTACACGGATTACGCGGTTATCTTTTGTTGCAAGAAGAATTCAGGCGTCTGAATTCTTCATGCGAAACGATCCTCCGGAGGCGGATAAATCCTTCGGAAATAATAGGTCTGGGTGTTAGTTGTCTCTGAGGCCTAATACACTC
>CAYOWC010000145.1:0-11610 GCA_964407525.1 uncultured Desulfobacteraceae bacterium | reverse complement strand
GAACCATTCTGCTGATGGTTAGGCGAGGCAGGCGGGCGTAAGCCTTTTATAAAATCCACTCGAACTTATTGAGAAGTTACGAATTGTTACGACGCCTTTATGCCTCCTGAATGGTCAGTGTTTCCCGGTAGGCATTTTTCAGGGATTTCGCCAACTGGTCGGCACCCGCATTTGATGCATTGAGTTGATCTTGAACAGTGCAGAGTCGACCAATGACCTGCAACATCGGTTCGAGGCTTTTAAGGTATAAAGAGGCAACCTGTTCTTCATCGTCAAAATGCTTGATAATTGCTTCGGCCGCCAGAATACCGCTTTTGAGAGCGGATCCGATCCCTTCAAAAGTGATGGGCAGGATCAACCCTGCTGCATCGCCGATCAGCAGAACATTCCCTTTGGCGGGCTGAAACGCTCCCGAAAGAAGATCATCGTGCAACACTGCGATAACACAGCCATCTTTCCATAAAGGTTGGGCATCAGGATCAAATCCGTAGCGGGAAAGGAACTCCCCGATTTCCTTTCGGAGTTCCCGAAGTCCTGAGCCTTCGATCAGAAATACAGTGTCTTTGTGATTGACGTTAAACCGGGGACGCGGAAGGTTCTTTGGGAAAAACCAGTGGAAAAAATTCTTATCCAAATCCAATGCGCCCCGATAACATTCCCGGAGAGGACCCGAGAAACGAACCTTCAGTTCAGGGAATATGGATTTGCGGACCATGGAAGCTCCGCCGTCGGCGCCTATGATGAATCGTGCATGTAATTCTTCGGTTTTTTCTCCTTTTTGAAGGGTGACCCGGCACCCTTCCTTTTTCGGCGTTATATGGGCAACACGAACGCCATCTTTCAATGTAACACCACTTTTTACAGCCCCTTGAACCATCCAGAAATCCAGGTCCTTTCGCCATGAAAGGGCGGTGGGCCATTTCAGCTCTTCCATTTCCGTTTTTCCCACATAAAATCGATGGCCTGAAAGTAACGGTGGGTCCGTGAGCACGGATGGGGGAATGTCTCCGAACTCCTGGTGAATAATCTGTATGGCCCACTGTCCCATGACCATTCCTGAACAGACTTTGTCCCGGGGCAGTTCTTTTTTTTCGATCAACAGGGTGTTCAGGCCGTGGTCTGCGCATCGTTTAGAGGCTGCGGCCCCTCCGGGTCCGGCCCCCACCACGATAACGTCAAAAAAATTAGAATCATTCATATTGATGCTTCCTCGTCAAAACGGATATCCGGTATTCTCAAAAATTTAAAAAGCCGATTGTTTTTCATTTTTTCAACCGCTTTTGACGCCTATTCTTTCTAATATGTTCGGGTATGCACGAATCAGACATTCCTCCATGCTCATCCGATTCTACCGTACTTTTCAAAATCAGGATAGTCCGCAGGGAGTTAATAAGTTCGGGTTTCGGTCTGCTCCTTGACTTGTTCTTATCCGTAATTCCTGCAGAAGAGGCTTTTTTTAGCAATAAACCAGGTTTTATATATGTTACGTCATTCCGGGCCTGACCCGGAATCCAGTTGGTCATCATCGCATTACACTTCTGGATGCCGGATCCGTCATCCCGGACGTGATCCGGGACCGGCATGACGGTGTGGATGATGGGAATGAAATCATTATTCGACAATTGCACATTTTCACCTCTTCAAAGAAATAAGAACTCGGAAATCGGATGAGCCTGCTTTTTCAATCTATCTTAAGCTTAATTGCGTCATGGGCTGTTTGATACCAGGTCTCGAAGTCTGATCTTTTAAAATATGTAACGCACGCTTTTATGAATTGCTCTTGCTTCTTATTTCTGGGTTCAGGAAAGCGTTGGAAAAGTTCCCGTATCAGCAAAGCGGCTTTTAATGCATCAGAACTTTTTTCAGGAGTGGTAATTAAAACACCCTGGTTTCCTTTTTCAGACCAGAGGGGGATAATTGCTACATTGTTCTTTTTATCTATGAATCTGTTTCTGTTGTTCTCGCCCAGCTTGAATGTGGCATGGGAAAAATTTCGAGAACCCGGAGCGGCATCCATGACCTTAACGGTACCGGAACCTTCTTTGGAGTCAAGATTGACCTTTAGTATTAATAACCCGTTATCAGGGAGAAGCTGGTCATATCCGACAGGTTGTCGGTTTTCCACCAGGTAGAAATGGTTCCATACGTTATTTTGTTTTATGGGGATTTTTACCGCCAGGGTTTTTCCTCCTTTTGAAAGTGGAGATAGAAAAACACATTGCGTATTCCCAGGGTCTACCTGAAGCGCCTGTTCAGGGGATATCCAGCCCAGTTTGATCTTTGTGAAGGAAGAAATCCCTTGTGGGGGCTTTGTTCTTTCTATGAAATGTTGAGACATGATGTCCCAGGGTCCCATATATATGGCATGGTGTGCGAAGCTGGGAAGTCTGGAAGCGTCAGACTGACGCTCAAAGTCGTACAGTCACGGCACAAGCCGTTTGTTTTCGTGTACACCCCCGAGGGCGTGGAAGAAATCATGGGCAAACATGCCCAGATGGGCATTTTCTGCCGCCACGCAGACTCCGCCCCGGAATGTTTTGCCTCCTTTTGACTCCATTGAAACATATCCGGCATTCTTTCTAACTCCTGAAAGCATACCCGGATTGGCACAATAACAGATCATTCCGTAGCCCTTCCCAGGGGTTGTAAAAGCCCCGGGTATGACCAATATGTGTTGGTATTGGGAGAAATCCACCTCGTTCTCAACGGCTGTCATGGAATCCTCAATAAGCTTTTTTACCTTCGTTCTATCCACGTCAAAATTGCGCGGACTAACCTTGTATTCTCGCATAGGATCGGGAAGTTGTATCCAGCCTCTAAAATCGGCCTTGATCTCTGTCAAACCATATGATTGTTCTTTTACATATCTGTTGAGGCCCTGAACAACTTTTCTTTGAATTCGTTTGAGAGGGAAAGCAGGTTCTATGTCGGGGAACTTAACCGCTAATACAAGCATGCGCTGTTCCCCTCTTGCCTGCTGAGACTGCAGTCCCAGAACCGGGTCTTTTTGGGCTGGCATTGTTCCGGGTGTTGAGGAAAGGACCTCTGTATCTTTTTTAATGTGTTCTTCCCGACATCCCAGTGTGAGTATAAAGAGAAACACGAAAAGAGAGTACGTTGACCTGGTAATCACTTTCTCCATCGTCCCACTCCTTTCCCTTGAAATGAATAAGTCATCTGCCAGGAATCTCCCGGCCGTCCTTGTAATGGGGGTAAATGTATCCGCCTTTCATGAAATTGGCCTTTGGTGCCAGCAGTTCCCGGTATGATTCCGGCCGTCGATCTTTCAGGTAATCATACGCCGGCTCGGGATGGGTATGGCCGTAGTATGTTGGTACGCAATCAGCTACCAGCAATGTATCTTGTTCATGGTTGGCTGCGACAATGACATCGCCGTGCGGTCCGCACACGATACTGTTTCCCCGGTAATGCCATTGGTCTTTCCCCCTCTGCTCATATCCAGTGCGGTTGGCATAGGCGAAGAAGATGTTGTTGGCATAAGCATATGCGGGAATAAGTATTTTGGAAATATCCGGGTACGGAACCTGGCTCCTCTTGCCGTTCGTCATGGTATAATAATTGTCGGCGGCTGTGGGACCAACGATCAATTTGGCCCCTTTCAAGGCCAATATGCGGGATAGTTCGGGAAATTCACATTCATAACAGTTCAACACGCCCACGGGGAACCCGAAAATGGAATGGACCTTGTAATCGCCACTGCCAAAGGACCAGTTATCCCTTTCCTGCTGGGCATAAAGATGGGTTTTCCGGTAGCTATCCAGGAGTACGCCCTTTTCATTGATAATGGCAATGCTGTCGTAGTAGTGTATACTGCCGTCGGGTTGGTTTACCTTCTCGGCGTAGGGGAGCAAAAGGGCCATACTGTTTTTCCGTGCAATTGCACATCCCATTGTGATGCTGGGGCCATCTTTGTATTCAGCTGCCTTCTTGGCCGTTTCCGGACTCAGGGTGTACCCGGGAACATAGAGCTCGGGAAACGAAAGCAGTTGGACCTGAAGTTTTTTAGCCTGTTCCACGGCCCTTTCAAGCCTAAGCATGTTCTTTGGTCCGGCTCCCTCCCCACAGGCGGCCTGAGCCTGGTAGATGCCCAGACGGATGCCCAGCCCGAACTCGGGAACGCTTTCATAAACCGATGTTTTACACTGCAATTTCCGGTAACTTTCCCTTACCGATTTTCCATATTGAGGCGTTCCATCGCAGGTGGGATTGAGTGCTTCGGCGGCGAAGGCCGCACCCGCTGCAAAAGAGATGAAAACGATGATTGAAATGGTTTTTTTCATGATCAATTTCCTCCTGCTTTGGTAATGTTGTGAATGCTTTTCTTAGGTGTTTGTTATATGCCAACTCTCAGACGGATATGGTTTAGTAAAACTCTATTGAGGTTTGAATTCTACTGAGGAGTGGAATTATTTTGCATCTGTTCCACGGGCCTCGATGCGGGTGTGCCGGGTATTTGTTTCCGCTTCCGTCCGGAACAGATTCCTCTCGAGGATGCTTCTATGAAATCGGCCAATTTTTGAACATGTTGGTTGGGATCTTCGCGGAGACGCACTTTGATTGTCGAAAGGGGCAGGCGGCGCCAGAAAATCGTCTGAAAAGCCTTCTTGATGGTTTTGCGATCCTCCAGTGAAAAATCGGATCGTCGCAAACCCACAGCGTTGGTACTGACAACCTTACCTGCTTCGGCGCCCACAACCAAAGAATAGTGTGGACAATCCTGCATGATTCGGGCACCCCCTGCGATCATGACGAAATCCCCTATATTGCAGAACTGGTGAATGAACACATTCCCTGAAATAAAGCTATTGTTTCCTACTGTGACGTGTTCTGCAAGAAGAGCACCGTTACAGATTAAATCAAGAACTGACCTTTCGGGCTTCAGTCGTAGAGACAAAAAACCAGATTAATGTATCGAAACACTTGCTTATTATTTTATGCATACCCAGATATATTCTGATCGGTCTTTAGCTTTCGCGACTAATTCGCACGAATGGATATTGAATTCAGCATTTATCAGATCTTTTTCCATTTTGCTTTTAGTATAGCTATAGGGGTGAGCAGAATCAAATAAGAGGTTCAAATATTCTTGACTATTTCGTAAAAATGCGAAAACAGTATTCCGTGTATAGATACTAAGTAAGAAAATTCCATCTGGTTTCAATGCTTTTCTGATGATATCCAATGCGGACCAAGGATTCTGCACATGATCCAAAGTATTTAAACATAAGATTAAATCAAAAAAATTGTTTTCCAGAATGGAACTCTCAATGTCTTTCGATATATACTTTCCAGAGGGTATCTGGCCCACGAATATTTTTCTATATTCATCCAAAAGAGGGTCAAGATAGGTCTTAGTTCCTTCGATTATGACCTGAGCGCAGCACGAAGGGCCGCAACCAACGTCCAGAACTTGAGATATGTTCTCTTTTCCATAAAGTTCAACACTCTTTTTCAAGTAGGGAACATATCCTTCTGTACGGAAGGCTTGTCTTTCTAAAACATTGGTTTTTCGCCAGAATTTTATTTCCTTTTTAAGGGCAATTCGGTGCCGTTTTTCACTTATTTTTTTCATTTCTTGACGGTGCAATGTTGTTTTTTCATGAATCCTCACGGTCAGCCAACTGGAACGGGAAACCTGGTACAGAATAACCATGGGCAATCCCATGAGTGTGGCTTCCAGGGTTACCGTCCCGGAACAGCAGATGGGCATGTCCGAGGCAGTCATGGTTTTCCGGCTGTCATGAGTTACCTGTATCCAGGCTTCCAGATTTGCCTCACGAAATCCTATATTCCTTCTCTTCAATCAAGCCTGAATCGTATTTCAGACTAATTCTTCTTTTTAACATTGTGCGTTTATCATTGAGTTGATATATGGCGCGTGCCAGTTCAATGAATTCTTTGTCAAATTGGGCTTTCTTCTCTTTTCCACGTATCGCATTTTCAAGATTCCACAATTTCAAATTTATATTGGTCAAGGCTTTAACTTCCTTTGAATCAGTATCGACCTCAACTTGTTTTGTGGCATTTAGGAGGAGATTCAGCTCCTTCCGGATATGACTCAACTTATCAGAATCCTTTATCTCTTTGGCTTTGATAGAAAGGATCGTAGCTTTGTCTACTAATTCTCCTATAGATACTGGAATTTTCACCAAGATGCTTTTCCTCCGGTTTTTCAAAAGTGCAGTGTTCTCCATAGAGTGAGGATCTTTTTGGCTTTCATTTCGGATGCCAATCATACCCTCTCGGCTTTATTATGCGACTTTTTCAGCCAAATTCTGAATGCCGGGCGGACTTCTTTTCCGGAGAGCGTTTGCAGTCCTCCAGGGGTATGTCTTTTTCTGTGCCATGTATGGGGACCTTTAGCCACAAACGCATGGGCCTTTCCCTGCGGGGCGGTTCGCTTGGGATCGCTTGCCCCGTACCAACTGAAGGTTGGTTTACCCAATAGCCAAGCCAGATGAAGTGCTGCACTGTCGGGTCCCACATAACCTTCGCACAACCTCAGAATTGATATCATTTCATGCACATCTGTTTCCGGCGCCCATAGTACCTTGTTTCCCAGTTCTCTCTGCCACTTGGTGAGCCGGTCTCTTTCTTGTGGTCCCCACAAAATTACGCATCCGTACCCATGATCCAAAGCCTCATCGATCAAACTGTTCATCGCCTTGACCGGCCATATTTTGGTAGGCCAGCCCGCGCCAATCCCGAAAATAAGGGTTCGCCGAGAGAGACCTTTTTCGTCCCACCAACGCCGGACCTTCCAGTCCGCTTCCCGATTTTCAGGGAATTTCACAGCTATCTGTTTTGGCATGTCTAATCCAAGAGCAGAACCCAGATACATACTTCTGGAACTCAAATGCCTTCGCTCACCCGGCACGGCCACTTGACAATTGGTCAAAAGCGGTGCCAGTTCTCTTCCTTCCAACGGGGCGTGTCTGAATCCTACCCGCATTGGGATTCTGGAAAGGAAAGGAAGAACAGCACTGCGAGTCAGCCCCTGGGGATCAATGGAGGCTTGGTAGTTTTCACAGCGAATCTCTCGAATCAATTGCCGAAAGTTTGAGAATCCCCGGTTGCTTTTCCTCCACACGTGAATGCGGTTCAGGTTTGGTAAGTCTTTTAAAATCGGTACAAAAGACTCATCCACAACCCATCCCATATGGGCTGACGGCAGCCTGTCCCGTAATGCGAAAAGCAACGGCAGGGTCAGGGCTATATCGCCTAAAGCGCTCAGCCGCACAATGAGTATTCGGTCATGCATTATAAGGCTACCTCTCCTGTGTGAAGGATGGTAAAAGGCTTCCATAATCTGGCACAGGGTTGTCCGATGCGCTGTTTTTTTAACCGTTTCCCTTCCCTGCCCCAGTTATGAAGATCGGCAAAGATCACTCTGTCCGCAACGTCTTTCAGCATCTTCCGTGTCTTTTTCCTCCTCGATGTCTGAACGCAGGTTGCTGTGATGATGGGATACTCAAGCCTGCACAGATCCCTCTGATGGATGTTTCTAAAAAATCGGCTAGTTTTTGAACATTTTGATTCGAATCTTCGCGAAGGCGCAGTTTGATTGTCGATAAAGGCAGGTGGCTCCAGAAAACGGTTCGGAAAGCCTGTTTAATGGCCTTGCGATCCTCCAGGGGGAAGCCAGCTTGTCGCAAACCCACGGCGTTGACGCTGGCCACTCTACCTGCCTCGGCGCCTACAACCAAAGAAAAATGAGGGCAATCCTGCATGACTCGAGCACCTCCGGCAATCATGACAAGATCTCCGATATTGCAGAACTGGTGAATGACCACATTCCCTGAAATAAAGCTATTGCTTCCTACTGTGACATGTCCAGCCAGAAGAACACTGTTACAGATTACATTCTGGTCTTTCACATTGCAGTCATGGGCAAGATGACCTGTAGCCATCAGGAGGTTGTTGTTTCCTATGACGGTGTTTCGATTTTCAAACATGGAACGTTGAACCATGGAATGCTCCCGAAACGTGTTGTTTTCCCCTATCAGCACTCCACTTTTTATGGCAGGATCAAAATCGAGGTTCTGTGGCGGTCCGCCAATAACAGCGCCATGAAGAGCGCGATTGTTGTTACCCATTCTGACGCCGGCAAAGATTTTGACGCAGGAATCGATTTGACAGTTTTCACCTATTTCGATGCCATCTTCAAGAATCGAATAGGGCCCGATGATAGTATTCTGTCCGATATGAACGTTCTTACCGATAATGGCGGTGGTGTGAACTTCGGGCATTGGATAATCCGTTTTAGATGAATTCCATTGTTCTAATATTGGAGGGTTTCAAGAACCTTTACGCGACGATAACGACGTTTCTATTTTAGCCAGCCGTTGTTTCAAGTCCCGAATTTGCCTGCGCAGAAGGGGAAGTTCAGGTAGTACGTGATAGGCTCTCAGCGCCTGTATGACTGGAATAGCAGGATATCCGAGCCATCGCCCGGGACCGATATCGCGAATCACGCCTGACTGAGCACCTACGCTGGTTCCCGGTTTGAGTTCCACGTGATCACTTATGCCTACCTGTCCAGCTAAAACACAATGATCGCCCATCACAACGCTGCCGGATATGCCTGTCTGAGCCACAATAATGCAGTGCCGACCTATCTCAGAATTATGGCCGATCTGGACTTGATTGTCTATTTTAGTTCCGGAAAGGATGCGGGTGCTTCCCAGAGTTGCCCTATCGATCGTACAATTTGCACCGATCTCCACGTCGTCTTCAACCTCCACCCAGCCCACCTGGGGAATTTTCTCATGTTTACCCGAGTCAAGTGTCATATATCCAAAACCATCCGATCCAATAACCGTGCCAGCGTGTATTCGAACCCGGTTTCCGATTCGTGTTCCTGAATAGATCGTTACGTTTGGAAAAATTTCACTGCCTTTTCCAATGCAACTGCCTTCGCCAATCGAAACATTGGGGTAGATATGGGTATCATCCCCAAGCACCACATCTTTCTCGATAACCGCTCCAGCCCCTATGGAAACACCTGAACCGATCATCGCCTCTTCTGAAATAACCGCACTGGTATGAATCCCGGGGTTTCTTTCGGGCGGTGGATAAAAAAGGTTTAGCAGTTGAATCAGAGCCCCTCTGGGATTCATCACTCTGATAAAACTACCTGGGATGTCTATTTCTTGCATGGGGACCACGAAAGCCGAAGCCCGACTTGCTTCGATTCGGGCCAACAGCTTTGAATGAAAAACCACCGTGATATCCCCGGGCCCCGCATTATCCATGTCCGCAATTCGTTCAATCTTTAGCCCGGGGTTCCCGAAAAGCCGCCCCTGAATCTTTTCAGCTATTTCCTGCAAAGAAAAACCTGCCATCTCACTCATCCCCTGTGCGCATGGAGCGCTTTTTCAAAAATCACCTTTGCCGCCCTTGCCACACCGCCCTTTTCCCCCAGTTGGTGCTTTAGCGCACTATAATTGGTTTTCATGAGGGTCTGTCGGGCTGGGTTTCGAAGTATCGCCATGGCCTCACGGGCCAATCCCACGGATTCAGCCTCAGACTGAATTAGCTCAGGAACGATCCTTTGCCCAGCCAATAGATTGGGCAGCCCAGCCGTTTTTGATGCAATGAGCCCCGTCGCGTCCAGTATTTTCACGGTCAGCCAACTGGAACTGGAAACCCGGTATAGGATAATCATGGGCAGTTCCATGAGAGTCGCCTCCAGAGTTACCGTCCCAGAACAGCAGATGGCAAGGTCCGAGGCGGTCATTGCTTTTCGGCTGTCATGAGTTACCTGTATCCGGGTTTCCAGATTAGCTTCACGAATACAGGTGTGAATGGTGCTTTCAAAATAAGGGTCCGCTATGGACAATACAAAACGAATTGAAGGATCAGCGCGAAGCATTTCGGAAACGGTTGCCAGAAAAACAGGCATCAGCTTCTCCAATTCATGGAGACGACTTCCCGGAAGCAGACTCACCAGTCGGGTTTCAGGGTTGATACCCAGGGAGAGCTTTGCGGCCCAGCTTCTTTCCGGACTGATGGCATCGATTTGGTCCCGCAGATAATGCCCCACAAAAAACGTACTTGCACCAGCTTTTTTATAAACAAGGTCTTCTTCAAGAAATGAAGTCAGAATGCAATCATAGCTTCTTGCTATGAATCCGGCAATTCCACGCCAGAGCCAAACCTGGGGAGGAAAATAAGATACCGTGGCAATTTTTTTAGCCCTTAGCCACCGACTCAATACCAGATGAAAGACATCATGCCCTATCAACACCGCCAGATCCGGTTTTTTCATGAGCACATGTCTTCGGATCTGTTTGAAACTATGAAAAATTTCAGGAATGGTATCAAAAGCCTCCCCAATACCCACAGTTCCCAGGTGATTGTTTTTGAAAAAAACCCGGACGCCAGCTTGTTCCATCCGGGTCCCGCCGACACCCGACAAAACCACGTTTGGATGGTTTGCCTGAATGGCGCTCGCCAGATTGGCCCCGATCAGATCTCCCGATACTTCTCCGGCACTCAGGAAGATTCGAATGTTTGGTTCATCGGTTCTCTGACAATGGTGATCATATTTTCTGTCTTTTTTCGCCAATGCCTATTCTCGCAAGTGGGAATTACAACTTTCTGATGCTCTCTAAAAAAACGATTTTCCTGAAGTTGGCCGATGAGAGTCTTCCATTAAAGAAATAGCCGACAGTATTGTTGAACAGCCCATTTTTGTCAAGATCCCTTTGTAGTTGCAGCACGCTAAAATCCGGGGATTTCCCACCTGGGCGTTAACAAGGAAAACCATTGTTCCGGGTATTGCCTGATGATGTTTTCGTACTTCCGGTTGATAAAAGTCATGATTTTCACGCAGTCTTTCCTATTATCGCCACTTCTCTTAAAATGATAGGGGCCATCAAACTGCAGGAGATACTTCCCATTCGACTGTTTTATGGAGAAAGCAAATACAATAGGTGCCTCATACCACAAATGGAGTTTGGCAGTACCGTCGGACGTTGCGCTGGGGATACCAAAAAAATCGGCAATAAGAGGTTTGTCAACTTGCCGTTGATCCGCAAGCAGCGCCAGAATGCCATTTTGTTTGAGATGAACACTGATGTTATGATTGAGACCTTGCCCATGATAGAAACATTTGACCCCCCCCCTTTGTTCGCGGATCTTTGTCAGCCATCGATCCGTGTACGGGTTGTGTTGTCGCTTCAAAACGGCACCCATATGGTACCCCAGTTTGGCGCTGACGTTTCCCAAATATTCCCAGTTCCCCAAATGCGCACATATGGCCAAAACGCCTTTTTTCTTTTCAAGAGCGGAATGGATGACCTCATAATTGTCAATTTCCACAAAATCAAGGTAATTTTCAGATTCAATTTTGTCGAGTCTAAGATATTCAAGAGCGCCCGTAACGACATTAACGAACAAAGATTTGAGAATCTGATCTTTTTCGAACCGTTGAAGGGGCTTTTCCTTAAAAATAATATCCAAATTCTGATAAGCCCATTTCTTGTCTCTTTTATCTAATCGGAACAACAGCGTTCCCCCAAGAAAACCTAAAGGGCGCAACATTTTTTTTGGGAGCCGAGAAAAAATGTTTCCAAGGGAAATAGC
>CAYOWC010000144.1:0-11676 GCA_964407525.1 uncultured Desulfobacteraceae bacterium | reverse complement strand
AAGACGTTAAAAGAAAAGCGCAAGGAGAAAAAAGCCAAAAAGGATAAGGTTTAATGTTTTAATCAAATGAGTTTTGAGACAGAAAAGAATGTCAGGTTTTGATGACTAAGGTGTATTTACTTACGGTCAGGACACCCCGGAGGCTTGAAAGGAGTGAATAATGAGTAAGGCATCTGGTAAAATAGCGCTTGTAACCGGAGCTAGTCGGGGTATTGGACGTGCAATTGCAATCGCACTTGCCAGGGCTGGGGCTGATGTTGCTGTAAATTTTAAGAACCGCGAGAAGGAGGCCAAGGAAATCTGTTCTGAAATCGAAGATTTCGCTCGCCGTAGCATACCTGTTGGTGGTGATGTTTCAGTTGCCTCCGATGTATCTCGAATCGTACGAACTGTTGAAGAACGCCTCGGCGAAGTTGCGATCCTCGTGAATAATGCCGGCATTACTCGACCTCAAGCCCTTGATGAAATTACTGAAGGGATATGGGATGAAGTCCTTCAAAATAATCTAAAATCAGCCTTTTTAGTTACCCAGGAAGTTCTCCCTGGCATGCGTATCCGTCGTTGGGGGCGCATTATCAATCTTTCCTCTATCGCAGCTCAATTGGGTGGCGTCGTTGGACCACATTACGCAGCTTCCAAGGCCGGGATTATAGGATTGACACATTCTTATGCTGCTCTTCTTGCCAAAGAAGGGATTACTGCCAACGTAATTGCTCCTGCACTTATCGAAACAGAAATGGTCACCAGCAACCCCAATGCACGCCCTGACCTTATCCCGATAGGCCGGTTTGGTACAGTAGAAGAAGTCGCTGAGGTCGTTGTGATGCTCGCAGAAAATGGTTACATCACAGGCCAAACCATAAATGTGAATGGGGGCTGGTACATGAGTTGATTCTTGTCTCGGATTTGTCTCTCAAATTGAGACTATTTTTTCCTTGTACGGAACAAAACCTGTGCATTTTCTATTCTCTCAACGTGGAAAATCGTTCTCTGTAAACGAGCCTTGGGAAACTATTTTTCTTGACAAAAGAGAAATTTTTTCATTTCATGATAAAGTATCCTCGTTAATTATGTCTTTATTCAGTTTGTGAGGTTATCTTATGTTGGGAAATGGATTAATTGATTCCAATAGGATGTAATATGACTTGATAAGAATTTGAAGTTTATATTTAGAAAAAGCCAAACCCATCGTGAGGTGGGGACGGAAAGCCACGGGTCTTGAATCAAGACAGCCGGGTCGCCTGAGAAAAAAGTAGCCGGGTTGCCTGGGAAAGGGCACCCCGGTTTTTTTTTGAACAAGATTTGCAGGGGTTGTCGAATTAATTTTTAAGATTCAAGCGGTATGATTGATTGGAATAAAAGGAGGTGATGTTGAAGAGATTATTTGATCAACCGTGGGTGGTCGCAACAAAGTGAAAGATCTGAATTGCAGGTGAATGATTAATCAAGAATTCCAAATGTCAGGAGGGGAAAATGAAAAAATTATTAGTTGTTATTTTCGCATTGTTATTTGGGACCATAAGTTTTTCCAGAATTGCTCAATCTACTGAATTTATTATAGATGGTGATCAAATTGATGTTACTACAGGTGATGTTGTAATTGTTCCTCCAGATGATAACCTGGTCGATGACGTGGCGGATGATCAAACGGACGCTTCAATCGATGACGTAGCCGATGATGAAACGGATGATTCGATCGATGACGTAGCTGATGATGAAACGGATGATTCGATCGATGACATAGCTGATGTTCCAATCACCGTTTATGTTGATATTAAGCCGGGAAGTCGTAAAAATCCCATTAATGTCAAATCTAAAGGCGTTTTTACTGTGGCTATTCTTGGCGTTGAGGACTTTGATGCTACGGATATCGATCCTCTAACAGTCCAGTTAGCGGGCGTAGCACCACTACGCTCAAGTATTGAAGACGTCAGCCATCCGTTGAATATGGAAAACTGTGAAGATTATGGGGTTGATGGATACGACGACCTCGTTCTGAAGTTTGATACTCAGGAAATTGTTGAGGTCTTAAATCAGGCTGCTGATGAAGATGTCGAGGATGGTGATGAGTTTGAGTTATTTCTTAAAGGTACTCTGAGGGGGGAGACCGGAACTGATATTGAAGGGAAGGATACTATTCTGATTATTAAAAAGGGCAAAAAAAAAGGTAAATATTGAGGATGATTTTCTTTAGGGCAGCACTGTCTTTCTTATCCTGCCCTTCATGAAAACCGTGGAATCAGGTCTTTATTCTCGACATGGAGGGGATAAAATTCAGGAAAATAATTGGTAACCGGCAACTGGCAACCGAAACGAAGTTTCATATGAGCGCCGCCTCCGGCCTGAAAAAATGGTCAGTCTGATCTTGAAAGAAACTTCAGGATTCCATAGCTAGTCTGTGTGAGCGGCCTTGTCCACAGTCCGTTTGGTGGGTTTTAGCCGCGATTTTCCGGGTCTCTCGAACTACCGACTCCTGTTTCATGCAGAACCGGTCGTGGCAGGATGCCACTCACACAGGGGTGGAAATTAGCAATCCAGACCTTTCGAAGATCCCGTCTGAAGCGAAGCGAAAGCGGGGAACTATTGAACTTTGAACCCTGAATCGAAACGAAGTTTCACACGGCATAATCCATGTGGCCAATAAGACAGTCTGTGATAGATTGGCAACTACGAAAGACGAAATCATTGGGAAAAAGTTATACGATTTTTTCTCGCCTGAAGTGGCCGAGGGCCGAAGGCAAAAGTGGAATAAGGTTTTTGAAACAGGCAAGCCTGTATTCTTTGAAGACAGCCGGGCAGGAATGATATTTGAACAGGTTGCTTATCCGATCTTAAGTGATGGCGATCAGGTTGAAATGGTAGTTGCTTTTGCCAATGACAAGACCGATCGAAAACAAGCCGAGCGGGCGCTGCGCGAAAACGAGAAACACTCCCATTCGTTTATGGAAAATGCCAAAGGTTTTCCAGTTTATAGACTAAAGATTGACTCGGAAAATTACTACAGGGCTTATTTGGTCTTTGTAAGCCCGAGTCTCAAAGATATTGTCGGTGTATCACCACAAGAGGAATTCAGTCAGTGGTTCAAAAATATTCATGAGGATGATTTACCATCGCTTATTGACGCCCAAAACGAGAGCGCTCAATTCGGAGTTCCGCTTGACCAAGTTTTCCGATTGAAGGGACCAGCAGAGGGAGAATGGCGGTGGCTTCATGTAATTTCAAGCCCTGTGTTTGATTCAGAGGGAACCCCTGAATATTACAATGGGATCATAATAGATGTTACCGCACAGAAGCAGGCGGAGCAAGCTTTGCATGAAAGTGAAAGACGCCTGAAGTGCGTAATGCTTAATGGAAAAATACGTATATTATAAGTGACACCTAAAAACTGCAATTAGCGGTTAGTGGTTACTTAGCCACACAATGTCAGGTAGTTACGATGCAATAGGTAAGCATCGAAAAGTGAAATCCCAAATAAAGGGAAAAGTCATGCAAACGATTGGGATCTTTAAGCTAACGGCTAATAGCTAAAAGCTAATTGCAGCTTTTAAGTGATAATGAATGGACATTTTCCCTTCCCTTGTCTATGATCCATCGCCATGGAGACAAGAGAAACAATTGACCTTGCCGGCGAGCGACAACGATCAACAGCTGGCGTCTTATTCGGTACATCTGCTTTTTTGATATGGGGGCTCAGCCCTCTTTTCTGGAAGTTGCTCCAGAGTATCCCTGCCTTGGAACTTATCTGCCACCGGATTGTGTGGTCTTTTGTCTTCCTGATTCCTCTGGTCCTTTTTTCTGGAAAACAACGAAATGATTTGAAACAGATCCTGGTGCATCCGAAAACCCTGGTGATCCTGCTGATTACTTCTCTCCTCGTAGGCAGCAACTGGCTGGTCTATGTGTGGGCGATCAACAACGATCGGGTTCTGGAGGCCAGCCTCGGTTTTTACATCAACCCTCTCGTCAGCGTATTCTTGGGTATGGTATTTCTTAAAGAACGGATGCGTTTTCTGCAGGGACTGGCCGTGGCATTGGCGTGTGGGGGAGTTCTTTTCCTGACTCTGGAACATGGCGAATTACCCACTGTAGCCTTGTTCCTGGCCTTTACTTTCGGAGTGTACGGCCTCATCCGCAAGGTAGCGCCGGTGAGTGCCATTACCGGGCTGATTGTGGAAGCCTTGATCCTTACCCTTCCTGCCCTGATTTATCTGGGGCATCTGAGCACTTCGGATGTGGGGGTCTTCGGACAGAAGGGAATTTCAACCGACCTTCTTCTCATGACCACGGCTCTCGTTACTGCACCTCCTCTTCTTTTCTTCACCCTTGGAGCGCAACGACTGGCCCTTTCCACCATGGGCTTTCTGCAATACATCGCTCCCACCTGTATGTTCTTCCTCGGAGTCTACCTCTATCACGAGCCGTTTACCCGGGTCCAAGTGGTAATCTTTTTGCTCATTTGGAGCGCATTGGCTATTTATTCAACCGACTCGTTCTTATTTTACCGCAAATTTTATCGCTATGGCAGGTAGATGAGAATGAAAAAAGGCAGACCGTAGTCTGCCTTTATGCTTTGCTAGTTCAGAAAAAAGACTACTTCAAGAATTCAGTTATTACCTTGCTTGCCTTTGTAAGTTCGAGGGCACATCCAAGATGACCGAGAATTGAGTCATAAGCAAAAACCTGCGCCCCTGGAATTGTTTTCGCGATGGGAGCAAAGGAACTGGGAGGGAAAAGTTGGTCGTCGTTAACTCCGATTACCAGGGTCCTGGCTTTTACGTTGGGCAATTGGTCCGCGACGTCAAAATTCATGAGCGCTTCTTCCCGCCAGATGGTGTCATTTGCATCTGCCTTGGCGCTGCCAAGACCCACATTCTTGAGCCCTTTTAGTAATTCATCTTTTGTTTTCCACTTCATGGCATAAAAATCTTTCGAGAAATACGACAGGTAGGCCGACATGAAATATACTTCCATGCCCTTTTTGGGCTGTTCTTTGTAATTGCCATCTTTATAGGCTGGGTCGAGTTTGATAATGTCTATCAATACGGCGCTCCTGCCAAGCATTTGACCAATGGTTTTGGAGGCGGTTGCAATGGGGATGGCCCAATCCATGAAGTCCGGATACATGGTTATCCACTGAAGGGTTTGAAACCCGCCCATACTCGGGCCGACAACACCGGCCAGGTGTTTGATGCCCAGATGTTTGGTGGCCAGTAGATACTGGGCAGTGATCATGTCAGCAACAGTATATTCGGGGAACTTTGGGCCAAGCCCCGAAACCGACGGGCATGATGACCCCGGTGAACCTACCGCAGTGGGGAGGATGAAGAAATATTTACTTGTGTCAAAAGATTTGCCAGGACCAACCATGCCCTTGAGAAGATTTATCTGCGCATAGTTTCCGCTAAAACCGTGGCAGAAAACAACGGCATTGGTGATGTTTCCCCGGGCATCTTTTTTTGCCGTGCCAATTGTAGCATATTGTACTTTCAGATCTTCAAGTACTGCTCCCGATTGGAACTTGAAATTCTTAACGTGATAATATTCTGGCGTCAGCTTGGGTGCTTCCCCAAAAGAAATCGCCGAGGTACAGAAAAGAAAAATAGCAGTAAGAATTACAGCACGAATTACTCGATGTCGATCCACATTTCACCTCCGAAGTAAACAGTTTTTAGATTATCACAAGATATTTATCCAACAAATGACTTTCAAAAAGATAACCAATAATGTCCATGATTGTCAAGAATTTGAATGCAACAAAAGATTGCAGATTATCTATTTTAAGCTCTTTGGTGGTTTCAGCAACAAAAGAAGTTGCAGAGGCACAGTCCCGCTTTTGACTCATCTTCTTGAATATGATAGAAGTAATCCAGCGCATTTGGGAAGATAAATTAGAGAAGAGGACGTCCATAGTTGGTTTGGAATTTTATGGAGGATAAAATGCCAGTTAGTATTTTCAGGGAATTACAGAAACGGCTGGATGGGTATTCGCTGGGTTTTCCTGCTACGAATTCCGGTATTGAGCTTGAGATCCTCAAGGAACTTTTTACTGAGGCAGATGCCGGGGTGTTTTTGAATCTTACGCAGAAGCTCGAACCCCCGGAAGATGTGGCTCATCGTATAGGCAGGCCAGCCGATCAAGTTGCCGCGCAACTGAGCGATATGTATAATAAGGGGCTTTTGTTTCGTTTAAAGAGGGGAAATGCGGTCAAATACGGGGCCATTCCTTTCGTACACGGGCTGTTCGAGTTTCAGATTGGAAATCTGGGTCGCCGTCTTGCAGGTCTGGTGGAGAAATACATGCAGGAGGGATTCCATAAGGCGATGACTACGGGGGCGGCCGCTTTCTTGCGCACGGTCCCTGTTCAGCGTACAATAGAGGTCATGCACAATGTCGCGGCCTATGAGGACGCGAGCGAGATCCTCCGAAAGGCCGACAAGATAGTGGTCACCGACTGCATCTGCAGAAAGCAGAAAAAACTGGTCAATCAGGGCTGTGATAAGCCCCTTGAGGCTTGTTTCATGTTCGGGTCCATGGGACAGTACTATGTCGATAGGGGTATAGGACGTGAGGTCGGGACGGATGAAGCCATAAAAATATTGACCGAAGCCCAGGAGTCCGGCCTGGTTACCCAGCCGGCTACATCCGTGAATCCCGGAGGAATGTGTAACTGCTGCAGTGATTGCTGCGGCGTCCTGACTTCCCTGAACAGACACCCGAAACCGGCGGAAATGGTTTTTTCTAACTATTTCGCCGAAGTGGACCAGAAAGAATGCAGCAGCTGTGAAACCTGTCTGGAAAGATGCCAGATAGGAGCGATTAAAATGAATAAGGATGAATTGGCTGAGATCAACCTGGACCGGTGCATAGGTTGTGGGCTGTGCGTAGCGGCCTGCCCGGAGGAAGCCATTCAATTGATCCTGAAATCTCAAGCTCTTCGCCGCACGCCTCCTGCCAATGCTGCAGGGCAAATGGCATTCATGGCGGAAACGAGGGGTATTTCAAATATAAGCATATGAAAACACATTGTTTTAAAAACTATCGGTTCTAACTGAATTAAAAACTATCAACACAGGATTATACCATGTCATTTGAACTGCTGGGCCTTCGGGTCGAACTGCTTAAAGCCATTAAGTCCAAAGGGTACATTGCCCCGACCCTCATACAGCGCAAGGCCATTCCTATTATTCTCGAAGGACGGGATATTCTTGCCCGCGCCCAGACCGGAACGGGAAAAACAGATGCGTTTGCACTTCCTTTGGTCGAAATTCTTAGTCGTCAGGACGGCAAGGGGCGACATCCCAGAGCACTTGTGTTGACCCCCACACGGGAACTGGCGCTTCAGGTGGGAGAGAGTATCAAGGCCTATGCAAGGAGAGCCACCATGCGATGCACCGTGGTTCACGGAGGGGTTCTTGTTCATCCTCAGATCAGTCGCTTGAAGCGTGGTGTCGATATTCTTGTGGCCACACCGGGCCGCCTTTTGGATCTTGTCGCTCGGAGGCGTCTGAATCTTTCCCGCATAGAGTTTCTGGTTTTCGATGAGGCGGATAGAATGCTGGATCTGGGATTCAGTGAGGAGATTTCCGAGATCCTCGATCTCGTTCCAACTGAGCGCAGGACCATGCTTTTTTCCGCTACCTACACCCAGCAAATCCGGAATCTTGCCGGAAAAATGCTGCAGGACCCAGAATTTATTGAGGTGACGCCCGACAATATGGCGGCAGAATCGGTTGTTCAGAAGGTTCACCTGGTGGACCGATTGAATAAACGAACACTTCTTATCCATCTGATCGCCAAAGGAAACTGGACCCAGGTACTGGTTTTTACCCGCACGAAATACGGGGCAGATAAGCTGACGGTGAAACTCGTCGCACAAGGGATCAGCGCTGTTGCCCTGCACGGCAATAAGAGCCAATCTTTTCGGACACGGACCCTGAAGGCGTTTAAAAACGGTGAGATCCGCATCCTCGTGGCAACGGATGTGGCCGCAAGAGGCCTGGACATCAGCAACCTGCCCTATGTGGTCAATTACGATATGCCGGGTGTTCCCGAAGATTATGTTCACCGTATCGGGCGCACCGGCCGTGCAGGTGTAAGCGGCATTGCCGTCTCCCTGGTAAGTCACGAAGAAAAACCGTATCTTCATGCCATTGAAAAGCTTTTGAAGCAGAAGATCCCGGTGGAAAAGATTGACGGTTATACAGAGGGGAGCGACGTTCCGGATTTTATTCTCTTTCGCCCCAATAACCCTTCCAGTGAAAAAAGAGCAGACCCGGCCATAAAGGAACTGGTTGCCGGAAAAAATGCGTCAAAAGAGCGATCCCAAACCTGTGCTGCAAAGACAACAGGCTCCGGCAAAACCTCGGGACGGAAATCGAAATCCCGATCCGGCAGGAAAAAAAAGGCGGGGAAAAGGATATCCCGTTCAAAATCGCGTTCTTCGAAAAAATCACGATAATCCGTGGTTCGAACATGATCCAAAATAGGTTGAACGCTGGTTTTTGACTCATTTTGTCGAATATGGTAGTGATATACTATGATTAAGAGCCTTAGACGAATTCGGGAGAGTAGAAAACTATGGAAAATACAGACAAGCTGGCAGTTCTTATAGACGCGGATAATGCTCAACCAAGCATTGTAGATGGTTTACTGGTAGAGATCGCAAATTACGGGACAGCCAGTGTTAAGAGGATCTATGGCGATTGGACGGCTCCCGGCCTGAAGGGATGGAAAGAGGTCCTGTTGCAACATTCTATTCAGCCAGTGCAGCAATTTGCCTACACAAAAGGGAAAAACGCCACCGATAGCGCGATGATTATTGATGCAATGGACTTATTGTATACGAACAATTTTAACGGATTCTGCATCGTATCGAGCGACAGTGATTTTACGAAGCTGGCCTCAAGAATCAGGGAATCAGGATTATTAGTGTATGGTTTTGGTGAGAAAAAGACGCCTTCGGCTTTTGTTTCTGCTTGTGATAAATTCATTTATACAGAGGTCCTTCGTGCGAAGACTGATGAAAGTGAAGCGATTGCCAAAAAAACCAGCAGCCAGTTAAAAAAGGATACGAAATTGGTAAACCTGCTGCGTAATGCAGTGGATGCGTCCTCCGATGAAAGTGGGTGGGCTCATCTTGCCTCTGTTGGCAGTAACATCGCGAAACAGTCATCTGAGTTTGACCCGCGCAATTACGGGTATGGAAAACTGGGTGAGTTGGTTTCCGCAACAAAGCTTTTTGATATGGAAGCAAGGCAGATTGGTACCACCAAATCAAAGGCCCTTTATCTTCGCAATAAGCGGAAAAAATAGACCAACTCCATCCAGAACAGACCTCGTTAAGTGGTTTAGTTGTTTAGAGGTTAAGTGGTCGTTATGGTTTGATTTTGATCTTTTTGCTTCAAAATTGGATACCTGATGGATTTGGATCGGTAATATGTTGATTTCACGTGCTTATTTTCCAACTCAACAAGTCGACCACTTAACTATTTGACGAGGTCTGCAGAGAGGGATCCATGAAATCAAAAAAAAAGTCGAATGCAGGTATCGTATATTCCACCGAGTTTGGGAAAGGTTGTCCTGTGTGTGGTAAACCGATCTCCCAATGTGTCTGTCGGAATACTAAGCGTGGAATTCCTGATGACGGCATTGTGAGGGTGGGACGAGAAACCAAAGGACGTAAAGGTTCGGGCGTGACCTTAATTACAGGTGTTCCTCTTGATGAACAGGCGCTAAAAAAACTGGCCAAGCAGTTGAAACAAAAATGTGGGACAGGGGGCACCATTAAATCAGGAGTTATTGAAATTCAAGGTGATCACCGGGATTTGCTCATGGAAGAGCTGTCCAGGTCAGGATATAGGGTGAAAAAATCTGGTGGATAATTAGATTCCAGGTGTCAGGTGTCAGGAAAAAACCTGGCCGCATTCATCCTATTCAACTTAATAACCAATAGTTATGGTTATTAGAACCAGAAAATTAGGAATAGCAGATACTGAAACCTGACACCCGAAACCTGACACCTCAGTTCCCGAAAAAAGGATTCTTCACGCTAATCGGCGTAGAGCTGAAAAGGCAAGATCCTTTTTTTATTCAAAGGAGCAGGTAGATATGACGACCCTCAGCGTTGATGTTGGTACTACGGCCATGAAAATGGGCGTTTTCAAAGAAAACGGCAATGCTCTTGAACTGATCCGACAATACTCTCAAGAGTATGCAATCAATACGTACAATGATGGACTCTTCAGCGATATTGAGCCTGAGAAATGGCAACAGGCATTTGCAGATGGATGTAAAGAGATGGCTGAGTTCATGCCTGCAATTGAGGTTATTTCCCTTTCCGGCACCACTCCTGGGTTTACGGCCATGGATAGTGAGGGGAAGGCCCTTTACCCGGCCATTCTCATGCTGGACCAGCGCTCCCGGGTACAAGCTCAGGACATTATTCGCAGAATCGGGATGACCCGGCTGTTACATACCACAGGAAATATGCCTGTTGCCGGTGGTTGCTCGCTGGCCAGCCTTTTGTGGATTAAAGATAATCTCCCTGATATATTTAAGAAAACGTATGTCTTCGGGCACTCCAACACGTTTATGGCAAAATGGCTTTCCGAAAAATTTGCCATGGATCCCTCTTCCGCCTCCCTGACGGCAATGTACAACACCGTGAGCAATGATTTGACCTGGTGTGAAGATACCCTTCATGAATTTGGACTGTCGATAAATCAGCTGCCCGAACTGATACCGGCCTACCAAAGCACCGGCCGTTTGAAAAAAAATCTTGCCGACCAATTTGGTATGAAAAAGGAACCGGCTGTTTTGATCGGCGGCAATGATGCTGTTCTGGCCGCCTTTTCCGTTGGTTTACGGGAACCCGGCGAAATCTTCAACATCAACGGTACCTGTGAAATCACCATGGTTTGCCTCTCGAAATGCTTTCCTTCCAAGAATTACAATATTCGGACCCATGTGCTCCCAGACCGCTGGTTTTCCTTTTACGTGATGAATGCCGGAGGCAAGGCTTTCGAATGGTTCAAAAGTCTTTTCTGCTCTGAGATGAGGGATCGTGAGTTTTTCGAGGATTTCATGCCGCTGGCCATAGATGAGTGGCTGGAGAAAGAAAGTGGCGTTATTTATGTCCCTTACCTGATGGGGTCGCGTTACTCACTGGACCCCCTGAAAGCTGAATTCAGGGGGTTGACCCAGGAGACTTCCCGGGCTGAATTGCTTGCTGCTTTGGTGAGAGGTCTATGCCGGTATCAGCGAGAGAATTTGAAAGAAGTCTCCATTGAAATGCCTCTGAAAGACAGAATTCTGGTCTCCGGAGGAGCTGTGAATCCGGCCTTGATCCGTGCCAAAAAGCAATGGCTGAAAAACAGTGAATACCTTTTCGAGAAGGAATCTTCTCTAAAAGGCGCGGCCATGCTGGGCCGGAAATTTCTCCAGAACCATTAGCCTTATTAAATCAAATGAATTTTAAAAGGAGGATATGATGTTTGATGATGTAATACGAAAAAGCAGAAGTTACAGGAGGTTTTATCAGGAAACCGCCATCGGAATGAATACGTTAAGAGAACTTGTGGACCTCGCCAGGTACTCCCCATCAGGGGGGAATCTACAGCCGCTGAAGTATATCCTTTCAGCTGACCCCGAAAAGAACGCCCTGATTTTCCGGAATC
>CAYOWC010000143.1:0-11835 GCA_964407525.1 uncultured Desulfobacteraceae bacterium | reverse complement strand
GGTTACGGGTTACGGGTTACGGGGCTCAGGACACCCAGTCTAGAATTTCCAAGCGATCTTTCACTCGAACGCCGCTGCTGGCTGGGAAAAATGGTCAGTTTGATCGAGAAAAAAACTTCCGGGTTCCAACGCCTTTTTCTGTGTGAGCGGCGTCGCGCCGCGATATTTTTAGGGCTTCTCGGACTATCGACTCGTGCATTATGCAGATCCGGTCGTGGCAGGATGCCACTCACACAAGGCTAAAACCCATGCCCCGAACCTTGTTGAAGGTCTTGTCTGAAGCAAAAGCGGGAAACCCTTGAACCCCTGAACCTTGAACCCAAATGTTTTCACACGAGCGTAGCCTCTGACCGGGAAAAATGGTCAGTTTGATCGAGAAAGAAATTACGTATTCCCACGCTGGAGCATGGGAACGAGGAAAAAATTCCGCAATCCGCATTCCGCATTCCGAATTCAGAAGAGCACGAGGTAATAAACCCTAAATCCAATTATCATGAATATCCTTATCTTTACAAGCCTTATTACGGATGTCTGTTTGAAGAGGCGTGACAACCGGGAGTATATCTCTTTTGCGGGGAGAAAGAAGATTTTGATGCTCTGCCGGGCCCTGGAGTCTCTGGGGCATAGGGTCGACGTGTGTTCTACTTCCTATGCAAAAAGGAACAGCAAAGCCTTTGTTGAAAAGATTTCCCGGAAGGTGCGTATTATCCATGCCCCTACCGTCGGATTTTTCGGGAGGATGAGCTTTTGTAAGAGACCCGTTGGAATGGCATTTAACCTGTACTGGATCTGCAGGCATTTTCGAAAATACGACCTTGTTATTTTTTACAATTACCATAAAGAATATTTCCTGCCCGCATACCTGGGGAAAAAACTCTTTGGATTACCGATTCTGATGGATTATGAGGACGGGCTCTTTCTTGATAAGGGTTACCAGTCTTTTTTGTACCGGTACCTTGAAAAAAAAGCATACAGGGAGTCGCGGGGATTCTTTCTGGTCAATCGAGGACTCAAGGAGAGAATAAGTGCTCATGGCCAGGGCCATAAACCGACGCTGGTTATGAACGGGTTTCTGGATACTGAACTCCTTGAAAAAAACAGAAAGTGGAGGCCCGGCGCCATGAGGGAACTGGCTTTTACCGGGAATTTCAGCGGATCATTCGGGTTTGAAGAACTGTTGCAATACGTTCAGTATCTGCCGGAAAAGTACCGTTTTACAATCACGGGCCAAGCCTCCCCGGAAGAGGAAAAGGCTCTGAGAAATGCGACGAAAAATCGCCCGAATATCTGTTTTTTGGGAAGAATCGATTCCGCAAGGTTCGAACAGGTGTTTGAAAAAATAGAAATCTGCATCCTTTTAAGCAGTTCAGAATCCGACTGGAACAAGACAAATTTCCCCTCAAAGCTGTTTGATTATCTGTCAAGGAACCGTCTTGTTCTTTCTACCGGTAACCCGGTTTTTGAATCGTATTACGGTCTGAGCAATTTTGTCCTGCTTGAGGATTTCCCAGGTGATCTCGAAAAATTAGAGCTGATTTTGAAAAATCGGACGCCCAATCCCGATGAACTGTTTTCGTTGCATGCCGAAACACTGAAATCACTTGAATTATTTATCGAAGAACTGGTATCTTAAAAAATACAGAAGCTCTGGAATGAGGTGTCAGGTGTCAGGTGTCAGCTTGTCGGGATAGAACAGAGCTCAGGCGCTGTTAACCGGCAACCGGAAACCGTTTAGTATCATGCGAGTATTTACTGTGCATTCCCACGCTGGAGCATGGGAACGAGAAAAAAAGGCTTTGCGTCCTTTGCGCCTTGGCGGTTCAATCCAATTGCAGTTTCATATGAGGTTCGTATGAGGAAGGAATTTCTACCGTTTTCACGTCCATCCATCACGGAAGAGGACATTGAGGCTGTTTCCAATGTGCTTCGATCGGGCTGGATTACCACTGGTCCGAAAGCGTCCGAATTTGAAGATCGATTTAGGCGATACGTGGGTTGCCCCCATGCTATAGCCCTTTCTTCGGCCACTGCCGGGATGCATCTGGTTTTGAAGGCCCTGGAAATCGGTCCGGGGGACGAGGTTATTACCCCTTCCATGACATGGGTATCTACTGTGAATCTGATCGTTCTTTCAGGGGCGACGCCGGTCTTTGTGGATATCGAGCGGGATACCCTGATGGTTGATCCCGATTCCGTACAAGGGGCTCTTTCAGAACGGACGCGGTTGATTGTGCCCGTACATTTTGCGGGGGCCGCGGCTGATATGGAAGCTATTGGAGAAATAGCCGACCCCCATGGGATTCCTGTCGTGGAAGATGCGGCCCACTCCCTCGGGACCTTTTTCAAGGGAAGGCATGTGGGCAGCAGAGGGACCTCTATTTTCTCTTTTCATCCCATCAAGAACATTACTACGGGAGAAGGAGGAATGTTCTGTTCAGACGATGAAAACCTGATAGAACGGATCAGGAGGCTCAAATTTCATGGTCTTGGGGTGGATGCCTATGACAGGCATGCCCAGGGACGTTCGCCCCAGGCTCAGGTCATGGAGCCGGGGTATAAATACAACATGCCTGATATGTGCGCCGTGCTGGGTCTGGGGCAACTTGAACGGGTTGATCTGCTCAACCGAAAACGGGAGAAGCTTGCAATGAGATACCTGCAATGCCTCTCTGAAATGGAAGAGATCCTTCCCCTTTCTGTTCCGGAAAATACTTCGGAGCACGCATGGCACCTGTTCATCATCCGTCTTCATGCGGATAAGGTGAAGATGTCCCGTGATGAATTCATGGAAAAACTCAAAGAGAGGAATATCGGTACGGGGCTTCACTTCCGTGCGGTGCATCAACAAAAATATTACCGGGAGAACATGCCGTTAGATGGAGGCATACTTCCTCACACGGAATGGAATTCAGACCGCATCTGTTCCCTCCCGCTTTTTCCAGACATGACTTTCGATGATGTGGACGATGTGGTGGAAGGCATAAAGGAGGTTCTCAGGCCCAATGACTGAAGGATGTGAAGCGTTAATATGCGATAAGACAGAAGGTCTGGAACGAAAACTGGAAATTTCTGTGGTGATTCCGGTCTATAATGAAGAACAGAACCTCGATGCGCTTTTGAGGCGTTGCGTTCATGTCTGCTCTGAAATGGGAAGAACCTTTGAAATCATTCTCATTGACGATGGAAGTGATGACCGGTCTCGGGAGATGATTATCGAGGCTTCCGGGCATGAAGAAAAAAACATTGTTGGAGTCCTGCTGAACAGAAATTATGGACAGCACTCCGCCATCATGGCGGGATTTGCCCAAGCGCGTGGGGACATTATCGTTACTCTGGACGCGGACCTCCAGAATCCGCCCGAGGAAATTCCTAAACTGGTTCAAAAGGCCGAAGAGGGCTTCGATGTGGTGGGCAGTGTCAGGGTTCCAAGGCAGGACAGCCTTTTCAGAAGAACGGGTTCATGGGCTGTTAACCGAATGGTGCGGGTATCCACGGGCGTTGACATGCATGACTACGGGTGTATGCTGAGGGCTTACCGCCGCCCTGTGGTGGAAGCCATGCTGCAGTGCCACGAAAGAAGTACGTTTATCCCGGTCCTTGCCAATAGTTTCGCCAGACATACTACGGAGGTGGATGTCCAACACGAAGAACGTTCCGCAGGGGATTCAAAGTACAGCGTCTGGAAACTGGTCAATCTGCAGTTCGATCTGCTCACGAGCATGACGACTTTTCCCTTGAGACTCCTGAGCGTTCTTGGCGCCCTTGTGTCGGTGCTGGGGGTGGGGTTCGGCATTTTTCTCCTTATTATGCGCATCATCTACGGCCCGGGCTGGGCGGCAGCTGGCGTATTTACCCTGTTTGCGATACTCTTTATTTTTATCGGCGCACAATTTCTGGGCATGGGGTTGTTAGGGGAGTATATAGGCCGGATATACAGCGATGTGAGGGCGCGACCACGGTATTTTATTGAAAAAATTGTAGGTATGGGCGTCAAGAAAAAGACTTTGGACGCAGATTGACGCAGATTTCCAAGATGTTTTGTCATCATCTCTCTGCGGCTATCCGCGAAAATCTGTGTTCCCCAAACCGTTTAAACACTTAACCAGATCTGAGAACAGATCTTTTTTATAGGAAATAACCATGAAAGCCATTGCTCTTGCATATCACAATATCGGTTGTACCGGTATCAAAGCCCTTCTTCGAAACGGTTTTGAGATTGCCGCTGTTTTCACCCATAACGACGATCCGAAAGAAAAGATATGGTTTGAATCCGTTGCCAGACTTGCAGCGGCCCATGACATTCCCGTGTACGCCCCGGAAGATATCAACCACCCCATTTGGGTACAGAGAATGAAAGAGATGAACCCGGATGTTCTCTTTTCCTTCTATTATAGGAATATGATCGGGCCCCCCATTCTCGATATTCCGCCCGGGGGTTGCCTCAATCTGCACGGCTCGCTTCTTCCAGCTTATCGTGGTCGATGCCCTATTAACTGGGTGCTTGTAAACGGCGAAAAAGAAACGGGTGTGACGCTTCATCAAATGACCCCTCGGCCCGATGATGGGGATATCGTCTGCCAGAGCAGGATTGCCATTGACGGAAACGATACGGCAAAAACCCTCCATGAAAAAGCAGCCGAAGCTACGTCGGGGATGTTAGACGAGATCCTACCTCAAATCCTCAATGGTTCCTCCCCCCGTCAGCCCCAGGACTCTGCAAAGGCTTCCTATTATGGAGGGCGCGGTCCTGCGGATGGGGAAATCGACTGGTTCCGAAGCTCTGGGGAGGTGAAAGACCTTGTCCGGGCCGTAACTGACCCTTTCCCTGGGGCTTTTACCCATGTGGGGGATAGAAAATGCCTTTTCTGGAGTGTTTCCGAGGTTGAAAACACGGAGACCGGAAAAAAACCAGGAGAAATTATTTCCGTGGATCCCCTTGTGATTGCCTGTGGAAAAGGAACCGTCAGGGTCGATTTCGGCGAGAGAGAAGGGGGTATATTCATGAGTGGATCACAGCTCGCCTCCGAACTCAACCTGGTGGAAGGTATTCGATTCGGGCCGTGTGTCAGCACTGAGATCAAGACGAGAAGAAAAAAGAGTGTGCTGATTTTAGGGGTTGACGGGTTTATTGGAAATGCTCTGAGTGAGAGACTCCTTGACAGTGGAAATTATGAAGTGCACGGAATGGACCTTCGCTCCGATTATATTGAACGTCTCCTGGATCGTCCCGGATTTCATTTTGCCGAAGGTGATATTTCGATTCACCGTGAATGGATTGAATACCACATTCGAAAATGCGACATCATTATCCCACTGGTGGCCATTGCTACACCCATTGAATATACGCGAAATCCCCTGCGGGTCTTTGAATTGGACTTTGAAGAGAACCTGCGGGTGGTGCGATACTGTGTCAAGTACGGGAAACGGATTATTTTCCCGTCCACCTCCGAGGTCTATGGAATGTGCGACGAGGAAAACTTCGACGAAGATCACTCCAGCCTGATACTGGGACCCATTCGCATGCAGCGCTGGATCTATTCCTGCTGTAAGCAGTTATTGGATAGGGTCATCTGGGCCTACGGGCAGCAGGAAGCTCTGAAATTCACCCTCTTCAGACCGTTCAACTGGGTCGGTCCCAGATTGGACAGCCTTTCCTCAGCCCGTATCGGTAGTTCCCGGGCCATTACCCAACTGATCCTCAATCTCGTGGAAGGCACTCCTATTCAGCTCATTGATTCCGGAAATCAGAAGCGTTGCTTTACCGATGTTTCAGACGGGGTGGAATGTCTGTACAGGATTATTGAAAACAAAAAGGGGGCTTGTGACGGGCAGATCATCAATATCGGGAATCCCGAAAACGAGGCCAGCATCCGACAATTGGGGGAACTGTTAGTGTCCGAGTTCGAGAAACATCCCCTCCGTTCCAAATTCCCTCCCTTTGCAGGGTTCCGGGAAGTGGAAAGCCGATCCTATTACGGGGAAGGGTATCAGGACATGGAGCACCGAAAACCGAGTATTCAAAATGCCGGCCGGTTAGTTGACTGGGCGCCTTCCATCGGCCTTGAACAGTCGGTGCGGGAAACGCTGGACTTTTTTCTGCGGGAGGCCCTGCGGTCAGGGGAGTTTGAGGTATGCGAGCAGGCCTGAGGGTCGATGTCGACACGTATCGTGGAACGAAATATGGTGTGCCACAGCTGTGCAGGCTCCTCTCTGAACACCGTGTGAAGGCTTCCTTCTTCTTTTCTGTGGGGCCGGACAATATGGGGAGGCATCTGCTGCGGCTTCTGCGTCCTCAATTCTTAGGGAAAATGCTCAGGACGAAAGCTTCCAACCTCTATGGGTGGGATATCCTCGTGAGAGGGACACTGTGGCCGGGGCCGGTTATTGGAAAAAGACTCGGCCATATCATTCGTGCGGTTCGGGATGAGGGGCATGAAATCGGCCTGCATGCCTGGGACCATCATGGGTGGCAGGTGGGAATCGATGGCATGCACGGCAAGACAGTTTCCGGTTCCCTCCGGAAGGGAATAGAAATACTCTCTGGAATTGCCGGCCGGCCACCTTCCTGTTCGGCGGTTCCCGGATGGAAGTGCAACGATCTTGTCACGCTGGAAAAAGAGCATTTTCCGTTCGTCTACAACAGTGACTGCAGGGGGGATTCTATTTTTTATCCGCTTGTGGAAGGGAAAACGTCTTCACAACCCCAGATTCCTGTCACCCTTCCTACTTATGATGAACTGATTGGCCGAAACCGGGTGTCCGACGAAAATTACAACCAGGTTCTGCTGGACATGTTCAGGCCGGAAAAACTTAATGTCCTTACCATCCACGCCGAGGTGGAGGGCATGGCCCGTCTCGGTCTATTTGGCCGGTTTCTCGAGGAAGCAGCTTTGAAAGGGATCTCATTCGTTCCCCTTGGAAAGCTTTTGGATGACTCCCCTGAAATTGACTGTGCTCCCATTGTTCCGAAGAGTTTTCCTGGCAGGGAAGGATGGGTTGCCTGCCAGGGAGACCTAATTGGTACTAAGAGAGCCATTCCATGAAAAAAGCTTCCATTGCACTTATCGTCATTTTTTTTCCCCTCTATATTTTTTCTCTTGGCATCAGTCCCCTGGCTATTCCGGACGAGGCCCGGTATGGGGAGATCCCGAGAGAGATGTTGGTCTCGGGGGACTGGGTGGTTCCACGTCTCAACGGGTTGAAGTATTTTGAAAAGCCGGTATTGGGATATTGGATGAATGCTGTTTCAATGACCGTGTTTGGCGAGAATCCCTTTGCCCTGCGGCTACCATCAGCCCTGTCCGTGGGTTTTTCCGCCCTCATGATTTACCTGCTGGTGCGCAGATTTTCAGACCGGGAACCAGCTGCGGTTCTGGCTCCGGCCATATTTTTGACCTGTCCTCTGGTCCTGGCTGTCGGACATATCACCATTTTGGACAGTCTGCTTTCCATGCTTCTGACCGGGGCCCTGGTCTGTTTTTTCTTTGCCCATATGGCGGGAAGTAAGCGCCGGAAAAACCTTTTCCTGGCCTTTATGGGAGTTTTTTGCGGACTGGCCTTTCTCACGAAGGGATTCCTGGCTTTTGCCGTGCCCGTGCTGGCGGTTGTACCGTTCATGCTCTGGGAAGGCCGTTTCAAGGACCTGTTCAAAATTCCGTGGATCCCCATGTTGACGGCCTTTCTGGTGGCTTTACCGTGGTGCTTGATGATTCACTTTCGTGAAGGGGATTTCTGGAACTATTTTTTCTGGACGGAACATATTGCAAGATTTCTGAACCCCATCAGTGGACAGCATCCGAAGCCTTTCTGGTATTTTTTGCCTGTCCTCATCGGGGGGGGGCTGCCATGGGTGGTGCAGGGTGTGGCCGCTATTCCCATGATTCTCAAATTCGAAATAAAAAAACCACTCATACGTTTTGCCCTTTGCTGGTTCTTTTTTCCTTTCCTCTTTTTTTCAGTCTGCAGTGGTAAGCTTATCCCGTATATCCTGCCGTGCTTTCCTCCTCTCGCTATCATTTTTTCCATCGGTCTTATCGCATACTTTGAGGCTGGAAAAAACCGGGCCTTTTC
Organism: uncultured Desulfobacteraceae bacterium; assembly: GCA_964407525.1. Taxonomy (GTDB): domain Bacteria; phylum Desulfobacterota; class DSM-4660; order Desulfatiglandales; family Desulfatiglandaceae; genus DUZB01. The sequence goes on along the minus strand of CAYOWC010000143.1, from coordinate 3,765 downwards.
GGTTGTTGCCTGGGTGTTGGCCATTCTGGCTGGTCTTGGGGGTCTGTTCTTTCTGGTCTCCGGGACCGGCTTTCATGAGGTAATCAGAGTTTATGATACGGACGAGGAGATCAAATGGTTGCCGGCCTCTCTGGGGGCCTTTTCATGGATGATTTTGATGATATGGTCAACCAAGGCGAAGGGTATCATGAGAAAACTGGCCCTTTACTGTGCAGGTTTCCTGGTCGTTTTATCCCTCTCGATTTTTGCCATTCCCGACAATGCTATGGACGGGAGGGCGCCTGGAAGACTTTTCAATCGCAATCTATCCCGGGTTACGCCCGATGCCATTCTTGTTTCTAATGACAATGTGGTTCATGCGGTCTGCTGGTTCTTCAAGCGGGATGACGTGAAATTGTTGGAGAGGGGCGGTGAACTTACCTACGGATTACGACATGATGATTCAAAACCGGGAAAACTTCTGGGTGTTGATGCGTTGAAAAAACTGATACAGGACAACGCTGGGAAACGCCCGGTGATACTTGCCCTGCTCAAGAAGCACTATCTGAGATATAAAGATCGTTTGCCCCCTCCGATCTATGAGGATACCGATCACTGTTTTATTTTTGCGGTGTATTGATAGGTGCCTTACCTGTTAGCATTGATCATCAGGTAGATTCCAAGAAAAAGAAAAAGAGCGTTGGCCAGCCATGCGGAAAGAATGGGAGGAAAGACTCCTGCAAAACCCAGTGTGCGCGATAACCCCATGACCAGAAGGTAAAGAAAACAGAGTGCAATCCCAATGGAAACAGCCAGCGGGGCACCCATGTTTCTCCTCCAGAGGGCAACGGGGATTCCCACGAGGGCCATGATCAGGCTAATGAATGGGAAAGCTATTTTGATATGAAGTTCCACAAAATACCTGGAGGCATCATATCCTTCCTGGTGGAGTTTATCCGCAAAACGTTTGAGTTGTCGGTAACCCATTTCATCAGGTTCCCTCTCTTCCCTTATGAAATCCTCCGGTTTTTCAGGGATTTTCAGGTCCATGTTTTTAAACCGCTTCAGACTGAAACCTCCTCCCTCTTCACTTTCCTGAAGAATACCATCGGTTAATCGCCAGAAGTCGTTCATCCAGGTTCCCCGGCGACTGTCTATTCTTCTGATAAGTTTGAATGCATCGTCGAAAAAATAGAAGGTAGGGTTGTTCATCTCCATCTTAATTCCATTGAACCGTTTTATCCAGTAAATGGAGTTTTTTCCCCTGTACCACACATGATTCCTTCCATGGAAACGGCTCGTTTCTTCTTTCTTGACATCAATTCTCCAAATGGCATTGCTCAGGGAACTGGCATAGGGAACAACCGTCTCCGAGAGGAAGAAAGATGAAAGGGAGAGCAGGAAGGAGGTGACCATGATGGGCTGGGCAATCCTCCAGAGACTGATTCCACAGCCGTTCAGAGCGATGATCTCGTTGTTCCTTTTCAGTACGCAAAAGAGAATAATGACGGATGTCAAGGTTGATACTGGAAGCATCTGAACAGAAACAGCGGGGATTTTGTAGGCATAATAGGCAAACATCAGATACACGGGGGCATGGGCCTTCATGAAATCGTCAAGGCCTCCCGTAAGATCGATCATCAGATATAAAGAGATGAAAATGATCTGACACAGGATGAGGAGTTTCAGAAACTCTTTTGTGAGATATTTTGAGAGAATGTTCATCTTGCGGTAAATGATTTCAGGGTTCAGGGTTCAGGGTTCAGGACTACCTGTTTTGGGTGTTGGATGTTCTTGGCAGCAGCAAAAGGGGCCTTTCAATGTTGCTGTCATCGGGCCAGGGCACCAGGCCTGTGATGCGAAAAAATTCGTCGTTGCCAACCATGACATTGGTGCTGTTGACTGCAACCGGGTGCAGTATCCCCCATTTCTTGACACGGGGCCATGCCTCTGGGCGCAGGTTGACGAGGAAAGGACCTTCGCCGGCCAGCCGTTTCAGACTTTTTGCCCCCTTGAGAAAGAACCCGGAGGGTGCTTCAAGCGATTTTCCAAAAGCCAGTTCGTCGATTTCGTCGATAAGGATGATTCTTCGATTGGTGTAAAAACTCAGGGACTGATCATAATTGCTCCATTCGGCGATATTCACTTCCGGAGGGAGAGGGGCTGACATGGCCTTGATGAACCCTCCTGTTTTTCGGTGGTTGGCCACTGCGGGAACCGATAAAATGGCGGAAGGGAGCAAAGCAACGAGTACGAGTCCGGTGGCTAATGGTATGAAACGCCTTTTGAAAATAGCAAGGATCAGTAAAACGCTTCCAGATCCAAGTCCCCACAGTGCTGCATGTAAGGGCCCCCGTACCGCTTCTGCAGGCATGGTGTCTTGAATTCGAGAAAAATGGAAAACTACAGGGATGGCTACTAGAAGCAGTCCTGCCATGATGGCGCTGCACCACCTGGTTGAACGGTTTTTGAGTCCGCCTCTCGAAAGGTAGTAAGAAAGAAACAGGGCCATGGCCGGGTAGGCAGGAAGGATATAGGGAACCAGTTTGCAGGTGCTCAAGCTGAACAATCCGGGGACGGCCAGGGCCCAGATGAGCAGGAAAAGCATTTTACTGGATTCTATTTCTGTTTTGGGATTCTTCGAACCTCGAGGGGCAACGTCCTCATTTCCTTTTCTCTTGCGGACACTGGGGAAAATTTTGATTGCACTGAAAGCCAACTTGAATGCCTTCACCGACGCAGGGAATAGCAGGGCTGTCCAACAAAGCAGGCCGAAGGGCAGGATCGCCGGGAAAAACCAGAACGGACTGGCGTGTTCCTGCCCTGATATTCGTTGGAAATGTTGGACGACGATATAGAAATGCACGAACTGGGGGTCACGAAGAGCCGCTGCAATATGCCAGGGGAGCACTATGGCGGCAAAAAGAAGGATCCCCGGAATCCAGGCCATATCTTTCAGAGCTTTCCAATCGCGTCTTAGAAAAATAAAAGGGAAAATAATTACGGCGGTCAGTGCAATGGCTGCAATGCCCTTTGTCATGGTGGCCAGTCCCATACACCCCCATGCAACGACATACCAGGTCTTTTTCCTCTTTGTACCGGTATCATATCCCAACCACCAGGTTGCCCAGGTAGCTGTGAGAAAGAGGCCGAAAACGCCATCAATGACGGGCATGCGGGCCATGATGACAGGAATGATGCTTGTTGTATAGATCCAGCCGGCCATTGGACCTGTGTTCCCACCAAATAGGCGTCTTCCAAGCCCCATGATGAGCAGGACTGTGAGGCACCCTGCAATAGCTGGAACGGCTCGCACGGCCAGTTCATTTTGACCGAAAAGGAGTAGGGATCCAGCTGTTATCCAGTAATAAAGAGGTGGCTTTTCGTAATATTTCACATAATTGAGGCGCGGAGTAATATAATCCCCGCTCTCGATCATCTCCCGCGGAATTTCCGCATACCGACCTTCATCGGGATCCAGTAACGGGTAAGCCCCTAGTCCGGCAAAAAAGACAATCGTGGCGGCAACAAGCACCATGAGTGTCATGATCTTGTTGGAATGGGTGTGTTTCTTATTCATATCATTTTGGGATTTGGAAAGTTTCACGAACCATTCCTGCTAATGGGACGTAGATGAACGCAGATTTTCAGGATCCATTGGTAAATCTGCAGTTACTTCAGGCCTCGTCAAATAGTTAAGTGGTCGAGTTGTTGAGTTGGAAAATAAGCATATGAAATCAACACATTGCCTATTCAAATCCATCGGGTGTCCAATTTTGAGGTGAA
>CAYOWC010000142.1:0-11870 GCA_964407525.1 uncultured Desulfobacteraceae bacterium | reverse complement strand
CCATGAAAGAAAATTCAAAATTATTTTCAATTTTTTTTCATACGTGTGACCGTATATGTCAAACGTGTCTGATATTATAGGTCTAAAAAAATGAAATCGACTCGCTTAGATGTACCGATCAGTCCAGGATTTCAGGAGGGCAAACAATCCGCAATCCGCATTCTGAAATCCGCAATGGGACGGCCGTATCTGTCAAAACGCCATGATATGGTCCCCATATTGGTTGCGGAAACGAACAGAGAAGACAATACGGAAAGGCTTATATCCTGAAGAGAGGAGGAGAGGATGTATGAACTCCGAAAAATCCTGAAGAAGCTTCCCAACGGACATTTAGTTCCCTATCCCGATGAACTGATCTACCGTGACCTCTTTTTTCTCAAGGGCTACAGATTGGCTGAGTATCCGGGAAAAGAAAACGGTTGACCGGACGACATATCTTACGAAGATTACATGACGTGGCTGGAGGCTTACCTTTTCGACGTCCACATTGAACTAACCGGGGAACAAAATCGAATCAAAAAATACATTTGTAAGGATACAAACGGAATGGGCACCATGCTGGGGTGGATAGCCGGGTTTTATCAGAGCTCTGCGGGAATTCATCCTCTTTATCACTTTCCGGACGACTTTGAAGAAAACGTAGGTATTGCCAACTTGAAGGGCGCCCTATACGAACATCCTTACCGGGAATTCCTTGATTTCCAGGATGCAGAAGATGAAAAGCCTGACAAATTATCGTTTGTTCTGGAAGCCAACGGGTGGTTTTCGACGCTGAAAAGAGACTTGGAGGAATTCCGGACATACTGGCCGGGATTTACTCCGCTGGAACCGATTCACTAGATGGCCGGTTCAGACAGCCCTTTTCTGGAATATCCAGACTACGGGTGGCGGGTGTACCTGTGGATTCTTCTAAAGGCTACCCCGGACAAAGCAAAGCGGATCAAGTACCTGGACGACTTTTTTCATGAGTACAGTAGTGCTACTCAGAAGTAGGCCTGTGTGTATTCAGGAGACTTCAATTGAAGGCTGTATTAACCATGAAAGCCAACCATTATTGCTTCGAGTTCGAGAGGGTACCTGCGTTTTACCAGTTAAGAAAAATAAAAGATCCATTTGGAAATTTGCAAGTTCTACTTGACAGTTCATTAAATGTGGTTTGTTAAAGAAGATCGCTTTTATAGCTTTTTTGACATTCAGCTTTGGAGCGTGGGTTGAAACATTAATTGTGGAGTATTCAGACTGAAAAGACGTCCCCAGAATAGGCTGGGGGCGTGGGTTTTGAGTATGTTATAATGTAGCCTTTTGAGGCTACGGGTTCATTTTATTTTGGGCGGCTAAATTTATTCATTGACAACTTAGGCGGGTTGAATTAATTTTCACGTAACAACACCCGCCACGCCTCTCCTAAGGATGCGCACCTCGGTGGGTTTTTTATGTCTGGAATTCATAAGTCATACGAAAAACCAGTTTTGACTATTGACGAACAGATCGAGACACTTCTCGCTCGCGGCCTGCTTATTCCAGATCCCAAACGAGTTCGACACTATCTGCGTTATATTGGTTACTATCGGCTCTCAGGATATTTCCCTCCTTTTTTGGCGCATGACCATTACCACTTTAAAGATACTGTAAAATTCGATTCAATTCTTGATCTTTATGTTTTTGATCGTAAACTGCGGCTGCTGGTGATGGACGCTGTCGAACGTATCGAGGTGGCGATTCGATCCATCATTTCCGATTTTATGTGCCAAAGATACGGTGCCCATTGGTACCTAAAACGGCACCTTTTCAAAACCGATTTCAAACATAATGTTTTTATTAGAAAAGTTGAATATGAAACCGGATACCGGAACTTTAATAAGCGAGACTATTATTGCCGTAGATATTTTGAAACCTATGATATGCCATATCTCCCTCCGAGCTGGGTTATTGCAGAATCCCTTTCCATTGGAACTTGGTCACATCTCTTCAGTAATTTTAGATCACGAAAAGATCGTAAAAATATAGGCGATCAATTGGGGCTTCATTTCAAGGTACTAATTTCTTGGTTGCACTCTCTAACCTATCTAAGGAATCTTTGCGCGCATCACTCTCGCTTGTGGAACAGGACGTTCACCGTAAAGCCCATGGTGGCGAAGGAATTCAAAGATCAATTCAAAAATAATGCATCTTTCTGTGCACAGGCTTCTGTTTTGAATTTGCTTTTGTTTGTCATTGCGGATGGAACAAGTTGGCAAAACCGGCTTTTCGATCTCTTTAAGGACAATCAGGACATACCTATTCTCAAAATGGGTTTTTCCGCTAAATGGTACAAAGACCCTTTTTGGCGCATAATTTAACAAACAAACGGCTCTGGGAATACCGTTAATGTTTTGAAAGGAGAAACAGTTTTGGTTAAAGAGCGGTTGCTTGCTCATTCAAGAAACAGTTTAGGAATGCCACACTTTCTTTCAGATCATCTTCAAGATGTTTCTGAAATGGCAGAACGTTTTGCCGTGCCTTTTCACGGGGGCAGACTTGCAGACATGTTAGGCCGTTTGCACGATGCCGGCAAGGTTCAGCCTGAATTTCAAGCCTATTTGCTTGGGGAGACCTCAAGAGGGCCCAACCACGCATGGGTAGGGGCCTTGTTGGCGGAGAAATTGGGTATCGGTCCTGTGGTCCTGGCTATATCCGGTCACCACGCGGGACTTCAGGTTCCGCAGGTTATCAAAACCTATCAGCGCAGTTCAGAAAAACAAAAAGTTCTTGATGGAATACATGACAGTTTAAAAAAGCTTTTTCCCGATTTGAAATCCGTTGCAAAACAGGATTGGCCATCTTGGATTTCTCTGAACCTGGGAACGCAAGAGGTGAAAAGACGTTTTGAACTGCTTGTACGGTTCCTGTTCAGTTGTTTGGTCGATGCGGATTTTTTGAACACGGAAAATCATTTTTACCCGGATATTCGCAAAAAGCGCAAAGCGGCGTCTTTCTCAATTGAAAAGATGTGGCGATCATTAAAGGCCGCGCAGAAGGAGTTTGAAGGGAAATCGGGCCAATTGAATCAAAAACGAAAAGAAATCTACGACGCATGTATAAAATCGGCAAGCCTCAGCCCCGGTTTTTTCCGGTTGACCGTTCAGACCGGAGGCGGAAAAACAAGGTCGGGGCTTGCCTTTGCACTAAAACATGCGAAATACCACGATCTGAAACGAGTTATCGTGGCAATACCCTATACAAGCATCATCGAACAAACAGCAGCGGTTTACCGGGGTATATTTGGGGCAGCAAATGTACTCGAACATCATAGCGCCATTCCCCTCAAAGAAGATGAGGCATCAGAAATTAACGATCATTTGAAGCTGGCAGCGGAAAACTGGGATGCAAGCCTGATTGTAACCACCACGGTACAATTTTTTGAAAGTCTTTTTTCTAACCGTACGAGCCGTTGCCGCAAGTTGCATAACATCGCTTCAAGCGTCATCGTGCTGGATGAAATTCAAACCTTGCCGGTGGAACTGCTCGAACCCACTCTGGATGTATTATCGGAACTCGTTCAGCATTACGGGGTAACCGTGGTTTTCTGTACGGCAACCCAACCGGCTTTTGAGTACTGTTTCGATTTTTTCCTGGAAGGTATTGAAAATGTCAGAGAGATTGTCTTGAGCCCGGGAACCTACTTTCATGAACTTAAAAGGGTAAACTACCATATGATAGACGAACCTCTGACCCTTGAGGGCCTTGCGTTCCGCGTCATGGCCCAAGGCAATCAAAGTCTATGCATCTTCAACAGCAAGAGGGATGCCCTTGAATTTACCCAGGTGCTTCAAAGAGAATCGGACGTCAACAAACAAGATGTTTTTCATTTGTCAACGAATTTATGCGGCGCCCATCGGTACGAGGTTCTGAAGGAAGTAGGAAAGCGAACCCGCAGTGGAAACCCATGCTTTCTGGTTTCAACGCAAGTTGTGGAAGCGGGTGTGGATCTGGATTTTCCGGTGGTTTTTCGTGCGGTGGGTCCATTGGATAGAATTGTCCAGGCAGCCGGGCGTTGCAACAGGGAGAATGGTTTGCCTGAGCATGGGAATGTCTTCATTTTCCGGCTGCAGAAAGAGCATTCGCCAAAAGGGATTTACAAAACTGCCTCCCACTATGCCGAACAGTTTCTCAAAGGGGCGCATGATTTAAACCTGCCGGGTACCTTCAAAGATTATTTCAGGGGACTTTATGATATGGCGCCTTTGGATGCCAATGCTGTTCAAGCTTGCAGGGCCAAATTCGATTTTCCGGAAACCGCTTTCCGTTACCGTTTGATTCGAGGGGAGAGGTTTCCCGTTTCCGTACGGTACGGTGAAGCCAAGGAACAGGCCGTTGACCTGGTCAACCGGCTTCAAATGGGTTTTGAACCGCCCGCTGAACTATGGCGCCAACTGCAACCGTATTTAGTGAATCTTTCAAAATACGAGTTAGAAAAAGCACTCAAAGAACATTGGGTTGTGCAGATCAAGGAAGGTCTCTGGTATTGGGCGGGACGATACGACGACCGGTTAGGGTTATTGTTTGAGCCACCCGATCCGGAGGATAACATAATATAAACAATACAGCAGACAAATGAGAGGAAGACGCATGTCTGAATTGCTGGCGGTAAAAATATGGGGGGAAATGGCCTGCTTCACGAGACCCGAAATGAAAGTGGAACGGCTTTCCTATAATGTTATGACGCCTTCCGCAGCCAGGGGAATACTGGAGGCGATTTTCTGGAAGCCTGAATTCAAATGGCGCGTCCGTGAAATATGGATACTCAATGAGATCAGGCATATATCATTTTTGAGAAATGAGATAAATTCCCGACAAAGCGAACGTTCGGATGCTTCGAAAGGGGGGCATTATTATGCGGATGCCGGAAAAAACAGGGCCCAACGTCATACGGTCGCCTTGAGAGACGTGGTGTATATCGTTCGGGCCGAGCAGATTTTGGCGGCCCACACAGCTGATTCGCCGAAGAAATATAGTGAGCAGTTTTTTCGAAGGGTCAAAAAAGGCCAGTATTTCCATCATCCTTATTTGGGATGTAGAGAGTTTGCAGCCCATTTCGCTCCTGTTGACGGCACTGAAAAGCCCATACTCCTTTCCGACGATCTGGGAATGATGCTGTTTGACATTCGGTATGAACAGTTTCCAAAAGGGAACATTCAGTTCTATTCCCATGATGGGAAAACCACTAATTCAGTCAAGGGTAAGGCTAAACCGGTCTTTTTTCAGGCTCGTCTTGAAAAGGGCATATTGCATGTCCCTGAAAGGCTATACAACGAAGGAGGGCAACGCTGATGCTGTTGAATCGACTGGCCGAATATGCGCAAAACCGCTTAGACCAAACTCCCGGGATGTACAGTCTTCGTCCGGTGAAATGGCTGATTGATTTGGATGCGGAAGGGAATTATTTGGGAACCACGCAATTGTCTGATGGGAGGGGAGGAAAAAACGATCGTGGGAAGTTGATGAATCTCCCACATGTCATGAAGTCATCTGGGATTAAAGCCAAACTCTTATCCGATACTGCAGAATATGTTTTAGGGGTTAGCGATGCCGAAGAAAAACAGGAGAGGAGCAAGGCGTGTCATCAAACTTTTGTGACGCTGCTTAAGGACTGCGTTGAAAAAACCCATGAGAAAAAGGTCCAGACCATTTTTACTTTCATTGAGCAGGGTGGTTTATCCCGGAATCAAATAGCGGAAAAGGGTATAAGATCAAAGGATGAGGTAACTTTCAGGATTGCGGGCGTATATCCATTCTCATTGGCTTCTGTTCAGGGTTACTGGTCAAAAAAATGCGAGGAGGGAATTGAGTCAAAAGGTCAATGCATCGTTTGCGGCCAACACGGACCGGTCCTTCGACGGATTCCCCACAAGATTAAAAAAGTACCCAACGGCCAGTCTGCCGGAAATTCCATTATTTCGGCCAATAAAGATCCTTTTGAATCATACGGTTTTAAAAATTCTTTGATTGCGCCCACCTGCCCCAAATGTGCTGAGCGCTTTTCTATGGGCATAAATAATCTTCTTGATGATAAGGGCTCCCACATCAGAGTCGGTCCCTCTGCGTACATCTTTTGGACCAAAGAAGAATCCGGCTTCAGTATCGGCAATTATTTCCAGGCGCCTGACCCTGCGGAAGTCAGCGCTATGATCCATTCGGCGAAAACAGGAGAATTCGGAAATCTGGCATTGAATGAAGCCGATTTTTTTGCAGCATCTCTTTCCGCCAGCGGGTCAAGGGTTGTTGTTCGAGATTATCTGGAAACAACGATTCTTAGCATTAAACAAAAGCTGGCAAAATGGTTTGAACTACAAAGGATCGTAAATACCAACGGTTCCGGATCAAACCCCATCGCCCTTTATCCTTTGGCGGCTTCTTTGTATCGCGATGCGAATAAGGATATGTCGCCACATGTGCTTCCGGCCATGGTCGGCAGTGCACTGCACGGAAATTCCTTGCCGAAATGGCTACTTGCCTTGGCAGTGCGCAGGAATGCGGCAGAGCGAAAAGTGACCCGCCCAAGGGCGGCTATTATTAAAATGGTTCTTTTGTCCGAAATCGACGGATTGGAGGTAAACAAAATGGTTCAACTGGAAAATCAATCTGACAATCAGGGTTACCAATTAGGCCGTCTTATGGCGGTTCTCGAAGCCATCCAAAAGCAGGCGCAGTGGGGTATTAAGAGTACGATTACCGATCGGTTCTACGGTTCAGCCAGCACAGCGCCTGCGTCCGTATTCGGTCGATTGCTGGCGGGAAGCAAAGCCCACCTAGCCAAGATACGAAAAGAAAAGGAGGGATTGTATCATATTTTCGAGAAAACGCTGGAGGGCGTTTGCGGACGGATCACTTCGTTTCCATCAGTTTTGGATTTGAATGACCAAGGAATGTTTGCACTCGGATATTACCACCAAAAAGCCGATGACAGAAAAGAAATCGAGAACAGAATGCAAAAAAAGGAGAATAAGTAAATGACAATGCATGCCGACATCCAAAAAAGACACGATTTTGTTATTCTGTTTGATGTTCAAAACGGAAATCCTAATGGAGATCCTGATGCGGGGAACCTTCCTAGAGTTGATCCTGAAACCATGCACGGATTGGTGACGGACGTTTGTTTGAAACGGAAGATCCGTAATTATGTCGAATTAACAAAAAATCAAACTCCCGGTTATGAGATATATGTTGAGCATCAGGGGGTCCTGAACAGCCAACATGAACGAGCTTGGGTTGAATTGCAGAACGAAACCAAGGAAAAGTTCAACAAGGAGCAGAAAAAGAAACCTTCACGAAAGAATCAGAATTGGACAAAGTCCTGGATGTGTAAGAATTTTTATGATGTTCGAACGTTTGGCGCTGTAATGTCCACAGAAATCAATTGTGGCCAGGTTCGCGGTCCTGTCCAATTGACCTTTTCCAATTCCTGTGATCCTATTGTACCGTTGGATGTATCCATTACAAGAGTTGCTGTTACGAAACCGGAAGATGCCAAAGTCGATGAGGAAGGCGGCAAAGTCAGTGAGATGGGGCGTAAATCGTTAATTCCTTACGGTCTTTATAAAGGGTATGGGTTCATTAATCCTTTTTTGGCGCAACAAACTGGTTTTTCCGACGACGACCTGAGCCTTCTCTGGGAATCATTGCAGGGAATGTTTGAAATGGATCGATCTGCAAGTAAGGGTTTGATGTCGTGCCGGGGTTTATATGTATTTACGCATGAAAACAAGTTTGGCAAAGCGCCAGCCCATAGATTGTTTGATCTAGTAAATATCAAACGAATAATTGAGGAAAGAGAAGTTGAATTTGAAAATCCAAAGCCGCCACGAAATTTTTCCGACTACGAAATTCTTATTGATCAGACTAATATTCCCGAAGGTGTAACGCTTGAAAGAATAATCGGATAAGACAAAATGACGCCCAAGCTCGACGAGGGACGTCATGTGGATACTCAGCGTCAGCCATACTGTTCCCACAGATAGCGCGGGTAGGAGGAAGCATTTTGCGCAAAATCGAGAGTAGTTTCCGACAGCCGTGATTTCCACCCTAACGTAACTTGTCTTTAGGGGGACTGTAAGGAAAGGGGAGTTCTTATTCTTGATTGGCAGGAGGCGAGATGGAGACAAGCATAGCTGTTTTCAGAAGTAAGGAAATCAGGAAAACGATTCACAACAATGAGTGGTGGTTTGTCATTGTGGATGTCGTTTCGGCGTTTACTGACTCAATTAACCCAAGTGGTTATATCAAAGACATGAGACGTAGAGATAAAGAACTCTCTAAAGGGTGGGGGCAAATTGCCACCCCCCTTTCAGTTCAGACTGCAGGCGGGCTTCAGCGAATGAATTGTGCCAACACAGAAGGCATCTTCCGCATCACCCAATCCATCCCATCTCCGAAGGCAGAGCCCTTCAAGCGATGGCTGGCAAAGGTCGGTTATGAACGCGTGAAGGAGATAGATGACCCCGAGCTGGCAACCAAAAGAACCCGCGCTTTGTATAAGGCTAAAGGCTATTCAGACGACTGGATAGAGAAAAGAATGCGCGGTATTGCCATCAGGGAGGAGCTTACAGACGAGTGGAAAAAGAGGGAGGTGACGCGCGAGAAGGAATACGCGATACTGACCGCTGAGATCGCAAAAGCCGCTTTTGGTGTTACGCCTGGCGAACACAAAAAAGTTAAAGGACTGATTCGGGAAAACCTCAGGGACCATATGACAGACCTTGAGTTGATTTTCTCCATGCTTGGAGAGGCGGCCACGACTGAGATAACGCGGGTGGATGATGCAACGGGTTTTCAGGAAAGCAAACGTGCTGCTCACAAGGGTGGAGAGGTTGCAGGGAAGGCGAGAAATGATTTGGAACGAAAGACCCGAAAGAAGGTTGTTTCCCCTGAAAACTATCTAGACTCTCCTCAGAAAAAACGGAAACAGGTTAAGGAAAAAAAGTGAGATGCCATGAACTACATCGAAGATGATCTGCTTCCCCTATCCGGTCTGCAGCACCTGGCGTTTTGTGAGCGGCAGTGCGCCCTGATCCATATTGAACAGGCCTGGGCCGAAAACCGTTTTACAGCGGAAGGAAGGGTCTTGCATGAGCGCGTTCACGAAGAAGACCGGAATTCCAGAGGGGATATTCGAGTTGAATACAGTATGTCTCTCCGGTCTCTCCGGTTAGGATTGATCGCCAAGGCGGACGTGGTGGAATTCCATCGAAACAGGGAAAAATCGCGCGGCAAGTGGCGACCCTTTCCCGTGGAATATAAACGTGGCAAACCCAAAAAAGACAACGTTGACAAGGTGCAACTCTGTGCTCAGGCCCTTTGTCTGGAGGAGATGCTTGGAGTGGAAGTCGCGTCTGGCGCCCTCTTTTATGGCAAAACCAGGCATCGGCAGAATGTGGATTTTGACACGGATTTGCGAACGGAAACAGAGGATACGGCCAAACGGTTTCACGCCCTTGTGGAAGCAGGAGAGACGCCGAAACCCGTTTATGGAAAGAAGTGCGAAAGCTGCTCCATGAAACACCTCTGCCTTCCGAAGACCGTCGGAAAAGGAAAATCCGTAGATCGTTATCTTTTAGATGAAATGGGTGACCCATGAAAAAACATCTGAACACCCTGTTTGTTATGACCCAGGGGGCTTATTTGGCAAAGGAAGGGGAAACCGTGTTGGTAAGGGTTGAGAAAAAGACCCGTTTACGTGTTCCTGTTCATACTTTGGGAGGCATCGTCTGTTTTGGGAATGTTACCTGCAGTCCATTCCTGATGGGGTTTTGCGGCGAAAAAAATGTAGCAGTCAGTTTTCTGACAGAGTACGGGCGTTTCCTTGCAAGTGTGAGGGGACCGGTATCCGGTAATGTTCTTTTAAGGAGGGAACAGTACCGCCGCGCAGATGACATGGACGTGTCTGCTCGGATGGCCAGATCCATGTTGATAGGGAAGATTGCCAATTGTCGTACAGTGCTGCGACGGGCTTTAAGAGATCACTCGGCAAAGCTCGACTGTGCTGATGTCGAGAATGCAGTCAAGAGATTGGGACATTCATTAGAGAATGTGCAGGCGGGTGCACCGTTGAATACCTTGCGTGGGATTGAGGGGGAGGCGGCCCATACCTATTTCAGCGTCTTTGATCATTTGATTATCTCTCAGAAAAAGGCTTTTTTTTTCAGGGAGAGGAATCGACGGCCCCCTTTAGACCGCGTTAATTGCCTGCTGTCTTTTATCTACACTCTTTTGACGCACGACGTACGATCCGCTCTTGAAACTGTGGGGCTGGATCCAGCCGTTGGTTTTCTCCACAGGGACCGTCCGGGCCGACCGGGATTGGCTCTCGATATGATGGAAGAATTCCGGCCTTTTTTTGCTGATCGTCTGACCCTTTCGTTGATAAATCTGAACCAGGTCCAGGAAAAAGGCTTTACTGTGAGCGAGTCCGGGGCCGTTCTGATGGATGATGAGACGCGGAAAACCGTACTCGTCGCCTATCAGAAAAGAAAACAGGATGAGATATATCATCCCTTTCTTGAGGAGAGGGTTACCATTGGGCTTCTCTTTCATATGCAGGCGTTGTTGATGGCTCGATGTTTACGGGGAGACCTGGACGGCTATCCTTGCTTTATCTCGAAATAGGAGACTAAGATGCTGGTTGTAGTGAGCTATGATGTTTCCACGGTGAAACCTGAAGGGCGGCGGCGGTTGCGAAGGGTGGCAAAAGCCTGCAAAGATTTCGGACAACGGGCTCAGTTTTCGGTTTTCGAATGCTCTGTCGATCCGGCCCAATGGACCAGACTGCGACAGCGGTTGATTGATGAGATTGATCCTGAGAAGGATAGTCTCCGTTTCTATTTCCTCGGCGCCAACTGGAGGAAACGTGTGGAGCATGTCGGAACTAAGAAACCGGAAGATCCGGATGGACCTCTTATTGTTTGAAAGGCCTGCGCGAACCTGATGTTCACATTTCTGTTCGTGAACATAACTTATTGAAATAGTGAAGTTAATGTTGTTTTTTTTTAGATCATGGTTCGCGCTAGGAAATTTCGTTGTAAATTTAATTGGTTATATGTTTGGAATTCTTGAATCGAAAGCACGGAGGATTGAAGGAATGGGGTTCGCGTAACGGACCTGATATCATGATTGAAACCAGCGGCTTAGGCAGCTGGCGGTCGCCCCTTGCACAGGGGCGTGGATTGAAACGATTCAGAAGGCTGTTCAAGAGGTATCGATGCACGTCGCCCCTTGCACAGGGGCGTGGATTGAAACATCGATCAGCGAAGAAAGGGGACCAAGTCCAAGTCGCCCCTTGCACAGGGGCGTGGATTGAAACATACGACTGTGAAAAGGTCGAGAAAAGTCTCAGTCGCCCCTTGCACAGGGGCGTGGATTGAAACCTGAAGAAAAGCACAACCAGCATCAACATTCCGGGTCGCCCCTTGCACAGGGGCGTGGATTGAAACATGGAAGCAGAAAGGAGTAGCATGAAACTGAATAGTCGCCCCTTGCACAGGGGCGTGGATTGAAACTAATGCAGATAACCGTTTAATAGAGCTGGAAAAGTCGCCCCTTGCACAGGGGCGTGGATTGAAACCCGCAAGCCCGTGGTTATAATCGTAATGGGAGGTCGCCCCTTGCACAGGGGCGTGGATTGAAACTGGAGATTTTGGTTTTGGTGAAATAGAGAATCTAGTCGCCCCTTGCACAGGGGCGTGGATTGAAACTATCTTGATCTTGTCTAGCTTCCCTTTACCAACGTCGCCCCTTGCACAGGGGCGTGGATTGAAACCCTGGTAGACGTTTTATGGCTGAAGAAGTGAGGGGTCGCCCCTTGCACAGGGGCGTGGATTGAAACCAGGAATTTAGAA
>CAYOWC010000141.1:0-11900 GCA_964407525.1 uncultured Desulfobacteraceae bacterium | reverse complement strand
AGTTATCCCGTCCATGCCGTATTAAACAGCGTAAAAATGTGGTTGTCAACGTTACAGTGAAAGGTTTTATAGGTCTGATTATCTACGAGGATCATACTACTTTCTTTTCCCACCTCTTTAACTTCCGCTTTTTCCCACGCCGAAGACAGGGTGATTCCCATTGCTTTTGCTACAGCCTCTTTAATGGTCCATACCATGGTGGATCCTTCCATGGCTTCGAGGGATGAGTTCCGGAGCAGGGTCTTTTCACTTCCTCTCATATACATATGACGTGATTTCATGACCCTTTCTGTTATCTCTTCCACATCTACGCCGATGGCTGTTTCAGACGAAACGGCGATCACAAATCTCTTGTCGTGGGAAACGGAACAGGGAAATTGTTCTTTTCTTTTGGTGGAAGGGCAGCAGGGTCGAACATTATCGGAACAGGTTGTTGTTATATCCGAAGAGGGTGTAGTCCGATCATTTCCCGAAAGACGCCTGGAGATATCCTTGCAGCAAAATCGTGCGCCTAAATAACTCGATTTTCGCCTGTCGCCCATGTTTTTAAAACGATCCATTTCGGATTTTGACAAGGCAGTCTCCCCGGCGTTCAAGACTGTCCGCAGTTCCATAACGGAAAGAGCGGTGCATTTGTCGCGGAGTTTTTTTAAAGGATCGTCCTTTGCTCCTGCCATGATCCATTCCGGGGGTTTAAACTTTCCCCTGGTGATATCCAGCATGCGGACGCCAAGGGCTGCTTCGTGAATGACTCCCTCTTCGTCAAAAATCCAGATATCGAAAGTTATCAGGCCGGGAGTGATTTCCTTGGGAAAAATCCTCGTTCTATAGGTACGTTCAGGAGAGGTCGGTTTGAAAATGATTCTTGACGAAAAGCCCACTGGAAAGCCCAAAAAACCAGCGTAGCGTTGCCCCCATGCGCAGGCGCAGTGAAACGCTGCATCCAGTGGAAAAGGGGAACCCAAGGGTGAAGTTTCTGAACTTTTTATCAGGGAATGCAACGAAGCAACGGCCCCGTTTTCACTAAGATAAACTTTTCCTGTTGCATTGTGATAGGCCGGTCCGAATGGTACGAGATCGGCGTAAAGGTCTTTTGAGTCGACGACGAGAGAAATTCCTTGTAGCCCGAAAATTTCTTCGGGAGGAGGGAAGGGGGGAGGTTCCGCATTCTGAAGAAAACGTACGCGCACGTGTTCTTTGACCCTTGTAATTTTGCTTTTCGGGGATTTTGTCTTTGTAATGAGCGTTGAGATGATGTCGCTATTTTTCACCACCTGCATGTCGTTGGCGATAGATACACCATTCGGTTTCTGATCCAGATAGAGAAATTTTTCAAAATCCCCATCGGCCATGGAAAGCACGGATGAAACCGGCTGTTTCCGGAGAACGGAATCGGCAAGCAGCGCCATCGCCTCCATCGCTGAGAGTACGGCTCTTCCCTGGAACTGATGATCAAGCATGTGAGGCCTGATCTTCATTTCTATGGGCAGCCTGAATGGGTTGTTTATTTCGGAAATGTCTTCCATAGGCGGCGTGTCTTTTCATCGATGCCCACAGGCCTTCCCAACGAATTGAGGGCGCAATGTCTGGTAAATCCTTTGCAGACGATCTCTCCTGTCTCTGCGTGGGTAATGACGTAATCAAACCTGAGCCTGACCCGCTCGATTTCGCCCGGCCGGGAGTGGATCAACATGGGGTCGTCGTAGTGGAGGGCAGAATGGTACGTGATACCCACTTCAATGATGGGGTAGACGTACCCGCTCTTTTCAATTTCGTGGTAGCTGTAGGCCGTATCCCGCATCAACGAGGCCCGGCCCAGTTCAAAAAAGCGCAGGTAGTTGGCGTGATACACGAACTTCGACTGGTCCGTATCCGCGTAGAGTATTCGGCTTTCGCATCGATGCCATATTTTGTCCGTGGTTCGGTCTTTTATGTATTTTGAGTTATCCGTATTTTCCGGCCGGAACGGTTTCGGTTTCATCCCCTCATACCCCCCTGAAGACTACGCAACAATTCGTTCCACCAAACCCGAAGGCATTGGACATCATGAATTCATATCCGGCGTTTCTTGGTTTGTTTGGCACGAAGTCGATCCCTTCAAATTTCGGATCGGGAATATGGTTTACCGTAGGCAGCAGAATCTGTTTTTGCATTGCCTCAATAGACAGCGTGGCTTCAATGGCGGCTGCTGCGCCGAGGGTGTGACCTATCTGGGATTTGGTGGATGAGATCGGCACCTGATTTATCCCGTCTTTAAAAACCGC
This sequence comes from uncultured Desulfobacteraceae bacterium, assembly GCA_964407525.1. Lineage (GTDB taxonomy): Bacteria > Desulfobacterota > DSM-4660 > Desulfatiglandales > Desulfatiglandaceae > DUZB01. The sequence goes on along the minus strand of CAYOWC010000141.1, from coordinate 9,636 downwards.
TCTGAGGCATTCCACTTCCATGCTGTCTCCCCTTGGCGTGGAGGTGCCGTGGGCGTTTACATATTGTATATCTCCCGGCAACAGGTCGGCATCGTCAATGGCTTCCGTGATGGCCCTGGTTACGGTTTCTTTGTTGGGTCTTGTAAAATGGTATGCATCTGACGTCCATCCTATGCCAAGGACTTCAGCCCTGGGGGTAAGCCCATGGGCGGCAATCATCTCTTCAGCTGCCAGAACAAGGACTCCGCATCCTTCGGCTAAAACGAAACCTTTTCTATCCACGCTGAATGGACGCGATGCCTGACGGGGATCCTCATAGGCCCGGTCTTCCGGAAGGATTTTGATGGTGGCATTCATGTTTTCAAAACCGTGAATGATTTCCGGAATAATACAGGTTTCCGATCCGCCAACAAGGGCAAAATCACAATCTCCGTCCCTGATCATTCTGGAGCCGATTCCCAAAGCATGGTTGCCGGAGGCGCACGCCCCCTGTGGCGAGAATACGGGGCCGGTAAATCCTAACATCATCCCGGCCTTTCCGGATGGAAGGTTGGCGCACAGGTTCGGGAGAAGGTAGGGGCTGACCCGCAGGGGGCCCCTTTTTTTATAGTTATCCATGGCTATTCGAAATGCGTCTGTGCCATTCAGGGCTGATCCGATAAGGCATGTGGTTCGTGGTCCGGATTCTTCATCCATTGTGAGACGAGAGTTTTCCATGGCCTCTTTGCAGACGGCCATAGTCAGAAGGACATGGCCAGCATTCCAGTTATAGGCTTCCTTGGCATCCACAAAGCTCAGATCCATGGGGTCCCAGTCGGGTATCTCTCCCACTACATTGCTTAGGGAATTTACTTCGCATCGGGTGACCTTTCGAAAACCGGATTCAGCATTTACAATCCTATCCCAGGTTTTTTGAAATGTCTTTCCAAGGGGAGTTGCTGCTCCGTACCCAATAACGAATACTCTTCTGTTTTTTGGTGCTTTCATGAATTAATCGATCCTTTGAAAGACGGCACATGTGTTGCAGCCCCCGAAACCAAAGGCGTTTTTCAAGACAAATTCCTGTCTGAGAGTGCGTGCTCCTTCAGCAACACAATCCAGAGGAATATCGGGGTCGGGGGTATGATTAATCGTGGGCGGCAGAGTTTTATTCATCATGCCCATGAACGCAAAAATGGATTCAATGGCACTGGATGCTCCCATGGCGTGACCGAAAAGAGATTTGTTTGCGGTGACAGGGGGAAGGTGACTTCCGAAAACTTGTTTTATGGCATCGGATTCGACCTTGTCTCCCATCTTTGTTGATGTGGCGTGGGCGTTTATAGCGTCAATATCGGAGGGTTTAATCCCAGCGTCTTTTATGCTTTCGTCCATGCAACGGCTGACCGTGTTCAGGTTTGGCGCCACAAAATGGTGTGCGTCGGAGGTCATGCTCCATCCTGTCAGGGATATGTGACCTTGCAGTCCCCAGGCTCTGGCAAAATCACGGCTTGTGATAATAATGCTGCCGGCTCCTTCAGAAACAACAAAACCCCTTCGGTCCAGGGAAAATGGACGACTCGCCTGTCGGGGAAGATCTTGTGGTTCCCCGATTTTCGGCTTGTAAGCCCCGTTCATGGTGGCAAATCCCGCAACAATTGGTTCCACCAGCGCAAAATCGACAGCTCCGCATATGGCGACATCTGCTCTTCCCTGTTGGATCAGCATTGCCCCCATGACGATGGAGGTGACTCCCGTGGCACAGGCTGTGATGGTAGAAACGATCGGTCCTGTAGCCCCTGTAAGAATGGATACTTTTCCTCCGACCATATTGATACACGAGTTGGGATTGGTAAAAGGATGGGGCATTTTTCCTTCTGCCATCATGCGCCTGTCTGCTCGGAGCACTGCGTCCTGCCCTCCCACTGCGCTGCTGAAAGTAATAGCGACCCGTGGAGAAATTGCAGGAGTAATCTCGATCCCACTGTGTTTAAGAGAGCGGTGGACGACAAGCAGTGCATGTTTGAACACGGGAGATGTCCAGTTGGCAAGGTTACGGGGAGAAAGGAAAGGGTAGGGTGAGGTATCGAAATCTTCTACCTGACCCGCTACTTTCACAGGGAAATTGTCGTCTACGGGAAACCGGGTTAACGCACCAATCCCGCTTTCCCCTCGCACTGCCCGTTCCCACTGGGTCTCCAGGGTGGTTCCGAGGGCCGAGACTGCATCATAGCCAACAATTACAATTTCTTTCATAGTATCAGTGCTTCCATTGCACCAGCGAATTCCGGCTCTTCCTGAATTGGCGTTAAGAATCGACTTTCTTACCAACCAAGGTGTCAGGTTTCAGGTGTCAGGTTTCAATGTCTACTATCCCATTCATCCGCGATGAACCTAAAAGGCTGACGCCTAAATTCCTGGGATTAAGGTTCTGGAGTTAATCCGTAAGGATTTTATTACCTAAAAGTTTGAACCACCCTTTGGCTTATGTGAAAGACTCTTTTTTCAGTTTGAAAAATTCGGTGTCATCACGGCTTTTCCTGACACCTGACACCTGACACCTGACACCAGTAGTCCGAACCAGGTCGATTTGCGACCAAATGAGAGTATCACGCAAATTTGCCATGAACCGGACAATTTACCAAGGAATAAACTGGTAGAGTTTTGCGAACATTTCGTAGACTTCTATCCAGTTCTTCAGATCCTGTTCCGTGCGGATATGGGCTCGCTTATTTACCATTACCCAGCTCATGTGGGCGGCGCCGTCCTTGCAAGTGGAACAGTCGCGTGTTTCAGAAGTACAGCAGCGGTGCATTGTCTTCAAGTCAGAGGCCCAGCGGATGAAATGGATGAGCCTTTTTGGTCTCGGGTCTCTCCTGTCAAGAGGTTCTGTTACGGATGGACATTCATTCCAGCCGAAAGCACGATCGAACATCTTTCCCGTAGTAATAATTTCGTGGTAATACTTGGAAGATATGACCGTTTCCGGGTATGTATCCAGAACGTCATCCATTTCCACCCTGATGTCGGACAATTCATCCCGGGTCCAGGAAAAATTTGCAACCCCCTCGTCGTTTGAGAGTAGCTGCATGTGCACTTTCAAACCGACATCCCTGATTTTTTTGATGATCCTTTCGGTTTTTCCAAGCTGTTTCGGTGTGATGGTGTAAAGATAGTATGCGTGCGCGTCCCCTTCGTAGTTTTTGCTCGAGATGGAGAAGGTATCTGTTCCTCTCAAAAGCTTTTCATCTTCTTCGTCTCCCCAGAGGGAGATGCCAACCATCATATCCGGGAATCTGTCCCTTGGAACTTTGATCAGCCCGTTTGTGGCGCAGAAGGTGGGCAGTCTCTTATAGAACGCTTCCAGTCGGTCAAAGCACAGGGTTGGCTCTCCGCCGATGAGGATGGCAAGATTGACCCCCCGTTCCATTTCCCTATCAATAAAACCTTCCCATTGCCGTATATCCATTTCTTCCTGGGCGGCTTTGTGTTCACCCGAGGAAAAGAAAAAACACCCTTTACAGCGCAGGTTACACCGGTTTGTTACATCATAAATGGAACTCCGAATATTCAATTTTGAGATGGATCTGTATCTTTCACGCCACTTATTATCAAGAAGAGAACTCACTGTCTCCATTTACTACGCTCCTTCTTTATTTTATTAAATTAAGCCGTCGGCGGATCTACGGGATGTTCGCAGAGGGTCTTTCCTTTTTCATACCCCATTACCCAGACGGACAGGTAGGTGTCCACATAGTCCAGCCACGACCTGAATCGATCCGGATCATTGGCATGTCGAAACAGCTTTGCAGTCACAACCGCGCTGCCTGCCGCATAGTGTCGGCAGTCGGGGCAGTCGGTATCCGGTACACAGCAGGCAACGTTCCGATCCCAGGAAAGGTCTGTTCGGTATTGCCTGAAAGAACGGCCAAGCCCCATTTCAGCGGAAGGGTTCATCCTCGGATAGGAACACCCGTACAGATCGTGAAGACTGAGAGTGTGGGTGTGGGCTACAGCGTTATATGGGGAGAACAGGATGTGGTTCGGATGATTGGAAAGAAGCCGCATCATGGCATCAAACGTCTGTCGGAGGGATTCTTCCGTATGACGCAAAGGACCATGGTATCCCACAGGGGCGGAAAACATATTAAACGTTGTTTTGCAGCCATGCTGTGATAGAACATCCACAACTTCATGGACTTCCTGGATATTATCTCTGGTGAATGTATATACGAATACTGCCCTTGTATCTTTCTTGTAGTTTTCTATCTGCTGCGAAAGCATATTATGGGCTCGTCTGACCCTGGCACTGGTTTCATCATTGCCCCAGACGGAGATGTGGACCTTGTAACCGACCGATTCAGGTATTTTTTTTAAGCCGTTTGAAGCGATGGCGCCAAGGGAAATTTCCCGAAAGCATACTTCACACAATTCCGGAACCAGGGATGGTTCAGCGCCGGCAAGGACCACATAGGTGATGCCCCGGGATTTTTCCTCCTCCATGAGCCGGCGCCATGCCTCCGGATCCCTGTTTTCCTTGGCAAACTGTTTGTCTCCCTCAAAATAATAACACCCTTCGCAGCGGATATTACAGCGGTTTGTCATATCGTACGTGGATTCACGCAGGAAAAAGTATTTCCGAACCTTTTCCCACCGTTCCTTTATGACTGGATCTGCTATTAGGTCAGAAAACTTCGTACTTTTTCTACATGACATCCTTATCGCTCTCCTCAATGGCCTTGTCAATCTCGGCCTGTAACTGGGGAGGCAAGCCCGGAATGTCCACACTCAGGAATCCGCGGACGATGGTCGATGTGGCTTCTTCTTCCGTGAGGCCCCGAGACATGAGATAGGAGATCTCTTCCTGGGCGATTTTTCCCACAGCGGCTTCGTGAGACATCTCGACGCCGTCCACGTGGCCTTCCAACTCGGGAATGGCATGGATGAGGCCCCCGTTTAGAAGAAGTCCCTTGCATTCAAGATGGGCCTTGATGTCTGCTACTTCTCCAATGAGATGGCCTCTGGCAATGATTTTTCCGCCGTTACTGATGGTGCGCGCAATGATTTCGGCGCGGTTCCCCGGTTTTTTAAGGAATATTCTTCCACCGATGTCATATTCCGAGCCGGGGCTTCCAACGATAATGCTGTAAAATCGGGCCACGGCATCCTTGCCCACAAGATGGGTTGTGGGGTACATCTGGAGCGATCGGACCGGTTTCATACAGATGTAATTGTTCAGAAAAAGCCCGCCTTCTTCCACCCTGGCAACCGATCTGGGACGTACCACCATATCCTCCGCCCAGTTGTGGATCATGGTGAAGGAAAGCTTGGCGTTCTTTTTCACGAAAAATTCTGAGATCCCCACATGAATTCCCTTTTTCATGTGGGGGGAGGTTGCGCATCCGCTGATGATATGGAGTTCTGAATCCTCTTCCGCCACAATAATATTGTGTACGTTTTGCTGCAGGTTGTCCTTGTCGAGATAAAGACAGGCCTGTATGGGATAGACGGATTTGCTTCCGGGAAGGGCACGGATGACGTACCCGTCATGGAGGCCCAGTTCCACGGCCGCCGTATACTTGTCCGTATCCACGGCCGCCAGTTTCCAGTAATACTCCCGGACCCAGTCATATTCTTCCAAGGCCTTCTTAATAGGAATGACTTCGATACCGTCCTGGCTGGAATGGCAATGAACTACTTCCGTATCTTTCTGGAAATAGGTTCCCCCTCTTTCCTTTTCCGTAACGTCCAGTCCGGACATCATTAGTTTCGTTTGTTCAGCCTGAGGCAAGGCGCAAAGGTCTTCATCCGCCATATAGGAATGGGGCACGGGAGCGTCATCAAACTGCCCCAGGTCGATATCCGGTCCCAGAGCACCTGCTTTGCTTAGGGCCGCCGTTGCTTTTTGTTTTAATTGATCTCTGTCATACATCTTACACACTCCTCGTATCCCGATTTACCCACACATCCTAAAATTTCTCTCGGGTTGCTGACACAACTTAATTTGCCGTTAAACAAGACCTGTCCTTTGTCTGCGGAAACGTAGTCCAGGATATAGCCGGTATGGGTAATAATGAGACCCATTTTTGTCCTGTTGAGTTTTGCCTGCATCTTGGATTTTATCAGTTCAGTGCCGCCGTCTTTCTCGAGAAGGGCTGCAATGGTGTTGCCCACGAGGGTGATGTTTTCCATGTCCACACCCGATTCCGGTTCGTCGAAAAGCATCAGATCCGGTTCTTGGGCCATGAGTTGCAGCAGTTCCGAACGTTTGATTTCACCGCCTGAGAACCCCGCGTTCACATCCCTGTCTAAAAAGTCCTTGAAGTTCACTTTTGCGGCCAGGGCTTCTCCATCAATATCGTTCTTTGCGCAAAGGTCTATCATCTGCCTGATTTTTAACCCGTTGATGGTTGGTGGGCGCTGATATGACATTCCAATGCCCAGCTTGGCCCTTTCATCGATGGGCAGGTCTGTGATATCCACCCCTTTGAATTTTATTTTGCCCGAAATGACCTTGTATTGGGGATAGCCCATGATGGTCATTAAAAGAGAAGTTTTTCCGGAACCGTTGGGGCCGAACAGAATATGCGTTTCCCCCGGCTCAATCTGGAGATTGATCTGTTTTAAGATCTCCTTCTCTCCCAGTTTTACCTGAAGATTTTCAATTTGAAGCATTTTTTTTCTCCTGACGTATTATTTTTTTACCACGAAGGACACGAAGAGCACGAAGGGAACAGAGAAAAAAAAGGTTGACCACACTCCCCATCCCAAATAATCAACGCGCCATTAAAGGGAATCTCAACCAGATTCTCCTTTTTAAAACAAATTTTTACACGGCTCATCAAACTGCCTTCTTCGTGTTCTTCGTGGTGAAATCCCATCTTGCCATTTTGCTATGAGGCCATTTGCATAGAATATTCTTACATTCAAAATTTTCTTACCTTCTTACCCTCTCAATTTCTCAATGTAAAGAGGTCCGTCTCAGACGAAGCGAATTGCTTACGACAGAAACCGAGCTCATGGCCATGGCTGCCGCTGCGAAAGCCGGATTGAGAAGAATGCCAAAAAACGGGTAGAGAATCCCGGCCGCGATCGGGATTCCCAAACTATTATAAAAGAAGGCCCAGAACAGGTTTTGCTTAATCACCTTCATTGTCTGAAAGGAAAGCCGTATGGCCATGGGAACGGATTCCAGATTTCCGCTCATGAGGGTGATGTCGCTTGCTTCCATGGCTACGTCTGTCCCCGCGCCTATAGCTATGCCGATATCGGCCGTTGTCAGGGCAGGGGCATCGTTTATGCCGTCTCCGACCATGGCGACGATTTCGCCGGCTTCCTGCAATTTCGAGATCTCTTTCGCCTTGTCGCCGGGGAGGACTTCGGCCAGGATGGTTTCTATGCCGACCGCCTCTCCGATGGCTTTGGCCGCATTTTTGTTGTCGCCGGTGATCATGGCCGTTTTGAGCCCCATCTTTTTGAGCTCAGCTACAGCCATTGCTGCAGAATCTCTCTGGACATCCGAAAGGGCTATGAGACCTTTGACAGTGCCGTCCAGGGCGACGAAGACTATTGTCTTTCCGGACTCGCCAAGTTTACCATGCTCTTCCCTAAGGCTGTCAACTGCAATCCCCATTTTTTCCATGAGTTTCAGATTTCCGAGCACGGCTTTTCTTTTTCCCAAGATTCCTTCCGCTCCGAATCCAGACAAGGCGGTAAACCCGGTGACCTCTTGGAGGGGGTATTTCATCTCTCTTGTCTTTTTGACAATGGCATCAGCGAGTGGGTGTTCCGAAACAGCTTCGATGGAGGCTGCAATACCAAAAAGTTCTTCCCGTGTTGTTCCTTCGACGGGGTGTACATCTGTGACTTCGGGTTCTCCTTTGGTGAGGGTTCCCGTTTTATCAAACACAACAGTGGTTAGTTTGTAAGCCTTCTCAAGGCTTTCTCCCCCTTTGATCAAAATCCCCTTTTCCGCACCCAAACCTGTACCCACCATGACGGCCGTGGGAGTGGCCAGACCCAGCGCACAAGGGCAGGCGATAACAAGAACCGATACGAAATTAAGAAGCGCACGGCTGAACAAGGGATCCTGCACGAAAAAATACCATACGATAAATGTGCACGCCGCTATTCCGAAAACAATGGGTACAAATATGGATGCCACCTTGTCTGCCATTCGTTGAATGGGAGCTTTGCTTCCCTGGGCTTCTTCAACGAGCTTGATAATCTGGGCAAGGGCGGTCTCTGCTCCAATTCGAGTAGCTTTAAATGTAAAGCTGCCGGTCTTGTTGAGTGTGGCTGCAAAAACAGGGTCGCCGTTTTCTTTTGGGACAGGTAGGCTTTCCCCGGTAAGCATCGATTCGTCCACCGATGAAGAGCCCGAGATAATCATTCCGTCCGTGGGGATTTTTTCTCCGGGACGAACGATGACCTTATCCCCTTTGACCACAGCTGCAATGGGGATATCCTTTTCCGTGTCGTCCCGCACAACACGCGCGGTTCTGGGTTTGAGCTGCATGAGGCGTTTGATTGCCTCGGACGTTTTTCCTTTTGCCCTTGCTTCCAGCAGCCTGCCTAAAAGCACCAGGGTTATGATCATCGCGGCGCCGTCAAAATACACATGGGTGCTAATGCCTGAGACCGAAAACAGACCGGGAGTAAATGCGGCCAGGGAGGAATAGAGGTATGCAGAAAAGGCACCCACGGCCACCAGGGTATTCATATCGGTTGTTTTCTGGGCCGCGGCTTTCAGGGCGCCATAAAAAAACCTGCTTCCCACCCAGAATACAACAGGTGTGGTGAGCACAAACAGGACGGGGAGCATGATCTGTCTTGGTACATCCCTCAGAAACGGGAACCATCCCTGCATGGAGCCCATGAAAATGATCACGCTGAGGATAGCGCCTGTAAGAAATTTGGTACGTAGCGTAGCAATATCCTTCAGGCGTGCCACTTCTACGCGGTCTTCCAGATCGGATTCAGGGACACCCAGGAATTGATAACCGGTTTCCGTGATGATGGCTTTGAGCGCCTCGATACCTCCCCATTCCGGTTCGTGGGTTATTGTAGCTCTTCCCGTGGCCAGGTTGATGGCGGCCTCTGTGACGCCAGGTACAGTTGAAAGGGCGGTTTCAACCCTTCGGACACAGGCGGCACAGCTCATGCCTCCGACCAGGACGGTGGCTTTGATCTGCTCTGCATCGGCTCCCCCGTCGACGCCTACAACCTCATAGCCCAAGTCAACAATTTTTCCCGACAGTCCGTCGGGGGTAATCAGAGAGCGATCATATTCCACCGTGGCTTTTTCAGTGGCGAAATTAACGTCCGCTTTTGAGACGCCTTCAAGGCTTCCCAGGCCCTGTTCCACCCGTCGAACACAGGCGGCGCAGGACATGCCATGAATGCTCAGAACTGCTTTGTCAGACAACTTCGTACCCAGCCTTTTTTACCGCTTCGGCAATGAGGGCTTTGTCAACGGGAGATTCTTCGTTAAACGATGCCTCAGCGGCTTCCAGGTTCACCGTGGTATCAAAAACTCCGTCAAGACCGTCCAGTGCCTTGATAACGGCTGTTGCACAATGATTGCAGGACATTCCTTTTACTTTGATAGTTGGCACAGAATTTTCTCCTTCTTTTGTTTTTGAGAAAGAATCGTTT
>CAYOWC010000140.1:0-11969 GCA_964407525.1 uncultured Desulfobacteraceae bacterium | reverse complement strand
ACCTGACACCTGACACCTGACACCAAATAGCTGTAACATAAGAATAGGCCCGGAAAAACCATGGAAATGTTAACAACCAACAGTCTTGATCTATACCCAAGCTGAACCAGGAGAACCAAATGAGTGAAAAAGCCGTAATTTCCTGCGCCCTCACGGGTGTGCTGACCGACCCTGCCGTCCACCACGTGCCTGTGACCCCTGAAGAGATGGCAGATCAGGCGCAGCAGGCGTTTGATGCGGGGGCCTCCATTGTCCACTGTCATTTCAGAGATCAAAGAGAAGGGATGGGACATCTCCCCACGTGGGATCTCCATACGGTGGGAGATATCCTGGCCGCTATCAAGGATCGTGTTCCGGAGATCATCATCTGTATGAGTACCGGGGTGATGGGTCCCGACATATCCGGTCCCATTGCCTGCCTTGAAAAATTCAAGCCTGAAATGGCCGCCTGCAATGCGGGTTCTTTAAACTACCTCAAGCTTCGGTCAAACGGTTCCTGGGCGTGGCCGCCCGCGCTGTTTGACAACAGCGTGGAAAAGGTAAAAGGTTTTCTGGATGTCATGACTGCCAACGACGTGGTTCCCGAGTTTGAATGTTTTGACTCGGGAATCGTCCGCAGTGTGGGCCTTTATAAAAGAAACGGTATGTTCGATGGAACCGCGCACATTTCTCTTGTCATGGGCGTGGCCAGCGGAATGCCGGCCAAAAGGGAGTGGGTTCCACTGCTGGTGGAGGAGATGACGGAAGGGACACACTACCAGGTAATCGCAGTGGGTAGAAAAGAGATATGGGACCTTCACCGCAGGTGCGCCGAATTGGGAGGAAATCTCAGGACCGGCCTGGAGGATACGTTCTACCTGCCCAATGGGGACAGGGCCGGGAGCAACGGAGCCCTCATAGAGACTATGGCGGGAATAGCGAGAGAAACGGGTCGTGAAATAGCTGACCCGTTTGAGGCAAGAGAGATTCTGGGCTTGCGGGATGAGTAATTATTGATGAACAAGCTTCATTCCTGGATATGGGACGCGGAAATAGGGAATGCCCGTCCCGTCTAAACTGCCGATAAAGGCGGTTTCGAAGTTTTTCCATCCAAAACAGATGTTGGTGGGCCTTTTAAGAACCAAGGCTCGCGGGTCTTCCATAACCATGACTAACTCCCCTTCCGGTGTTATAAAACCAATGGCATTCCAGAAGGGGAAGGTGACCCAGAGATTGCCCGCTTCATCAAAGGCAATGCCGTCCGGATGCCCAAGTTCACCCAGTGGAGAGGGCCCATAAACCTCTGGTGATGTCAGGGAACCATCTGTTTCGATTTTATATTGCAATACGACCCTTTCCATGGTGGCTGCCACATATAGACGGCTTTCATCTGAATTCAGCGCCACACCGTTGGCAAAGGGTATACCTTCGGCAACGATGCGAGCCTTCCCCTTTTCTATGAGCACCATACATCCGTCCGGGGCCGGATTGCGGATTGCGTCCTCAATATCCTCCCGATAGCTGGAATTAGAGACCCAGAGCCTGCCCCTGCTGTCTACAAAGGGAAAATTGGGGGAAGGCATCTTTTTCCCCTCGGCTTCGGTCATTAAAACCGTGTGATTCCCATCTTTACCCAGAGATTGACACTGGCCATTGCCAATGTTGGCGATGATACAATTTCCTTCACGATCAAGGCAGATACCATTGGGAATACCGCCAACATCGCCGTAAAAGGAAGTTTTGCCATCAGGGCTTATTCTCGCTATCTGGCCTCTGGCATCAGCAGCTAAAACGGTACCATCTTTTTGGACCATGACACCCTCCGGCCGCATAATTCCTTCGCCGATGGTATTAAACTCGTTAAGGTCTATTTTCATAATGAGTATCCCTAATATTTCACTCTATTTGAAATCCAATTGAACGGGGCAGTGGTCCGATCCCAGAACGTCTTTGAGTATCGCAGCTCCCGCAACTCTGTCGTTGCTGGCCGGGTCTACGCAGAAATAATCAATACGCCAGCCGATGTTCCTGTCCCTGGCATTGAAACGATAACTCCACCATGTGTAGTTTTCGGGTTGGGGATCGAAGTTTCTGAAAGTATCTATAAAACCAGCCTGGGTGAAACTATCCATCCATGCACGCTCTTCCGGGGTATATCCAGGGTTTTTTATGTTTGATTTGGGGTTCTTTAAATCGATGGCCTTGTGGGCGACATTGAAATCTCCACAGATTACGACGGATTTTTTTTTCGCCAGTGAAGCTGCAAAATCGTGTAGGGCCTTGTTGAAATCAAGTTTGTAGCTGAGCCTTTTAAGCTCGTGCTGAGCATTGGGAAAATAGGCGTTTATAAGGTAGAAATCTTCAAAGGCGAGAGAGAGAACCCTTCCTTCGCTGTCAAAACGTTCCTCGCCAAGTCCATAGATGACCTCAAGTGGCTCCTGCCGGGTGTATACGGCAACGCCTGAATAGCCTTTTCGGACCGCGCTATGCCAGTAGGAGGTATAGCCATCGATTTCGTGCAGGTCTCTTGACAATTGATCCGGCTGGGCTTTGGTTTCCTGGATGGCAAAAATATCCGGCGACAACTCTTTGACCAGACCCACAAAACCTTTTTTTTCTACGGCGCGAATACCGTTGACATTCCAGGAGATCATTGTTCTGGTATCCCGGCTACGGGCCTTGTTTTTATCGGATTTTATTTTGCGTGCGGTCACGCCGATTTTCGCACAGGAGGATTCTATAACGCACCTGTCGCAGTGGGGCGATACGGGTTTACAGGTTCCCTGGCCAAAGGCTACCAGAATGCCGTTGATTTCAATCCAGTGTTTTTCAGGGAGCTTTTTTCGCAAGGCCATTTCGGTCTCAAGGGGGTTTTTAGTTTTGACATAGCCCCAAATATTCATGATCCGGTGGACGTGGGTGTCAACGCATATGGCAGGTTTGCCGAAGGCCACACTTCGCACCAGGTTGGCGGTCTTACGGCCAACCCCGGGGAGTTTCAGGAGGGATTCGATGTCATCTGGGACTTCCCCCGAAAATTCTTCAAGAGCCCGGGGGAGTTTAGCAAGATAGCCTGCCTTGCTTTTGTAAAAGCCGACCGGGTAGATTCGATTGCGGATTTCCTCCTCGGAAAGTTCTTGCAGGGAGGCCAGGTCCGGGGCCGTTTTGAAGAGCCTTTCTGAGGCCTTTGCAGTGGTCTCATCTTTGGTCCTGGCAGAAAGGATCGTTGCCACAAGAACCTTAAAAGGGTCCTTTGTTTGTGTGGCAATCAGGTCAACTACCGGGACATCGTATGTCTCGGCTTCCTTTTTAACTGCTGCTATATAACTGGATATTTCCATCAAACCTACCTGTGAGAACTTTCATATTCTTGTCTATTAAAATGTGAATTCGCTAACCCAGAAATCGTGGAGGTTGCAGAAACTTGTGGCATAGATTTTCTGCCCCGGGGTTCCGGTGAATTCATAAACGGAAACAGCCTTCGGGTCATTAGGTGCGAAGGTTTTTGAACCCAGGACTTTCCCATCTGCAGATACCAGCGTATGACGCACGATATAATGTTTTTCGGTCATGCGGTGCTTTGTTGCAACAGTCACCTTGTTTCCTTCTACGGTAACTACGGGCAAGTGGCTGCCGACCTTTTTTTCCCATTTCCCCGGGTTGTCTTTAGTGTAAACAATATTACTTGGAAACGAGGCATCTGAGGCAAAGGCTTGCCTGGATGTTGCCAAGGCCATTCCGCCGGCCAGAAGGACAGTTTTCTTTAGAAAATTTCTTCTTTCATTCATGATTTTTCTCCTCGTACAGCTTCTGCTTTATTCACTTTCTACTTGAAAAATGCAATTAGCGGTTAGCTGTTAGCTATTAGCCGCACAAAATCAGTGACTTACGGTGCAATAGGTTCGCATCAAAAAGTGAGAACATCAACATGAAAAAAGCCATTCAAATGCTTGATATCTTTAAGCTAACGGCTAATCGCTAAAAGCTAATTGCAGCTTTTAGGTTCTATGATACCCTCCGGGGTCTCTCCTGAAGAAATCTTATGTTTTTTCCACTCAAGATAGTCTCCGTGGGTGAAAAACCGCGCTAATGTGGGGGTCTGCACATGACCTCTTCCCCTGCAGGCACGGCAGCGGGTTTCACTGCAAACCTGGCATTCATGACAATCCGGACATTGTCTTTTACTGCGCGGTTTCCTCTTCATTTTAAATTCCTGAGGCCTTTTCTAAAAAGTGATTACTTCAAAGCCGTTTTCCATGTACTTTGCCATGCTTGGATGTCCCGATAGTTCATCGAGGAGATCAAGCCCCAGGGCCTTGATTTCATCCAATACTCCCATTTTGTTCGAGCATGCTTTACAGGCGCCTTCCAATAGACCAAGGGATCCGGCTTTTTCCCATAGGCTGAACATGGGATTCTTTTGATTTGCCAGTTCCGGCACCAATTTTGTGGCGGAACCTTCGATTACGACTCTTACTTCATACCCCCGCTCTTTCATATCAAGGGCATTCAGAAGTACATGAATAAAACACATAAATTCACCATTAAAGGCGAACAAAACAACTTTTTTCATTGTGAAAATCTCAAATTGGAGTTGTAGGCTAGGTACCAGACCCGACTATTTCTGTGGCCTTTGTGCCCATGGAGGGGGTATGAATGTGTCCGTAGCAGGGCCTTAAACTGGGTTTTTTTGTGAAAAAAAGCCGGCCGCGAGGGCGAAAGCCCCGCAGCGCGGCAGTCAATATTTTCATTTGCCGGATCGTTATTCTTCAGGCAATGCTTCAGCAATTTTCTCGGCAAGTTCTCGGCAGGCGCTCAAGCTGTCGTCATTCGGTACAAACTGAATTCTAACGCCCGGGTCCACCAGATTGAACTTCATTTTTTCCAGTTCACCGTTAAGGATCTTCACGGCTTCACCGCTCCATCCATAAGATCCGAATGCGGCTGCCACCTTATTCAACGGCTTGAGGCCTTTCATATAGGTCATGAAATCGCTGACAGTTGGGAAGATCCCGTTATTAAAGGTTGGGGATCCCACGATCACTGCGCCTGCATCCATGATCTCGGTTATGATGTCGCTTCGATGATCGTACTTCAGACAAAAAGGTTTTGCATAGACCCCAAGATTTCCAAGCTCTTCCACGATGGTGTTTGCCATGGTTTCCGTGCTATGCCACATGGTGTCATAAATGACAACGGCCCTGCGTTTGGGTTTCTGCTCACTCCATTCCACATAGGCGTTTATGATTTTGGAGGGATCTTTTCTCCACATGATGCCGTGGTCCGGACATATGGTATCAATGGCCAGCCCCATATCGGTTACCGTTTTCACCAATTTCAGAATAAGGGGTGAATAAGGGAGAAGGATATTGGCATAATACTTCAGGGCATGGGGCATGATGTCGTCCCCAATTTCGTCATCAAACCTTTCCGGCCCGGAGTAGTGCTGGCCGAACGCATCACTGGAAAAAAGGAGTTTCTGCTCTTTGACGTAGGAAAACATACTGTCCGGCCAATGGAGCATCCTGGTTTCCAGAAAGGTCAGACTGTTTTTTCCCAGTTGTAATTCACTTCCATTTTCCACGGGCATATAATTCCATTTCTGTGGAAAATGCATGGAAAGGTCTTTATGCCCCATTTTGGAGCAGTAGAGAGGTTTGTCCTCTCCGATTTTGTGCATGACCCTTGCGAGCCCCCCGGAATGATCCATTTCCGTGTGGTTGCTTACCATGTAGTCTATCTTTTTGGGATCTACAATTTGAGAAATGTTGCTGATGAGTTCATCCGAAAATTCCTTTTTCACGGCATCAATCAATGTGATTTTGTCATCTACAACAAGGTATGAATTATAGGTAGTTCCCTTGTATGTGGAATAGCCGTGAAAATCTCTGATGTTCCAGTCAACAACACCAACCCAGTAAATCCCATCAGCGATCTCAATTGGTTTCATCCATTACTCCTTTCCAAACATATCTTTGGCAGCCCCGCATACGGGACACGCCCAGTCATCCGGAACGTCATCAAAAGAGGTTCCCGGAGCAACACCATTGTCCGGATCGCCATCTGCCGGGTCATACACATAACCGCATACTGAACATACATACTTATCCATAATATTCTCCTCCATAGATGTTCCTCAAAAAAATTGAATCCCCTAAACCCCGGCCATTCCGAGGTCAGGTCTTTACAAAACATAATCGGTCATTTTTTTAAAGGTTAAAATGTAAAATGGTCTTAACATTTCTCGTCAATAAGAGTCATGACCCGTTTTTCTATTTCGTCCCTGATGTCTCGCATAAACGATTCTGTTTTTCCCGCAGGATCTTCCAGATGCCATTCTTCAAGGGGAACTTCAGGGTAATTTGGGCATCTATCTCCACAACCCATCGAAACGATCAGATCCGGCTTTGACGAAAAAGAAACGGATTCAATAGGTTTTGGTGTCAGGTAGGCCATGTCGATTTTCTTCTCATGCATGACCCCTTTCATCATGGGATTGATTTCCGGTGCGGGCGTGCTTCCAGCGCTGAGCGCTTCCACGCGATCCCCCGCATAATTCCTTGCAAAGGCCCCGGCCATTTGGCTTCGGCATGCATTTTCGTTGCACAGAAAGAGGATCTTTCTTCTTTTCAAAAAAGGGGTTGCCAGGCGTTGTCCCATCTCTTTTGCGTCATTTAAAGCAGTAGAATGGGATTTTATATCCCCTGAGGCTTCAATCTGTTTATAAGTAAGTTCGTCTGTATACTCCGCACCAACCGCGTCAAAAAAGTATTTTGCAGTCAGGGTTACCCCTTCAAAAAGATTCTTTCCTTTCGTAGCACCTACAGCGAGAAGGGCGCCCTTACGCCATATTCTGCCGGGATCTGAAACCCCGAGGACATATTTCCTCGACCAGAGGGCTTGGGACCGGTCAATGAGCGCTTTAAGTTGTGCTGTGGCGCCATAAAAGAATATGGGTGTGGCCATGACGATGAGGTCAGCCTGCCACAGAAGAGGATAAATCCCCTGCATATCGTCATCAATAGGGCAGAATCCTTTTCTTTCGCAGGTCCCGCACTCTTTGCATGGCAGGATGTTTTTGTTTGCTGCATGAATGGTTTGTGTATTGGCTCCGAGACTTCGAGCTTGATCAAGAAACTGTTCAAGCAGGATGCTTGTATTTCCTTTAAGCCGTGGACTTCCCTGTAAACCAAGTATAAACATGGTGATATCCTTATCGACCTACGCTTTCCAGAAGCCTTTTCCAGATAATAATAATTCCTTCGTTGCTGATAAACATCTGGCCCATTTCCCATCCAAGGACGCCTCTCTCATTGAGCACGTTCTCGAGAGCCTTTGTCTGATCCGGAGGCAGTTCATGGAATTTACACTCTCCTGCTTCCGTGCAGAAATAGATGAGTTGGGTGAATTCCTCAGCCGGGTATTTTGTTATTTCATATTCAAATTGCATTGTGAACCAATCCTCAGATCCGGTTGAGATCTTTCTAAAC
The DNA here is from genome assembly GCA_964407525.1 of uncultured Desulfobacteraceae bacterium. GTDB lineage: Bacteria > Desulfobacterota > DSM-4660 > Desulfatiglandales > Desulfatiglandaceae > DUZB01. Next base: position 4,500 of record CAYOWC010000140.1, on the reverse strand, counting down.
TCCTGCGTCCAGTGTACACTTTGTGAAGTCGATTTCCTTCCCACATGCCGAACAGGTATGTGTTTTATCAAACTCGTCTGAAAAGATCTCTTTTTTTTCTCCGCAGCTGGGGCATTCGCACGAAAAAGCTTTCAGATCTTTAAATTGTTCCCATCCGGGGCAGTGTTGTGGTGTTGTCATGGCAATCCTCCTTGATTTATGCACCCGGTGCTACAAAAAAAATGGTTCATTTTATTGCAGCACCAGGGGCGGGTGTGAATGTTGGCATTGATCTAATGAAAGAAATTTTGAGTCTTCCGCTCTTGTTCCTAACCGTTCACCTTTTTTGCGATTTCACGTCCATAATCCTGCGCCATTTGCGATCCGCCTCCAAGGTTTGCGGATTTAAGCCGCAGAGGGCCCCCTACCATTTCCATTTTGAAAATGTTTTTCATGGTATCAAAAATGCGCCCCGGAGCTTCTCCACTCCATCCGAATGCACCAAACGAACCGCCTACTTTACCTTCAAGACCTGCTTTCTCGGCCAGGAATAAAATTCCCTTCATCGCCTGGATCATTTCACCATGATAAGTAGCTGATCCGAAAATATACCCATCATATCCCTGAAGGTCGCTTTCTTTTTTGATCCCGGACCCGTTCTTCAGTTCAGCTTCAAGCCCTTCAAAACGGATTCCCTCTCCTATCAGGTCAGCGATTTTTTTCGTCGCGCCGCTTCTGGTGGAATATACTATCAGTACCTTTTTCATCCTTGACCTCCTGGTCTATTCAACTTTGTCTTCTTCTAGATGCCCTTTATGTTTTGTGCCGCACATGGGACAGAGGATATCGATTTCTTTTTCATCTCCGATAAATTTCTCTCTCATTGCTTCGGGGCTGATATGGCTAATGCTCCCACAGGCACATTGCGGGCATTCGGCCTTTACATTATATTTTTTTTGAGACATTCTGCAACCTCCAGTTTTCGCGGAAATCCTATTTCAGCCTGGGATCCTGCCCTGTCGCACCGCAGTCAGGAATATAGCAGGCAACATCAAGAAACTCACATTTTTGTTTACAGGAGGGGCATTCTTCAGGTGGTACATCTGCCTGAAGGCTGTACCCGCACTCTTTACATTTCCATTCTCCCATGTGTCATTCTCCTTACAATCGTGGATTAGTTTTTCCACTGTCCATGAATCGTACAATATTCTCTGGCGGTTACGCTATCAGCATCAATCTTGAAAGTGGCTTCAGGTGCATCTCCGGGATTCAGGAACTGGGTGTAGGATTTACCATCAGCAATCAGTTCTATCCATTCGATAAAATGTTTTTCCTCCATCGGATGGGCAGCACTGCCTACTTTAACCTGGTATCCGCCATCGATTTTTTCCACAACCGGTACGTGCTTCTCTTTGGCTGCGTCAACGGTGTTTTCAACCTGAAGAACCATCGGACTGCCGCAGCAGACGAGTTCTCCACCGGCGCCATGTAATACTTCGATGATGTTTCCACACGTTTCACATTTATACACTTCCAGTCTTTCAGCCATGATATTCTCCTTCTAAAAAATGATTAAAAATTTTGAGGTTTTTAGAAACAATTAATAATTCTCACCCAGCTCTTCAAAATATGCTTGGGGATGAGCACAGGCCGGACAGGTGTTTGGTGCTTCTTTTGCTGTATGGATGTATCCGCAATTTCTGCATCTCCATACGACTGCTGCATCTTTTTTGAAAACCCTGTCTGCGGCAATATTTGCCGCCAGATCATTGTACCTCTTTTCATGCTGTTTTTCCGCTACAGCAATAGATTGAAAGACAACAGCGATTTCCTCAAACCCTTCCTTTTTGGCGGTTTTTGCAAATTCCGGATACATCTCCGTGTGTTCGAAATTTTCACCTGCAGCAGATTCCTTGAGGTTTTCGAGGGTTGTCCCGATGACACCGGCTGGGAAGGCTGCGGTAATACTCACTTCCCCACCTTCCAGAAATTTGAAGAGCCGTTTGGCGTGTTCTTTTTCCTGGTTCGCCGTTTCTTCAAAAATGGCGGATATCTGTACCAATCCTTCTTTTTTTGCCTTACTTGCGAAATAGGTATATCTATTCCTTGCCTGTGATTCTCCTGCAAACGCAGTGAGCAGGTTGATTTCAGTTTGGCTGCCTTTTAAATTCATAATGAATTCCTCCTGGATTGTAAAGTTAACCATGGTTCCCAGATTTATTTTGCAGGGACGGAAAAACGTTTTTCCCTGAAATGCATTTTAGCTCTCTGGCATACGGGGCAGGTCAGTTGCTCGGGCAGTTCCTCAAATGGTGTCCCTGGTTTCCAGCCTTTGTTTTCATCCCCTTTTTCAGGTTCATAGGCGTAACCGCACGGGCATTTGTACTGGTGTACTTTTTTCCATTTACTTGCGGTCATCGCATCTTCTTTCATCAGGGTACCGTTTATCAATGACCAGCTGCTACAGAACCTGGACCGCCAAGCGGTTTAAATGCCTTTTTGCTTGCTCCACAAACGGGACATTTCCAATCTTCCGGAAGATCCTCAAAAGCAGTTCCTTTAGTGATCTTTCCTTTGCGGTCTCCTTTATCGGGATTGTAAATATACCCACAATTCGTTGTCTGGCATTGCCACATCTCTTCAGGTTGTGCCATTTATTCCTCCGTTTCGCTTATTGAATAGTAACACCTTTTTGGAGAAAAGATTTTTCCCTCCTTTTTAAGACTGCTGATTGCCTTGGATATTTCTTTGCTTTCAACGCCAAGTTCCTTTGCAATATCTCCTGGTCTCACCGGTTTACCGGCACCTTTCATTGCATCTAATATTTTTTCTTCCATGTGTTTTTCCTCTCTACAGACCTCGTCAAATAGTTAAGTGGTTGTGTTGTTGAGTTGGAAAATAAGCACGTGAAATCAACACATTGCCTATTCAAATCCATCGGGTGTCCAATTTTGAGGTGAAAGGGATAACTTCAAATAATAATAACCACTTAACGACTAATCAACTCGACCACTTAACGAGGTCTGCTCTACGTTCGGGCATTTCATTCATTCCACCATCCCTTTTGAATATGGGCATTTTTTTCAGATTCTGCCAGCTTTTTTATTTTGAAAGCTGAATCCCTTAGGACTCCATAGAGTACTCCACAACCGGAGTCTTCCCGAACGACATCCCCTTTATCAGCAAGCTCCAGCATTTGCTCTACAAGGCCAAGAGTCATCTTAATGCTTTCATCACATGGCCTCATCTTGATTTTCCTCCCAAAACTGTAATGGTGCGTTTCATCGTTCTATACGGATACCGTGCCTCAATGTGGAACCAAAAGGATGTCGTAAAAACTGATTCTTTCTAAACGGAAAATCCGATTGAAAACAAACATCACAAAAACATCCTCCCGGAACTAATGACTATCTTATATCCAAGTTCTGTGCCAACATTTGCAATTGGCGAGGGTATAAATTATTTCGTCAAAATATTAAATAGTTATGGCAATTACCGTTGGTGGATCGGGACCTTTTTCGGGAAAAATGAGGGAATATCTCTTGGTTGTATCGTATCAACAGTGAGACATAATGGTCTCATGAGACGTTGCCTCGGCAATTCGGGTGGTACCTAATACCTAACGGCTGATTGCGCTTTTAGGTGCTAGATCTTTCACGGATCTGCTGAAAATTTTAATCTCAGTTGTTTGTGGATGGCTTCAGCGGTGACCTCATGCCCTTTTGCGTTCATGTGGCCTTCGTCGGGATGAAAGAGGCTCTCCCCCGTTTCGTTGTGGATTGCTTTCAGGTGCATCCCCAAATCTATAAAAGGGACGTTCAGTTTCCTGCATTTCTCGACAATCTTTTCCCTAAGATATTCCTGGAACTGGGCCGATTGAGATCCCGGGCGCTCCACAAGGGACCTGCCGGGCATCAGAGCCACTATTAGTTCGGAGGAATTGCTCTTGCATAAGAAAATTATCTGTTCTAAGAGGGCCGTGTAGACGTTGAGGGCCTGTTGAAATCGTGCATCAAAAAGAGGGAAGAGATCTCTGTTGTTTGTATCGAAGGCTCGTTTAACTATTAGAAATAGCGCAGACTTATTTAAAAGTCGGCGCAAAGGACCTCGGGGAGGGGGTGTTTTCCCCATGACTACGCGATCAAGATCGAAGGCTGACTGTTTTTTGGTTTTGATTGCATGGGGAACGGGAGAATTCTTGAGGAGTAAACCGTTGTCAGATAATTCGAAGAAAGGTTTACCATGGTTTGCTTGTAGTGGGAAAGGAAGCAGATTGTCAAAAAGATCGTTTCCGAGATAGGTAACCAGCACGACAACATCCGGTGAGAAATCGAAAACTCGTTCATGTAGAAGGATATATTGCTGGTCAGTGCTGAATCCGGGAACGGCGAAATTCAAAAAAAGATCTCCATTCTCTTTTGTATTCAGCCTATGTACGAAAGTTTCATGGTCGTTTACGCCAAACCCGAAGGTGAAACTGTCTCCTAAAAATGCGATACGCCGTCCATTGGGTTTGCCGGG
>CAYOWC010000139.1:0-12009 GCA_964407525.1 uncultured Desulfobacteraceae bacterium | reverse complement strand
ATTAAGATTATGAGTAAGAAAACAACTCTAATGGCCGACGTTAGGACCAAGCCCGTCAACCTCCTCCTATATGGGGCAAAAAAGCTATCGTGTCGTTGGCGTTGAGGGTGTGATGAAGGTTCGACATTTCGTTGTTCACACTGACCGTAATGTCTCTTTCATCCAGTGTAAGATCGGGAAAAGAGTGATTGATCCGGTTGAGAATGTCTTTTACTTGATCTTCTCCTGTAAGCGGTAGAACCACGTTATTTGTGCGGGTTACGGCTCGCTGTGACCCACAGAACTGCACGGAGATGAATTCTTCCATAGATTTCCTTATTAATTGGCTAATAGCCTTTTTTCAACACCGAAGGATTTGAGAAGCGCGTTTGCCTGTTTATCCAGCAGACCCATTTCTTCTACTGTCTCAAAGAGGGGAATGCTATTATTTGTGTACCCTTTTGCTTCGTACACCACATCACACAACTTCTCATAGGCTTCCTGCCGTAGTTCGACGAGAAGAGCATGCCTGGCTTCCTGATCTTCTGGAATTTTCCTGCCATTGGCATGTTCTTTGACCCACTCATCATAATATTCGTTTCTGGCTTCATATTCATTCAAAAAGGCCGGAGCCATTGCTCTAACCGGTATCCTGTCGCTCTCCCTCGTCCCTTTACCGTGTCGGAGGTTGATGAGCTTCTGCAGAAGGTGGAGCCTTTCAGAGTCTTCCAGGATACCTTCCAGGGTTTTATTGCTGCCTGTGGTGGCATTAAAATAGCGCACGTAATACTCCAGAGTCGGTCGATTCTGCGCAGGGTTTTCCGTTTCTGCCGCAGCCGGATGTCGAACATCAATCCAGGGTAGTTTACAGAGACCTACCGCATTAAACCATGTCCTGATCAGGGGAAACCATTTAAGTGCTTCGGCTTTCATCTGGAATGTGGGAATCTCTTTGTGCACCTGGTCGATGAATATAAGCCAGGCTTCGTCATGCTGGGGGCCTTTGAGAGCAAAACCATACCCCCCTTGCTGAGCCAGAGATTCCTTTGAAATATACATGGAGAACTCAAGCCCCTTCGTCTCCATGGCAAACTTGTTCAGCTGAGCGATACCATCATCGAGAGAGGCGCCTGTTCTTGCAGCATAGGTTTCTGCTACCCACTGTTTTGCACGCTGGACTCCTTGGGAACAGATTTTCCCTAAATCCGTGGCATAGACAGTTTCAGTGAGGAGTTTAATCGCCCCGTTCTTATCCCCCCAAAGGAGATCGTACCCCACGTCTTCTTTCGTCAGGAAGCCTCTCTGGAAGCATTCCATAAGAAAAGAAGTCGTAACTCCCATGGAAATGGTATCTAATCCATATTCATCACAATACCAGTTATATTCCATGATGAACTGGGGATCAAAGATCCCCATACACGTTACGGCTCCAGCTGTCTCATATTCCGGGCCATCAATACCGACAGTGGCTCCAGCACGGGGCCCGTATTGGAGGGTAATCCGTTCTGCTCCTTTAGCACAGGCCAGGTTACAGCCTTTATAGCAACCATCCGGTACCTTTTCCGTAAAATAGCGTTCGAGGAATATTTCAGCAAAGACATCTTTGGCATCAGGGTGCTGGCCGTACTGGTAGTTGTTTACAGGAAGGATATGGTATTTGTCCATAAATTCAACCAGCACGGGGGTTCCCCAACTCTTCAGGCGCAGTTGTTTAGGATCTGACTGGCTCACGACCTTTTTCAGATCCGCCCCGGCTTTCTTTACGCCTTCTTCATCAGCAGGGTGGTTGTCACCGATTTTGGCATTCCCGCAAAGGACAACAACCGCTTTCAGCCCTTTATGGCGCATGACGGTTCCTGTCCCTCCGCGCCCTGCCTGTTTGGAACGAAGCCTGTTCCGGCGTTTGTCGTAGAAAAGGCTGTTGATGATGCCAAATCGCGTATTGACTGCCCCGATCCCCGCACTCACGGCTGCCAGGTTTTCGCTGAGTTCTCCATCGTTGAGCGCTTTCAAAAGGGCTTCGGCATAGGAAAGAGCGCCTTCATTGGAATCGGCATCAAAAACAGGCGCCTCGATGATCTCGACTTTTTTGCTGTCGGCATCCACAACGAGAACGACTTCTTTTTCGGAAATCCCTGTGACAGCCAGAGCATCAAAACCTGCTACTTTCAGGAGGGGTGCGAAATGTCCACCGATATTCGAGTCAACAAAAGTATCCGTCAGAGGAGAAATGGTCCCGACGATGAATTTTCCACTCCCGGGAAATCTTGGTTCGTTACCGAGTGGGCCGCTAGCCATGACAAGTACATTTTCTGGGCTGTCATAGTGGGTGTCTCCGGTGGCTTCATCCCAGATTAATTTGAGAGCGTACCCTCTACCACCGACATACTTATTTTTGAAGTCAGGGGAAAGCTCTGAAATCGATATGTCCAATGATCCAAGATCTACGCGAAGAATCTGGTCTGTGTAACCGTTTTTAATGGGAGCGGATTCATAACTGAAAGATTTTATCTGTTCCATGGTTCTCCAATGGGGTTTATCTATCGCAAATACCAGGTTTTTGAGACAATGAACGGAACCCGTTTTCAGTCGATTGTCTGGAAAGCAGAATTATTTACCATTCAATGAATTGAAAGGTTGCCAAAAAATGAAATTGAATATAAAAAAAGGGAACGAATGTCAAGATGTTTTGGATTTGTTCCTAAAGGGAATATCTTCCCGATGTTTGTTAACCTATGCTCCTGCACAGCCTTCAGTCGAATTCAAATCATTTCAACTTTTAAATATCTTCGGGAACCATGTTAGAATATATCTTGAACAATCCGAATCTGAAGAAGTATCTGGCAGAATATGAAGAAGGGCAGACCCTTTTTCTGGAAAGCGATGATTCCCAGGATCTCTATATTCTTTTGTCAGGGACTCTCGACGTACTCAAAGGTCGGCGAAAGATCACGGTTATAGATGAAAAAGGGTCGGTATTTGGCGAAATGTCATTTCTCCTTGGAGAGAAACGCAGCGCTACAATAAAGGCCGTAAGCTCAGTGAAAACGATACGTATTCCGAAGGATGAAATCCCCCGCTTTTTCAATGAATTCCCTGAAGTGGTGAAAGTCCTTGCCCGGTTTCTTGCACAACGCTTGAAAGAGACAAGCCAGATTGTTTTTGGAATGAAGGAAATCTGTGATCAGTTGCCTGATGCTGTAATGATTACAGATGAAGAAGGAAAGATCCTGTCCTGGAACAGAAATGCGGAAAGGCTTTATGGAAGGGAAGGAGATGCCATGTATCTACAGCCCTCTGAAGATATCTACGAAAACCCTTCCCAATATAGAGAGTTCATCCAAGATGTGGTCTCAAAATTGTCCGTGACGGAAAAAGTCCTGAGCGTTAAACATCCTACGGAAGGCCTGCGCCAGATTTCTACCAGCACAACGGTCATGTATGACGCACAGCAGAATTTTCAGGGGATTCTGTCTCTTGGACGGGATGTCACGAAGATCCTGTCCATGGAAAAGAAATATCGTCGCATAAAAAAATGGTTTATTCCTTTGCTGATTGCCTTGGGGATTTTGTTCTCCGGCTTGTTCTGGGGATATCCGCACCTTTCGAAAGGGTTCAAGGCTATGGATGCTCAGAAGGTGGGATTTAGAGACAGGGTGGCGGTGGATTACCACATCTTGAAATCGTCACTCATATCCCCCCTCGAAACGGAGGACAGAAAAGGGGCTTTGGAAATCCTGACGGGGTGTGTGGATATGCAGAAAGGGATACAGGCGCCCTATAAAGAAATTATCCTGCTCGATAAGGAAAAAAAGGTGTTCGAAGCCGTTTCTATGAATTCTGCGGTTTCTGTGGAAGAGAGTCTCGGCGCCAGTTATAGCGGAATTAACTTCGATAAAAATGGGGATTCTCCTTATGCCGTGTTGACATTGTATCGGGCAAAACAAGGGCACCCCATGGGGCAAAAAGACACGGAGATGGCTTTTGAATTGAGAAACGACGGTGGGAAATTGTTAGGCTGGCTTCTTTTTAAAATAGATATGGATAAGCTCAAAGAACAGTACAATGTAGAAGAGAGCGATTTGAAGAAGTTTCAATTTGAACGATGAGGAATGGCAAGAATTTGCCCGTAGATGAGCGCATGTATGAGGTTTCCAGAGGCCGGGACGGGGAGGTAACCGTTCTTTTTTCAGGGAACATGGATTCCAGCGTCGCCGGAAAAGTAATCCGTGATCTTACGGCTGTCCTGAAAAAAGACCCGCCTCAATCCATTGCCGTGGACCTTTCGCAGGTGAGTTATCTTGATGAATTTGGGGTTTTGATCCTCGTGGAGCTCAAAAAAATTGTTTCTGCAGAGAATGGCACGTTTGCCCTTCAAAATGTCAGCACAACTTTCCAACAGACCCTTTCTCTCCTCAAGTTTGATTCTTTAGGCAGGAAGCGCCCCTTTTCAAAGGCACCGCGCCAAGGTGCTTTTCTTCGCATCGGCGATGCTGCGCTTCGATATATTTCAGATCTCAAAGATGCCATTTCTTTTGTCGGATCGGTATTTCTTGCCATGGGACAGGCATTCCTCAATCCGCGGCGAATTCGAATCGATGACACCCTGCTTTATATGCAACGGGTTGGTGTGGACGGACTTCCTATTGTGGCTCTGATCAGTTTTCTGCTGGGTCTCATCATGGCTTTCATGTCGTCTGTTCAGCTTCAGCAATTTGGTGCAAATATCTATGTGGCTTCCCTTGTGAGCCTTGCCATGACCCGGGAACTTGGTCCCATCATGACCGCAATCATCGTAGCCGGCAGGTCCGGTTCCTCTTTTGCCGCCGAGATTGGGACCATGAAAATATCGGAAGAAGTAGATGCTCTATTTACCATGGGATTTGATCCTGTGCGCTTTCTGGTCGTACCCAAGATGCTGGCTGCCGTTATCATGGTGCCTATCCTTATCCTCTTTTCAGATATTTTTGCCATCGTTGGAGGCATGCTGGTGGGTGTCTTTATGCTCGACCTGACCGCGGGTGCCTATATTGACCAGACAATCAAAACTCTCGAGCTTTTCGATGTTTTCTGGGGAGTATTGAAAGGCGGTGTATTTGCCGCCCTTGTTGCCGCGATAGGATGCCTGCGAGGTTTCCAGGTAAGGGGTGGGGCGGCATCCGTCGGCGAGGCGACGACATCAGCAGTGGTGACCAGTCTTTTTTTTATTATTTTTACTGATTCAATGTTTTCTGTGATTCTAAGGTATTGGGACTAAGTCGAATGGAAAGGAACCCCATTATCAAGGTCAGGGATCTTCAGGTGAATTACGGTGATACCGTTGTCCTTAACAATATTTCCTTTGATGTGTTTGAAGGAGAAATTTTTGTGATTCTCGGAGGGAGTGGTTGCGGAAAAAGCACCTTGATGAAATCGATCATCGGTTTGATTCAGCCCCGATCGGGTCAGATTCGTATTGATGGACATGAAGTCTCCAGGTATGATGAAAAAAAACTGCAGACTGTATTGAAGAAAGTCGGGGTTCTTTACCAGAGTGGGGCTCTTTTCGGTTCCATGACCATTGCAGAAAACGTGGCCCTGCCCGTTAAGGAATATACGTCCCTGTCAAAAAGCTCCGTGGATACCCTCGTTGAAATGAAACTTGGCCTTGTCAATCTGGAAGGGTACGGCAATCACCTCCCATCGGAACTGAGCGGGGGAATGAAGAAAAGGGCTGGACTTGCAAGAGCCATGGCGCTCAACCCTAAGATCCTTTTTTTTGATGAACCATCTGCGGGATTGGATCCCATAACTTCGGCTGAGATTGACCATCTCATCATGCATTTAAACAGGACCCTGGGAACAACTATGGTGATTGTTTCCCATGAACTACAAAGCATTTTTTCCATAGCAAAACGGGTAATTATGTTAGATAAGAAATCCAAAGGAATTATTGCGGAGGGAGACCCTGCATACCTGCGTGATCACAGCCAGAATCGTTTCGTAAAGGATTTCTTCAACCGTAAGGTTGATGAATCGGAATCCGAACAGGAGAAAATGAACTAATGGCCTCACCAAAAACCAAATTTGCGGTGGGTCTTTTCGTAACGAGCGGCGTAGTTATTGGAATCATTGCGATTGTATGGTTAGGTATGTCACGACATTTTCAGCGAGGACTCTATTATGTCAGTTATTTTGACGAGTCTGTCCAGGGGTTGAGCAAAGATTCCCCCGTCAAGTACAGAGGAGTCTCCGTGGGGAGAGTGGACAGTATAGGAGTCGCCCCCGATTCAAAGTTGATAGAAGTGGTAATGAAGATCAAGTCCGGACAGGAACTCGATAATAGCATTGTTTCCCAGCTGAAAGATGTTGGGATTACAGGAAGTATGTTTGTGGAGTTAGATCGCAAGATAGAGGGGGAAAGGGATTTGTCCCCGCGTATTGATTTTCCGAGTGAATACCCGATTGTTGCTACGAAACCATCGGATATAGCGGCGCTTCTGCAAGGAATTTCTGACGTTTTGACGAAAGTTGGTTCCCTGGATCTTGCAGGAATTTCGGACAAATTAAAACTCACCCTCGATAATGTGAATGTGGCGATAACTGATGCGAATATCAAAGGGATTTCAACCGACCTTCGATCTTCCCTTCAAGGTGCAAAAAAAATCCTAAACTCTGAAAAATGGGAGAAAACGATTGCGTCTGTGGAGGGGGCAGCCGGCGCCCTAAACCGTCTGATCGGCAGAGCTGAAAAAAGCATGGGCAGCCTTGACAAAAGTCTTTCCGGGGTGGAAGGGATTATTGTGGAAAACCGGGAAGCTCTAAAAATAAATGTGGAGAAGCTTGGCACGGTATTAGACAATGCAAACGCTATGCTCAAGGATGGTTCTCTTCTCATGAAAACGTCAAATGACTCTGTTTCCGATCTGACGCGCCAACTCTCTGTCAGTGCCGGGAATATTGAAAAGGCCACCGACAATATGGCCCGATTGATGGAAACCCTTGCTGATCAGCCATCTCAACTCTTGTTAGGCGTTCCCCCCGCTCCGAGAAATGTGGAACCGGTAGTGGAATAACCAACCTGAGTGAAAAAGGTCTCACGCAAAGGCGCGAAAGATAAAAAACACGAAACTTTGGAGGTTCCGATGGGTGTAAACGGTAAAATTGTCTGGTTGCTGCTCCCTTTGCTTTTGTTGCCTTATGGATGCGTTGATTTGAAAAAGTCGGCGGCCAAGATAAATTATTTCACCTTAGAATACGATTCCCCTGATATCCTGGATCTTGTTCGATTACCCGTTGTGATCAAAGTGGACCCCTTCAGTGTAGCGCCCCTTTACAATACCTCTCGTATTATATATCGTGACGATTCCTTTAAGAGAGATGAGTATTTTTACTACAAATGGCGAGCCAATCCGGGGGCCATGGTCACCCATTTTTTGAGGCGGGATGTCACCGGTGCAGGTGTTTTCAAGGCCGTTCTTTCATCGAATAGTCGTTTCCCATCTTCCTATGTACTGGAAGGGGCGGTGGATCAGTTTTTCGAATTGGATGAGGGGGAACACTGGATGGCTGCACTGGCTTTAACGGTTACGGTAATGGATAGCGCCGATCCGGATAGTACAAGGAACGTGCTTTTTCAAAAAACATTCAGGAGCTTGAAAAGGTGCAGTCAGAATAATCCGACGGGTCTGGCAGGAGCCATGAGCTTGGCCATGAAAGATATTTCAGAAAGTATTACCCGCGATGTTTATACGGCCATCAAGGATCGGATTGAGAACGGATGAAAATCGCCACAGAGGCGCGGAAAACAAAGAGTACAGGCCTTGTTACTGTACAGACTGGTGTTTTTAACCTTAAAGGAGTAACAGGCAGAGATGGAATTTTGTGATCTTACTTGCTGCTACGCATCCTTTCCAGAGGAGAGCAACTTAGACGGTTCAGGGAGTTGTCGGACTTTTCAAGCCATTTACTGCAAAAAAAAAGCACGGCACGTTCACAAGAACATGCCGTGCCAAGATAAACAAAAAAAACAGGAAGGGCTTTCTTCCAGTGGGAAAAAATCTTCTAAGTAACAAGAGACAAGCTATCTTAAGGTCCGATAACGAGCTCTAAGTCTTTCGCTCACAATGTTGTCCTATCAAGGTACCGGGTGATCGCCCCGTCGTATTCATGGGTTAGCCGAAATACCTTCCGGGCCAGCGCGAACCGAGTTTCCAGAGTGGTTTCTCCCTCGTTTGTTTTCATTTCCTGTAAAACAACGGCATAATCGGCAGGATCTACCACGACCGTTACATCCCTGAAATTCTTAGCTGATGAACGCAGCATGGATGGCCCCCCGATATCGATATTCTCAATGGCCTCCTCCAATGTTACGCCCTCTTTCGACACTGTTTTTTCAAACTGGTACAGATTGACCACTACCATATCGATTGGTGTTATGCCGTGTGTCTTCATCATATTTACATGTTCGGGATTATCGCGAAGGCCGAGAAGACCACCATGGACTTTGGGGTGAAGGGTTTTAACGCGACCGTCCATCATTTCCGGAAAGCCGGTGTAATCTGAAATGTCGGTTACGGAAACTCCTCCGTCTCTTAGAACCTTTGCGGTTCCGCCTGTGGAAAGGATATCAACGCCCATATCTGAAAGGGACTTGCCAAAAGCGACGATTCCTTCTTTATCAGTAACACTGATAATGGCTTTCTGGATTTTACCCATGCACTTTTTCTCCTTCTGTGAGATGTCAATTCTTCTTTTCGGTATCGGAAACCGGAAAAGGTACCTTCAGGAAATCAATCCCTTCTTTTTTGAGAGTTTTTTCTTCTTCTTCAGTGGCTGAACCCCTGATACTTCTTCTATCAGCAACCCCATAGTGAATTTTCAGGGCTTCTGAAGCAAATTTAGTGCCAACATCTTCGGAATTATTTTTTACGTATTCCACCACTTCTTTAGCAAGCTTATGGTAGTCGATTTCCTCCTGGCTCGCTGCCGGGGCAGGGTGAGATCTCTTCACCGCAACGGGAGACAGTACCTTTCTTATGTTCAAATCATCACAGGACGGGCAGGAAACCAGCCCCTTCATGTTTTGTTCCTCAAAGGATTCGAGGCTGTCAAACCAACCTTCGAAGATGTGTCCCTGGGAACACTCTAAGTCAAATGCAATCATACCATCCTCTTCCATCAGGATTTTATTTTTCAGAATAAAGAACAGCCAGTATCCTGGTTTCTTTCTCGCCGCCGCATTTAACCAGATGAGGAACCGTTGAATCATAATAGATAGAATCTCCGGGTTCCAGGATATGTATCTCGTTTCCAAGGCGAACTTGCATTTTGCCTTCCAGAACGAAGATAAACTCCTGACCATCATGTGCGGATCTCTCTTCCTCTGTTTCAGAAGGAGCCAAGGTTACCAGGAACGGTTCCATATGTCGGTCTTTTTTCCGCGGCGCGAGGGATTCGTAGCCATAACCGTAATGTTTCCCCTTCTGAGAATTGTACCTGGAAATTACTTTGCGGTCATGTTTTCGCACGATGGTATGGGGTAGATTATCCTCTCCCGATATAAAATATCCCATCTTCAGGTCAAGGGCCTTTGCCAGTTTAATGACGGTTCCCAGGGGAGGCGTAAGTTCCCCATCTTCAATATCTTTCAACAGGGAAACAGAAAGATCCGTTCTCTGGGCCACATCGGTGAGGCTGAGCTTGCGATCTTTTCTCACCGTTTTGAGACGCAAGCCAACGTTCACCCGTATGTCTTCTTGGGGGGATTCGGAACTGATGTTGTCCAGAAACTCCTTTTCTTCGTCTCTGCCTCCAAACTGGCCGCTGATATCGGTCAGGAAGTCTTCGTACGCGTCATGCTTCCCATCCTGCTCTTTATTCGTTCCCATTTCATATCCTCTGCAATCTGAAATATCGTTAAGGACTACTCTTCATCTATCAGGTTTCAAGAAGAAAAATAACTTCCATCCTGACACGGTATTCCGTCAGTTTGTGGTCTTCAACGGCTACTCTTTGCTCAAGAACCCTTAGCCCCGTAATATTTCTTAATGTTCGACTGGCTCTCTCAAAACCCACTTTGATTGCGTCGTCAAAGCTTTTATTGGATGCACCAATGATCTCCGTGACTCTCGCTACACGATCCATAAAATATCCTCCTTGTGAAATAGGTGAATTCCTGAATCTCAATTCTCGTTAAGCGGCCTATTGGTATGGAGAACAATCCGGAGCGAATTGCTCACCTGTCCTCTCTTTCTTGACACCTTTCGAGTGGTTCTCTATGATGAAGCTATTTATCTTTGAGAAGCTAAAGGAAAACATCGTAAAAATCAATCGGTTTTTGAAAATAACAAAATAGTTTCAGAAAATTCGTTCTTTTGGAATTTCTGGGACCAGCAAAATCATGTAGAAAAAGGAGCTTTATTATGATCGAAAATCAGTACCTTGTTGATGACCTTAATCTGAAAGAATCCTGGAGAATGTTCCAGATTATAGCCGAATTTGTGAAAGGGTTTGAAGTGATGCCCGAAGCTTTTCCTGCAGTGAGTGTTTTTGGCTCAGCGAGGACGAAACCCAGTAGTAGCGTATATAAAAACACTGTCAAATTATCCAAAATGCTGGTCGAAAACGGGTTTAACGTTATTTCAGGCGGGGGCCCCGGGGTCATGGAAGCGGCAAATTTAGGGGCAACCGAGGCAAATGGTAAGTCCGTGGGCTTGCACATCCATCTCCCGAATGAACAGGCCCCGAACAAATATGCCAATATCCAGTTGGATTTCAACTATTTTTTCATTAGAAAAGTAATGTTTGTAAAATATTCCGTGGCCTATGTAATTATGCCGGGAGGATTCGGGACGCTTGATGAACTCTTCGAAGCTTTGACGCTGATTCAAACAAAAAGAATCCGGCATTTTCCTGTTATCCTTGTAGGCTCCAAATTCTGGAGAGGGCTGGTAGACTGGGCGAAAGAAGCGATGGTTGAAGAAGGCACCATTTCAGAGTCAGATCTCGATATTTTCAACATTGTAGACACGCCTGAGGAAGCGCTCAGAATTATCAAGCGGCGGGTAGTTCTTTAAAGCAAGAGGAAAATCGTGGCTCCGATTAATCAAACCCTTCTATTAGAAAGATGTATTGAGTTGTGGCCGTCTAACCCGGGGATAGCGTTGTCCCCCGTTCAACTTGGTCGTCTGGAAATGTACCTTGACGAATTGGAAAAATGGAACCGTAAAATCAATCTTACCGGTCTTCGATCGCGATTGAGAATTGTGAATGAGCTCCTGCTGGACTCGCTCCTGCCCATCCCGTATCTTCCTGTGGAAGGGATGGTCCTTGATGTGGGGTCGGGAGCTGGATTTCCTTCAATTCCGCTTAAAATATGTTCTTCAGGCCTCTTTTTTCATCTCGTAGAACCGATCTTGAAAAGGACAAACTTTCTTAGACAGGTCATCCGTTTGACGGGTTTAGAAGGGATTGAAGTGTTTAGGGGGCGTCTTGAAGATCTGGACAGTGCTGCGTCGGGGAAAAGGTATGATACCGTCATTTCAAGGGGCCTTTTCCTTGATGCACAAATCCTTTCCTGTTGCGCTGAACATCTCACAATGGAAGGGTTGCTTTTTACCTTTCAGGGAAGCAGCGGACAATACGACTATGAAAGGTTCGTAGGCGAGGACGGGAAATATAGTCTCTCGGTGCAGGAATCCATTTCTTATGAGGTTCCCGGAGTTTTATTTCATCGGCGATTGGTTATTTACAAAAAAGAACGCAAATAGAGGCATCCTTCATTTAAGCCAAAAAGTAGTTTACACTTTCGTGATTTCGCGTTTTCGCAGAGAAATTGGAAATTAGAAAAAAACACATTAATTCTGATGTGTTATCCAATTTCCAGTTTCGAATTTCCAGTTTCAGCATCCGATTTTCAGATTCGACGTCCGATTTTCAACCAGAAAACATACCCCATTTCCGGGAAAAGTGTAAACTTATGGTTGAAGGATGCCGAAGAGGACATGTTATTTACACCCGAGGAGACACTCCCTTGAAAAAGAAAAAGAC
>CAYOWC010000138.1:0-12023 GCA_964407525.1 uncultured Desulfobacteraceae bacterium | reverse complement strand
TCTCTTTCACACAGGCAAAAATCGAGGGGGCCGTTTAAAATGAGCGAAAGGTGAGCTATAGAGAGCAACGCAATAATAAGTTTTCACTATTATCTAAAAACAGAATGGAGAAACAGATCATGTCTAAACGTGTTTCTATATGTTTGTTCTTATTTTCATCTTTCGTATTGTTCTCTCTGATTCCTTTCAACTGTGCTGGAGCTGAAGGCTACTGGGAACAGGTAGATGTCAAGAGTGGGCAGGGCAAAAATTTTAAGGACCGGTGTGGAGAACAACGTGTCACGATCAGTGAAGGAACCTTCTCTTTGCGTACAGTTTATTTTGCAGGGGTATGTAACCATCGTAAAGAGGAAATATTTTCTGCCAGCGCCTCATGGACCCCACCCCCGAAACGACTTAATCCTGGTGAGATTCAGCCGTTTACGATTTCTGCAAAAAGAGGATCTAATATACCGGGGCTATTTTTAAGTCTTGGTTTGAGTATATCCATCGATCTTCCACGTTGCCCCTGCGGCAGCGTATGTGGTGGGGGAGACGATCTGGGTAGAGTGAAGGCTAATTCAAGAGCTAAATCTGATACAGCGACAAAGACGGTCAAATTCAAAGTTCCGGCAGGATCAAAGGATGCATCCCTTGCGATCAGGTTCTGTCCCGACGGGTCATTTCATAACGGACAGCCGGGATTTCGATACATCTACCAGTGGGTCCAGGCAGAGGAGAACAATGACGGTTCTGCAAGCCATAAAAGCAACGGTAAAGTTGAGCCGGAAACAAGCGAAGACAACTGGTCCGACTATGCCAAAGACTTCGAAAATTATACGAAGGAGGAGCAGGACGAATTGATAGCCAATATGACGTCGGAACAACGTGCCGAGCTGGCTCGTGTCAGGGCGGGGCTGAAAACGGAAAAACCTAGAGACCCAACCAAAAAAAAGACACCACAATCGGTGCCGGAAATGAACAGAGAGCAGTATTTAATTAAGGAATGGGATTTTTGGCAGGATGAGTACCGCTCCTTTGAAAAAAGTACGACCTTGCCCTTACATAAATGCCTGGAGGAGATGAAAATAGCTAAAGATAATCTGCAACTGATCAAGAGGAGCTATGAAAATGAGTTCGGTCGTCCGTTACCCGGAATAGATTATACTGATACCCGATATCCTTTCCACCAGACACGCCATCAGCAGGAAGCTTTAAAGATCTATGAGGAGTTCAAGCCGATTTCCAAAGAATATAAAAAAGCTGCGAAATTGGAAAAGGCACACGACGATGATCTTAGGTCGTTCCCTTTACTTAATACCCCGCAGAACGTAGCCGACCGAGACAGGGTTACGAGGGAAAAAAATCGTCTTAAGGGACAATTGGACCAGATCAAGAAGAAGTGGGTCGACAAATTTCATCGGGATTACTACGGTCCCCTCAAAACCAAAATCATTCCGGATCCACAACATCACCCGCTGGATACCCGCAAAGAGCGGCGTAAGGTGGATAAAATGGAATACGAGATCAAGGGAGGGGCTCGGTATGAAAAAGGCGGTTACTACAACGGGAATACAAGCACCACACCGTCCAAACTCTCAAAGCCTCCTGAACAGGATTCGGCGGAACCAAAAAAAACAAATATACCTGTAGATCGCTCGGACGAGAAGGAATCGCAGAGTTTAGGTCAGAAAAACAATGGAGCAAGGGAATCTCAAACCTTGCCATCAGTCAGAGATAAAGGCGTGCCTAAGGGGCACACTACGAAATATGGTTTTTAAATCTTGTTATGATAGCATGGGGTTGTGAAAGGAATGCTAATCCTTTTATAATATCAAGCCTTTTGAGGATATGGATATTTATGCCTTGAGTTACAGGAATTTCAAGGACAAGTTTAGTAGTTTTGCAAAAATGGGCTGCTCAGAAATTGCAATTTAACGATACGTAGTTCTATGCTGCACATTCACACGCATTGCCGGAACAAGTCACACCTACCTACTGAACCTGTCAGATCAAATCCCGTTGATTGCAAATTAGATTAGCATTCTCTTTATTTGGTTAATGCCCAGGATACCGGGCAGGGACCCCTGTGTTCGGCTGCGCTTGCCAATCCTGAGCATGTTTCCACATGGTCCGCTCCCGAGAACAACGATTCTCGTTGCTTTCAGGCGATCTGTCTTTAATGTCTTGATGTCCTTCACGACATAAACGTCATTATCGCCAAGTGTCAATTTTTCTTCTTGGGCTTTCTCGAAAAAAGAATCAACGTCTTTTTCCGCAGCATCGGTCAATTCTTCAATGAAAACTATTCCGTCGGTGTACTCTTCATCGGGAACTGTTTTCACAAGGTGTGGTTTGTTCAATGTTGGATACATGTAACTCAATGGATATGGAATAACCAAGGACTATAGCGAGCCTTACAAATGGTTCAAGGAAGCAGTAGAAAAAGGGTATTCTCAAGCACAGAGGGACCTTGGAAACATATATTCTGATGGCAGAGGAGTAAAGAAAGATTATCAACAAGCCTTAATAGTGGTATCGAAAGGCTAAGAACCAAGGATATGAAAGTGCTATTGCCGCATTGGATCGTTTAAAGTAGATTCATTGTGGATACACAAAAACGACTCCCCTATTCCGAATTAGCTGGGGTTGAAGAGGCCCGGACAAACCCGCACAGTTTTTCAAAATAGGCTTTTCCCCCAACCACATAAGTATCATTATGCCCCGCCCCTTTGATGGGGAAAAAAGATTTGGGGTCGTGAGCAGCATCATATAACTCTTTACCCATGGGAAACGGAATCAGTTCATCGCTTGTCCCATGGATAATTAATTTGGGAATAGTAATCTGCTTAATCTTCTCCAGGTTGTTATAATGGGCGGGTAGAAAAGGGGCAAATAATTGAAAAGGGAACATCCCTTTTGCCATTTCCCTGGTGGAGGTAAAAGCGCTTTCGACAATAAGAGCCCCTGCTTTCCTTTTTGTTGCTATTTCAACAGCAACCGCCGCTCCAAGGGAACGGCCGAACAAGACTATATTGTCGGGGAGAACCCTCTTTTCTTTCACGAGCACGTCCCAGGCCGCCAGGCCATCCTTGTAGATCCCCGCTTCCGATGGTTTCCCGGCACTCTTTCCATATCCCCTGTAGTCATAAATAAAGACCTGCAACCCGCAATCAAGCAACCTTTTAATATTGTCGATCCGATGGGAGATATTTCCTGCATTGCCGTGACTGAAAAGGATAATCGGCCCTTTTCCATTTCCCGGGAAATACCAGCCATGGAGTTTTGTCCCATCTCCAGCCTCGAAGGCTAGATTTTCATACTCTACCCCCCAATCTGAGGGAACCGCCGCAAAAGTTTTGTCTGGGTAAAAGACAAAGAAGTTCTCTACTTTGGGATAAAAAAAATAAAAACACAGAAGCAGAGTGAAAATGACTGAGAAAACCATAAACCACGTTTTTGCCATCTCTTTCTCCCTTAAGGGTCGCGAAACAATTCGTAGAGCATTTTCTCACATACTGTAGAAACCGTCAAAACAAGAATTGCCAGTGCTATATTCTCAACTTGACCTGTTACCCCTCGTCTCTTATACTCACCGTCCTGAAGAAAGCAAATTCATTCCATGTCAAAGACATAAGGAAAAAATTCAAGAAAATGCACATCATCCGAGAACTCCATTTCGGCGAGGTCAACGCATGGGAACTGGGATTCGGTCCTGTTGGACGACCGGTCATTACAGTGTACTTTTATTATATTGACGGCATCCTGATCGATTCAGGCCAGTCCCATATGCGAAAGCATATCGCCTCGCTCCTGAAGGGAAGAAAATGTAAGACGGTTCTGTTGACCCACCATCACGAAGACCACAGCGGAAATGCGGCCCTGATCAGCCGTACCCATGGGGCTAAAATCTTTGGCCA
The DNA here is from genome assembly GCA_964407525.1 of uncultured Desulfobacteraceae bacterium. GTDB lineage: Bacteria > Desulfobacterota > DSM-4660 > Desulfatiglandales > Desulfatiglandaceae > DUZB01. The sequence continues at coordinate 8,124 of CAYOWC010000138.1, read as the reverse complement.
TCCATCCATGATTAAAAAAATGAACAGAGGGTTCAAGATACTTCCCTATCAGCGCCTGGTATTTGGCCGTGCTGAGCATACGGAAGTGCATATTCTGCCTGCTTTCATCGAAACCGGTCGCTTCACATTGATTCCCGTGCATACTCCGGGGCACAGCAAAGATCACACCGTTTTTCTGGAAAAGGAGAATGGATGGCTCTTTTCCGGCGATCTTTATATCGGGGAAAGAATCAAATTTTTTCGGGCCGATGAAAAGATGAAAGACCAGATCGATTCCCTCAAAAAAATCCTGGTCTACGACTTTGACGCCCTGTTTTGTGGTCACCGCCCTTGCCCAAAAAACGGGAAAACACACCTGGAAAGAAAACTGGCCCACCTTGAAGATCTCTACGGAACTATCCGGGCCCTCACACTGAAAGGATATACCGGCAAAGAAATCATCAGGAAACTGGGAGATGGAAGAGACCGGAAAATAAAATGGATCACCATGGGAAATGCCAGCTTTGCCAATATGGTCCGATCTGCCATGTTGCCGGAAATCAAGCAGCGAAGTTTGCCTTGACAGAAACAATCTACTGGAGCTATGTATGGTTCCGCAGTCCGAACCCTATCCCAAATTTCAAGAGGTTAAGAATAGAACTATGGTCGATATCCTTTGTTTCTCAAGAAACAACTCCGTCACGGTGGAACTGCCTGATAAGGAGACCCTGGTCTCTTCCTGCCGATTGCAAGATACCCTCATGGATCTCCTCGTGGTCATTCGGGTGAAAACTCCCGATCTGGAAATAACAGACATCCAGGCGGAAATTCGCAGATCCTCGGAAGCAGAACTTCCCGATATTCATGAAACCCTTAAAAAAGTGATCGGGGTGCGTGTGGGGCCTGGAATTAAAAAGATTGTAAAAGGCCTCATGGGAAAGAGCGCAACCGAAAAAAAGCTCATTTTCATGATCGGAGAGTGCTGCAACGGGATTATTCTCTCTTTTGCAAAGCAGGTTCTCGGAAAAGCACCAAAAGACCTGGAGGGAGAAAAGAAGTTTTTCGCCAATTTGGTCAAGAACAGTCCCCGACTGTACAACAGTTGTGCAGCCTTTTCACCTGAAAGTCCGCTCATGGAGGAAGTTGATCCACCATAATACACAGGAAAATAGGCACATGCTAACATTCAGCAGAAATAAAATTGTCAGTATTCACAGAAAAAATGACCATACCCTTCGTGTGCGTGGAATCCTTGAAGACGATATATACGGTATGGAAGTGGATGTGGATATTACCCTTCCACACCTGGAAATCGTATGGATTAACGGGAAATGGACGCGCATGGAAAATCGCGAATGCCCCAAGGCCATACCTTTTCTCCAGGAAGCACTGGGATTCCGCCTCACCGAAGAAGGATTCACCCAGAAGGTACAGAAGACCGTTGGAAGAAAATCCTGTAGACATTTTGCCAACATCCTCCTGGAATGCTGTGAGGCGGCAGCTGAGGCGGTCGCACTGCCGGATTTTGCGGTAGAAAAACCAGAAGAGGCAGAACCTCTCCAAAAGGAATTCCCGGCGAAAAAAATCACAGAAAAACCTGCCCGGGAAACACACAAAGAAGCCGAAAAAGCTCCAACCCATAAGCGGGGAGAAATCACAGCGGACCCCTTGAGAAAAAAATCTCAGAAGGGAATGATCATTGATCTACACGTACATTCCGCTGAAGCCTCCCCTTGCAGTTCTGCCCCCCTCGACGATCTGATAGTGGAAGCAAAACGAATCGGCCTTGACGGCATGTGCCTTACCGACCATAACCACGTCTGGAGCCGTGAAACAATAAACGAATTCCAGGAGAAACACGGATTCCTGATTCTCCGCGGGAACGAAATAACCACAAATCAGGGCGACATGCTTGTTTTTGGGTTTGAAGAAGACATTAAAGGGATTATCCCATTGGATGAACTTAGAAAAATGGTTGTTCAGGTCAACGGATTCATCATTGCCGCCCACCCCTTTCGCGGCTTTCTCACTTTTGGAATCGGCCAGCTCGGGCTTACTACCGAAAAAGCGATGGCTCGCCCCCTTTTTCAGCGCGTCGACGCCATAGAAGTCCTGAACAGCAAGGTTTCCGAGAAAGAAAACCTGTTTACCTCTCAGGTTGCAAAAGGTCTTACACTGCCTGGAACCGGAGGAAGCGATGCCCACGAGGTGGAGGAAGTGGGGATCTATGCGACCCGGTTTTTCGACGTTATTACCTGCGAAGAGGACTTCCTAAAAGCCCTCCACCAGAGGAACTACCAACCGCTTGCCTTTCGCAAAGCGTTAAAGCAATAAAGAAGAAAACCATGGAAATAAAACGGGATTGGGGAAAAATTATCCGGAGAATGGAACAGTTGATGAGGCTCAAATCCTTTCCTGTAGCTTTTAAAATGCTGGAGAACAAGGAAGACCTCAGTAAGATCCCTTTCATGCGCAGACCTGGGCATTAAATAACCCTCTGCCGGATGATCACACTCGTGAGGAATTTCGATTGGACTGTTGGGAGTCTCGCAGGCTCGCTTACCCGGAGTCTCGCAGGCTCGCTTACCCGGAGTCTCGCAGGCTCGCTTACCTGGATTTCCGCGCGGGAATGACGAAAACGGATGAATTTTGACTTTTTACGAGACCAACAAATTCAGGGCTCCCTCAGAAATACGCCCCGAACATCAAGACGACTGAATCAACACTCGTGTTATCTTCATTCAAGCCCCCGTTGGAGAGGTGGTCCCAGCGCAAGGATGTAAAGAGGATCTCCTTGTCAAGAGGGAACTCCGCTCCGATACCTGCCCGTGGGTTGAAGTTCAGGTGGCTTCCTTGGCCTTCCACGGCGAAGCCGGTATAGATAATCCCTATCCCGGCTTCGACATACGGTCTGAAACAGGACGTGGACAAGGGGTCCAGATAATACAGGGCCATCATTCCTGTGGATGCCATAACCCATTGCTTGGGTGTCGTGGTTGATCCCAGGCTCAACTCCAACTTGAATCGAAGGGCCTCCGGGGCGCTGTGCTTCCAGATTTTGTCGTAGTCGAAAAGGGCCACATAATTGGCCATAAGGAATCCGATATCGTTGTCAGGATGGAAGCTGTTCCCATAGCTCAGCCCAAAACCGAACCGGGTCCGAACTTCATCCTCCGCTGAATCCTGCCCCCACGACTGTCCCTGTAGGGTAACCAGTACGAGCAGAACAACCCAGCCCCTGAATAGTACTCTTACTACTTTCATCACAAGACCTCAACTTTCCCCAAATCAGACGATAGGAGTTTTAAATGTACCAAATATCTACAAACCCGGTCAATAAAATCTTGACATTATTCACAGCCATAAAATAGTTTGGAGCCCTGATGAAATATGACAATGGACATAAGAGTTGTGAAGTCAAGCTGACCGTACCCTTTCACGATCTGGATCCCATGCACATCGTCTGGCATGGGAATTATATGAAATACTTTGACGTGGCAAGATTTGCCCTGTTTGATCAATGTGGAATAGACCTTTATGAATATTCCAATCGAACCCTGATCATTTTTCCGATCATAAAGACAAACACGAAGCATATTATAGCCCTCAAAAACAAAGATGAATTCACCGTCAAAGCTACAGCCCATGAGGTAAAAGCAAAGATCATCATTGATTTCCAGATTATACATTCTAAAACAGGGGATATCTGTACAAAAGGAAGAAGTGAGCAAGTGGCCGTGAAACTTCCCGAAATGGAGATGCTCTTTGAAATCCCGGATGATATCCGGAAAGCATTAGGATTCCAACCATGAATAAAGACCTGCAAAAGGCCTTGATTACAGGAACAGAGCGATTGGCTGCCTGGGCCGATCTACTTGACCATATTAATGTTTTTCCTGTCGCAGACGGAGACACGGGGCGAAACATGGTTGCGAGCCTCGCGCCTTTGAAGCAGACGGATTCCAACACAAAAGAGATGGAACGAAGGCTTTTGATGGGCGCCAGAGGCAATTCAGGCAACATAGTCGCCCGATTTATCGCCGGTTTGATCACCGCCGACTCACTCGAGTTCCTTCTTCCTGCCATGAAAGCGGGAAGAGACATGGCCTGGCAGGCCATCCACTCCCCGGTGCAGGGAACCATGCTTGATGTGCTGGATGCCCTTGTCAAACTCGTTCACGAAAACGATATTCACGGGATGCTCTCAGGGACTTCCGAGATAATCAACGACCTGGAAATGACGGTGAAGTCCACCCGCGATCTCCTGCCTAAACTCAAAGAAGCAGAAGTGGTGGATGCTGGGGCACTTGGCATCTTTCTCCTACTCGAAGGCTTTTTGATGAGTCTTGCAGGCAAGACCGAGGCCCTGCAACCTGTCACGCTTCGATTCAACGGCTTTTTAGAAGTATCGTCCACCTTCAGTGAAACCCGCGATGGGAACTATTGTGTAGATATGGTTATTCAATTTGATGAAGGACAGGGAGATCAGGTTCTTCGTCTATCTGATCATGGGGACAGCATTGTAGTAATCCCCCATGAGGACTTTTTTAAAGTCCATCTGCACACCGGGAATACAAAAAACGCAAAAAAAGGGATTGAAGAGTTTTGCAGTATTGTTCAATGGGAACAGGACAACCTCGACAAACAGATAGAAGATTTCAGCCATGTTCAATCGGAACGATGTATCCATATCATGACGGACGCTGCAGGATCCATAACCCGCGAAAATGCACGCGATCTGGGAATAACACTTCTCGACAGCTACATTTCAGCCGGCGAAAAATCCCTGCCCGAAACCCTCTTTTCCCCGGAAGAACTTTACAGAACCATGCGGAATGGAGTGAAGGTATCCTCGTCCCAGGCGTCCCTCTTTGAAAGACACCAGTATTATCAAAGTGTGCTGGATCGATATGAAAAGGTGTTGTATCTTTGTGTGGGGTCCGTATATACGGGGAATTATCAGGCCGCCATGAAATGGAAAGAAGAGAACGACCCGGATGGTCGTTTTACAGTAATTGACTCCGGCGCAGCTTCAGGCAGATTAGGCACGATCGTTCTTGCAACAGACAGATTTGCAGTTACCGCAGATGATCCGGAAGCAGTAATCAAGTTTGCAACAGATGCCATGGAAACCTGCGAAGAATATGTGTTCTTAGACAAACTTCAGTATCTCTCTGCCGGCGGAAGGCTGTCAAAACCGAGTGCCTTTTTCGGAGATCTGCTTCATATGAAGCCTGTCATCAGTCCCGTAGCTACAGGCGCTGAAAAAGTGGGAGTTCTGCGAAACCTGAAAGAGCAAAGGCGGTTTGCCATGAAAAAGTTAAACAACTCATTCAATAAGACATCAAAACCTCTTGTAATGCTTCAATATACGGATAACAAAGAGATGGTGGAGAACCTGGTCAAAAAGGAAATAGCAGAACGCTACCCATCTGCAGAGATCCTGCTCCAGCCTCTGTCCCTCACATCAGGCGTCCATATGGGGCCGGGAACATGGTCGCTCGCCTTTATACCGGAAATCGTCAAATAGCCAGATCATGAAAGCCGCATTTTATAAAACCCTCACGTGGTTATCCAGGGCACTGGGAGGGTGGATATTTTCCCTGGTGACATGGTTCATCGCCACTGGATATTTTTTATGTAAACCCCGACAAGTGCGGAACAGTATCCGGTTTTACGGGGCACTTTTTCCGGGGAAAACACGGACATCCTGCCTCAAATATGCCTGGAAACAGTATCACGGTTTCACCAGAGTCTTCATGGACAGGATTCTACTTGAAAATTCCGGAGAAATTGCTTTTACTTCCGAGGGCCTGGAACATCTACGGGAAGCATCGGTTCAAAAAACAGGGGGGATTATCCTCATGTCTCACGTGGGGAACTGGGAGGTTGCGGTACATCTCCTGAAAAAACTGCTCCCTGAAATGGACCTGCTTCTGTATATGGGGATCAAGCACAAGGAGCAAATTGAAGGGATCCAGAAAAATGAATTAAATAAGGCGGGCATCAGGATCGTTGCCGTCGGTCCTGACGGGGGGTCGCCATTTGATCTCGTGGAAGGGATAAATTTATTAAAGATGGGGGGATTCGTTTCCATGACCGGCGACATTCTCTGGCACAAAGACCAGAGAAGTGTCCAAGTACAATTTCTCGACCATGAAGTCTCTATCCCCCAGGCTCCGCACCTGCTGTCCCTCTTGTCAGGCAAACCCCTTTTTGTATTTTTCTCTTTTCGTACCGGAAAAGGAAAATTCCACTTCAAGGCCTCGAAACCTATTTTTGTTCATGCGGCAACCCGTTCTGAACGAGAGCAGGCAATCAGGAAATCTGCCCAGAAATATGCTGATATCCTTCAAGAAAACGTACAAGAATACCCTGTCCAATGGCATCATTTTGAGCCGTTTCTCGGCACAAAAATTTTATGACCCTTTCATTTCCCACCACCATGAGAACGATGCCTTAATCCGAATAACACAAAAAACCTGCCATTAGCTTTTACATAGCCGTTAGCTTAAAGATCTCAATCATTTGGGTGGCTTTTCCCTTTATTTGGGAATTCATTTTTTGATGCTTACTTATTGCATCATAAATAGCTGACATTGTGTGGCTAAGTAACCACTAACCGCTAATTGCTAACTGCTAATTGCTTTTTCCGGGTGACACCTTTCGTTTGACATTGAACCTCCACTAAAATATATTGGGTTAATCCATCATGCTAAGCTTGAAATGATGGGAAAAAATGAGGAATAAAATATGACACGGCAAGAAATAGAAACAAAAATATTACATATCCTGGAAGAAGAATTTGAAATAGAAAATCCTGGAATGGATGATGATCTGAGAGAAAAGCATGAATTCGACAGTATCGATGCCCTCGAACTCCTTGGGGATATCGAGGATATGCTTGGGAGCACCCTTACAAGGGAAGAAAAGAAGCAGGCGATGGATATCCGTACAATTAATCAGATATGTGATTATGTTGCACTGATGGTTGAAAAAAAATCCCTCTGAGAAATCAAACTCCGGAGCTCGGCAAGAAGTTGACGAGGTCAGGAGAGGTAAAATGAGTATGGAAAGAAGAGTTGTAATCACAGCCGCCTCAGCCATCACACCAATTGGCCACGGCAAGGAAAGTATTGTAGACAGCTTGCTACACGGCAAATCCGGCGTCATTTCTCTGCGGGAGGACGATCTCCTTTCAGGATACATAGACTGCAAGGTTTATGGGACAATCGATTACCCTATTGATTTTGATTTTGCGAGAAAATATAGGAAGACCATGGGTCCGGTCTCCTATTATGCATGCCAGGCAGTAAAAGAAGTCATCGAGTCTTCCGGCCTGGAACAAGACTTTCTGTCATCTGGAAAGGTTGGAGTTGCATTTGGATCAACACATGGGAGCCCCACTGTTCAACGGGAAATATACAAGAATTTTTTCAGCCGGTCAGAGGCCAAATTCGCTGCCATCGGCGCCGTAGATTATCTTAAGTCAATGGTCCATACCACCGCAGTCAACATCACAAAAATGTTTGAAATAACTGGGAGAGTAATTTCCTCATCAACTGCCTGCACCACAAGCAGTCAATCTATCGGTTTCGGGTACGAATCGGTCAAATTCGGCATGCAGGATGCTATGATCTGTGGAGGCGCCGATGAATATGATACCACTACAGTCGCGGTATTTGACAATCTCCTGGCTTGCTCCACAGACTTCAATGAAACACCCCACCTGACTCCCAGGCCCTTTGATACAAGAAGAGACGGTCTCGTCGTAGGCGAAGGAGCAGGAGCGGTCCTGGTAGAGGAATATGAACACGCCAGGAAAAGGGGGGCTCCCATACTGGCTGAGATCATCGGATTTTCGTGCTGCAACAATGGCGGGGACTTGATCCTGCCCAGCAAAGATGGTATCACCCGAACCATAAAACTCGGTCTCGAAAACGCAAAGATTCATCCAGATCAGGTGGATTTTATCAGCGCCCACGCCACAGCCACCAAAATGGGAGACGTGATCGAAGCCCAGTCCATTGGAAATGTTTACGGGGACAAACCCCATGTCACCGGGTTGAAAGGGTACACCGGGCATACCATGGGATCGTGTGGCGTTATTGAGACCATTATGACCCTGTATATGATGGAAAAAGG
>CAYOWC010000137.1:4145-12160 GCA_964407525.1 uncultured Desulfobacteraceae bacterium | reverse complement strand
ATTTCCTGCTGGCGGCCACGGTGGGGGCAGCACTTAGCAGAGAAGGGCACAGTACTGAAGTGGATGCCGTGGACGGGATGGTCACCATTACCATCAACAAGCATGTGCTGATGCTGAGCCGGCTTGAAGAGGAACTCAAATCCATCGCGGCTCGGGTTCCCGGCGTTTCGTCGGTCAACACCAAGGTGGGCAAGAACTACCATCAGACAGATATCTATCGTAAAGTCGATTTTCAGGCCCCGTCGAAAGTGCTTTTGGTGGATGACGAAAGAGAGTTCGTGCAGACCCTTTCGGAGCGATTGCTGATGCGGGATATGGGATCAGCCGTTGCCTACGACGGAGAATCGGCCCTCAAACTGGTCAACGATGATGAACCGGAGGTTATGATTCTCGACCTCAAGATGCCAGGCATCGACGGCATCGAGGTGTTGAGGCGCGTTAAAAAATCCAGTCCTGAAATTGAGGTGATCATCCTTACGGGCCACGGGTCGGAAACCGACAGAAAGGTCTGCATGGAGCTGGGTGCCTTCGCCTATCTCCAGAAGCCAGTGGATATTGCGGTCTTAACGGAAACCCTGAAAGAGGCCAATGAAAAGATCCGCAAAATGAAGTAGGGCTTAAGGATTAGGCAGAAATTTTATGAGCTTCCTGAACAAGATAAAACCGGAATTCTGGGATCACCGCCTTTTCGCTTCAGGGCCCTACGGGTCTCAGTTTAATTTTAGACGCACCTGGTATGCGGCGGTTTTCGTGACGTCCGCGGTTGTTCTGGCGCCCCTCATGTTCATGGCGGTTATGGATTACCGGGCAACGCGCCATGATGTGGAAACGGACATCCTGCTAAGGACATCAAGACTCGTATCCAACACCCGCAGGACCCTGTCCTATTTTCTCAACGAACGTAAATCCGCCCTTGATTTCGTCGTCCATGACAATAATTTCACACTGAATGTAAACCCGAAACGGATGGAACAGGTCCTCGAAAATCTGAAAAAGAGCTACGGCGGTTTTACGGACTTGGGCTGTATCGACCATCTGGGAATTCAGTGCGTGTACGCGGGTCCCTACAATCTGATAGGGAAGGATTACAGCGATCAGGAGTGGTACCAACAGGCCGTCAAACGGGGAGAGTATATCAGCGATGTGTTCAGGGGGTTCCGGCATGTTCCACATATTGTCATTGCAGTAAAATACTACCCATCGGAAGGTGGCTTTTTTCGAGTGCTCAGGGCGACACTCGATACGGGGAAATTCAACGATCTGCTGTCGGACCTTGAAGTAGACGGTCATGGAGATGCGTTCATCATTAATCATGAAGGGGTGCTGCAAACGCCGACCCGATCCCATGGCAAGGTTCTGGAGCGCATTACCCTACCCATACCCGATTTTGCACCGGAAACACGGGTTTTTGAGTGGGAAACCAAAAAAGGCATTCCTCTGGTGATCGGCTACCGTTACATTACGGGTACCCCTTTTATCCTGATGGTGGTAAAGCATAAGCAGGAATTGATGAAAGCGTGGTACAATACCCGGAAAGAACTCATTGGATTTCTGGCCATCAGTGTGGCCTTTATTCTATTCGTCATACTCTGGGGGGCCACCTACCTGGTCAACCGGATATTTCAGTCCGACCAGAAACTGATTGTCAGCCTTCATCAGGTGGAATACACCAATAAAATGGCTTCCATTGGAAGGCTGGCGGCCGGTGTGGCTCACGAAATAAACAATCCTCTGGCCATCATCAACGAAAAAGCAGGGCTCATGAAAGACCTGTTCCTTTTCAAGGAGGAATATAAACAAAACGACATGCTGATGAGGCTTCTGGATTCCATCCTGGGTTCAGTGACCCGTTGCGGCAGAATCACCAAAAGGCTGCTGGGTTTTGCCCGTCATATGGATGTGAGTGTTCAGTCCATAAATCTTGAGGAAGTGGTTCGGGAAGTGCTGGGGTTTTTGAACAAGGAAGCGGAATACCGCTCCATTCAGATCTCCATTGAAATTGCAGAAAACCTTCCCAACATCGATACGGATGCGGGCAGGCTGCAGCAGGTTATTCTGAACATCATCAACAACGCCTTTGCCGCCATGGAAAACAACGGCCATCTTCGGGTAAAGGCCTCCATGGCAGACAAAAATAATATTGTCCTGATCATTTCGGATACGGGGTGCGGCATTTCGGAATCAGATATCAAGCGAGTTTTTGAGCCTTTCTTTTCTACAAAAACGGGAAAGGGCGGCACCGGTCTGGGGCTTTCCATTACCTACGGCCTTGTGGAACAGCTGGGGGGAATCATTGATGTTACAAGCGAAGTGAACAGGGGGACAACCTTCACCATTACCTTGCCCCTCGCCATCAAAGAAAAGGAGATGAAAAACTCGTGCGAGTACTCTTAGTGGACGACGAACAGGAACTGGTGGAAACACTGGCGGAGCGGTTGGGCATCAGGGGAATCGAAGCACGTTGGACGACAAACGGCGATGCGGCACTTGCGCTTATCGATCAGGAAGATTTTGACCTGGCGGTTCTCGACGTGAAGATCCCGGGCATTAATGGTATTAATCTTCACAAAATGATGAAAGAAAAATGCCCTCGAATGAAATTCATTTTCATGACCGGGCACGGTTCGCAGGATGACTTTGCCGCCGGATCCGCTGAGACCGGAGTGGACTATTATCTGCTGAAACCGGTGACCATTGATGAACTCCTCCATAAAATGAATCAATTGATGAACAAATAGGGGAACCGATTATGGTTGATCGCAATAGCATCGGAATCGCATCCGAACTTCAGTTTTTCGGAAAAATGACGGCATCCATATCCCATGAAATCAAGAATATCATGGCCATCATCAATGAGAGCGCAGGCCTTCTGGAAGACTACAACTTGATGGCGGAAAAGGGCATACCCATCGACCCTGAACGTATCCAGGTCATATCCCAGAGAGTTATGGCCCAGATCCAGCGAGCAGACGGAATCACTGCTAACATGAACGGACTGGCACACAGCGTGGATGAGTTTCAAAGAAGCGTCGGCATAAAGGAAACCCTTGAACTGGCTGTGGGCCTGGCCCAAAGATTTGCGGATATGCGAAGCATCACACTGAAACTCCAGCCATCCTCCGATGCTTCCGCTGTGATCACATCGCCTTTTCATTTGCAGAATCTTATCTGGCAAATGCTGGATTTTGCCATGGACGTATCAGGAGATGGAAAAACCGTTGGGCTCACCTTTGAAACAGGCAAGGCTTCGGTAAAAATAAGGGTTACCGGTCTCGAAGAACTCTCAAACCTATCGGAGCCAGCATTTCCAACGGAAAAAGAGAAGGCCCTGTTGCGAATGCTGAATGCAACGATCCAACAGGATGAAAAAGCAGGGGAAATCCACCTGTTTTTACCAAAAGACATAGATCAAGCGCTAACAGCTAACAGCTAACAGCTATCAAGAAAGGAGAATAAAATGGAAAAAGTATTGCTGGTGGATGATGAAAAAGAATTTCTGGACACCATGGCGGAGCGTATGGAGGCGAGAGACATGAATGTAACGACTACGACCTCTCCGAAAGATGCGCTCAAAAAGGCTCAGGAAGAGAGCTATGACGCCATCATTTTAGATCTCCAGATGCCCGAAATGGACGGCCTCGAGACCCTCAAGGAGCTTAAAAAGAAGAATCCGGATTTACAGGTCATTCTTCTCACTGGGCATGCCACGGTACAAAAAGGGGTGGAGGCCATGAAACTGGGTGCCACAGATCTCCTTGAAAAGCCGGCGGACCTGAAAGTCCTGACCGAAAAAATTAAAAAAGCCCACACCAGGAAAATGGTTCTGGTGCAGAAAAAAGCAGAAGAAAAAGTAAGGCACATCCTGGCTGAAAGAGGCTGGTAACGTCAGCCATTCGGTTACAAAGGCCCGAGTTGGATCAGTATCCACAATTCGGGCCTGCGGGAAGAGAGTGGGAGGGTCTTCATTGAAGGTGATCATCGTGGGCGCGGGCGAAGTGGGATTCCATATCGCCCAGCGACTGTCGGAAGAAAACCAGGACGTTGTTCTGATTGATCAGAACCCGGAACAGATCAGGCGTGTCACCGAACACCTGGATGTGCAGGCTTTTTTGGGTTCAGGGACAAGTCCTCGACTCCTCAAAAATACGGGGATCAAGGATGCCGATATGTTGTTGGCAACCACGAACAGCGATGAAGTCAATCTGGTTTCCTGTTTGATTGCAAAAAACCTCAATCCGTACCTGATCAAAATTGCCAGACTGAGGAATGAGGAGTATCTACAGGAATTGCCGTTGTTGGATAAAGATCACCTTGGGATTGACCATGTGATCAATCCCCAGTCTGAAATGGTGCAGAGTATCCAAAGGTTAATGGAAATCCCGGGGGCTTCGGAAGTCATCGATTTTGTGGGGGGGAGAGTCAAACTTATCGGCGTTACAGTGGAGAAGAAATCTCCTTTCGTTGGCCGAAAACTCCTTTCATTTACGAAAGCGGAAGAGCAAATCCTGGTGGGCGCCATCGTACGAAAAAACCAGGTGATCATTCCCCACGGCAACGACAGTATCCTGGCGGGAGATCTGGTTTACCTCGTTGCCAAAAACTCGGAATTGGAACAAACCCTGGGATTTTTTGGAATCAAAGAAAAAGGCCTGAGACGGGTTATTATCATTGGTGCCGGACAGACAGGCAAGGCCCTGGCCATGGCAATGGACAAGGCAAAAATCAACACTAAAATTATTGAAAAAGACGAAGCCATATGTGTTGAACTTTCAGCCTGTCTTTCCCATGTGACGGTCATCAATGGAGACGGAACCGACAAAGAACTTCTGGAAGAAGAGAATATCGGGAGTGCGGACTTCGTTGTTGCCATTACCGGTGATGAAGAAAGCAATATTCTCATATCCCTTCTTGCGAAAGGACTGGGAACTCGAAAATGCGTCACCCGCGTCAGCAAATTGAGTTATTTACCGCTTATGAGCGCCATAGGCATCGATACCGTGGTCAGCCCGAGACTGGCGGCAGTCAGGGCTATCCTGCAATATATCAGGCCGGGTAAAATTCTATCGGTGGCACCCTTAAAAGGAGAACATGCTGAGGCCATTGAAGCCGAAGCCCTGGAAACGTCGGACATTGTCAACACCCCCCTGCACAAGGTGAAAATGCCAAAAGGGGCTATTGTCGGCGCCATTTTTCGCGAGGACGAGATCCTTATCCCCAAAGGCGACACCGTGATCAAACCAGGAGACAGGCTCATCATATTCGCTCTTCAACAAGTGCTGCCGAAATTGGAAAAGCTGCTCACTGTAAAGCTGGAATATTTCCAATGAACTCCCAAATTATCTTTCGTTTCACGGGGATTTTGATCCTCTTCCTGGGGCTTTCCATGTCGGCCCCATTGGCCACATCTTTCCTGTATGGAGATCATTGTACCCAGTCTTTACTTCTGGCAATGGCGATCACATGCCTTCTGGGAATCATTCCCTTTATTTTCACAAAAAATCAAAAGGGAAAACAACTCAGCCATCGGGATGGCCTTGCCATTGTTACGCTCGGATGGATGATGGCGGGAGTCGTCGGGGCTCTGCCCTATTTTCTTTCAGGCGTCACCCCTGACTTTACCGACGCCTGTTTTGAATCCATTTCCGGATTTACCACCACGGGCGCCAGCGTTATAACAGATATCGAGTCCCTTCCAGAGGGAATTCTTCTCTGGAGAAGTCTGACCCAGTGGCTGGGCGGGATGGGCATTATTGTCCTCTCGATCGCCATCCTTCCATTCCTCGGTATCGGCGGAATGCAGTTGTATAAGGCTGAAATTCCCAGCCCTGTTGTTGATAAACTTAAACCCCGAATCTCTGAAACCGCCAGGACCCTTTGGAAAATCTATCTTTTCATGACGCTTCTGGAGGTGGCGCTGCTTTGGGGGGGCGGCATGAGCCTGTTTGATTCTTTTTGCCACGCTTTCTGCACTTTGCCCACAGGCGGCTTTTCAACAAAAAATGCGAGTATTACCCAATTTAACAGCGCATATTTTGATTTTGTCATCGTGGTTTTCATGCTTTTGGCCGGCATCAATTTTTCCCTGCACTACAGACTGCTCAAAGGAGACCTGAAAATATTTGGCAAAGACTCGGAGTGTAGAGTGTTCCTGGTTATCGTGGGGGTGTTCATTGTCCTGGTCACCCTGGATATTTATGGCGAAGTATATCAGTCTATTTTCGACGCCTTCCGATTTGCCGCCTTTCAGATAAGTTCCATCATCACTACAACAGGCTTTGTCTCTGCGGATTATGAAAAATGGCCCTACTTTTCCCAGATGATTCTTTTTGTCTGCATGTTTTTAGGCGCCATGGCGGGTTCCACGGGGGGTGGGATAAAAATTGTGCGGATCATACTGATGGTGAAACAAGGATATCAGCAGGTCTTCCGTATTATTCATCCCCATGCGGTGACCACGGTTAAGTTGGGCGGGCAACCCGTTTCCACGGATGTCCTGGGTAGCATATGGGGATTCTTTTTTCTGTACATGGGTCTTTTTGTTGTGGCTTCCCTGGTTATGGCAGGTCTCGGGCTTGACTTCATCTCCTCTTTATCATCTGTTGCCGCATCCATCGGCAATATTGGCCCCGGCTTTGGAGCGGTTGGTCCCATCAGGAATTATCTGGAGATTCCCATTGCCGGAAAATGGGTATTGATCACTTGTATGCTCCTGGGGCGCCTTGAGATTTATACCGTGATTGTTCTTTTGGCGCCTGAATATTGGCGGAAGTAGTCCGCCGATCCAGATAGTGACACTTAAAAGATGCAATTAGCGGTTAGCGTTTACATAGCCGCTGAAAATCAGTGACTTACGGCGCAATAGGTTAGCATCAAAAAGTGAGAATCCCAACATGGGAAAAAATTATTCAAATGCTTGAGATCTTTAAGCTAACGGCTATGTAAAAGCTAATTGCAGCTTTTAGGTGCTACCTATCACAGGAGAAAAAACCGATGATACCTATCGTGCCTGAAAAGGCGTTGTACCTTGAAAAATTGAAAAAGGGCAAATTCAACGTGCCTGATTTCATCTATGTGCCTGCAGAGGACTTCAAAAATCAAAATTTCGGAAAACTCAAGAAATTCCTCAGCCGCCATCAGGAAAGTTTTAAGGTGATTGCCCGGAGCGCCCATCCGTTGGAAGAAGCCTTTAAGCCGGGGACCTTTGATTCCCTTGAAACCTATGCCGACGTTACGGGCATTCAATATGCGCGGAATCGAATTATCAAGCTGGGAAAAACCGTAAACAGGCTTTCCATATTGCGGCAGCAGAAATTTAGCCACGCCCCCGAATTGGATATGGATGATATGGGAGTTATTGTCATGCCCTTCATTAACGGCACTGCTGTCATGGCGAAAATGTTAGGGAACAGTTGGGAATTTGGTTACTGCCGGACCAGGTCACACAAAGTAGAAAGTCTTCCCTATATCACAAAGACGCCCCACGACACGGGGCTTCTGGGTATATCCGAAGATATTCAGCAATATCTTGGTTTCCATTGCGAGATCGAATACATTATCTCAGGAGACGGGAAAACCCATGTGGTTCAGGCAAAAGATATCTCGCATGTGGAAACTCTGCATCAGGAACAGAGTGAGAGATCGGTCAGATTAGACGGGATAAGAAGGATCAGAAAAAGGAGGAACTATCGTGAACGCCCGGTCTTTGTGATGGACAGCTCGGCTTTCTATATGCACATCATTGATGAATGTGAAAATTTCGTTATGGGAAAAAATCTATCCGGTTTCGGAATCGATGAAGTATGCAAGATGATTAAGGCATACGAATCCGAATTTGAGGACTTTGCCCTGAGACACGAAAAATTCGCCATCATTGGGCTGGCTATTGACGCACCGGGGGATCTATATCAGATTGCCAACCATTATTTAGATGAAACCCCAGAAATGCAGGAATTACTCTCCAAGGCCCTTTACAATAATCTGTATAAACGGGATTATTTTCTTTCAGAGGCGGACAC
>CAYOWC010000137.1:0-4045 GCA_964407525.1 uncultured Desulfobacteraceae bacterium | reverse complement strand
GTATAAACGGGATTATTTTCTTTCAGAGGCGGACACCCTGATTGCCAGGGATGAGATTCGGATCAACCTGGGCAGCCATGATGCTTATGGTATTGCCACGGTGCGAAACCCGGTCTGGTCGGTATTCTGGTATAAGGACAGGGACGAGGAAGTGGTCCCGGAATTCCGAAAACTGGGATTCAAGACAGGGGACTCTATCGGCATTGATATTGATATGAAGGAAAAACCTACGGTGTATCGTTTGTAGGTCTCTATGTTTGCGGCTTTGCGTGAGTAAAAACTTGAACCACTATTGATCTTTTGGGAATTTGTTTTTGTGGATTAGCGCCTTGATTGCCTTCTTGTGCTCCCTGGTTTCGGACAGGAGGGCCAACTGGGAAGACATGTAATCCAGGTGCCCTTTCAGGTCGGATGTAAGACCATCGTAGAGTGCTCTTTTGCTTGCTTTCAGGGAGGCTTCGGGCCACCTGGCAATTTCACCTGCGTAAGCAAGACTTTCCGTTTCCAGGGTTTCCGCAGAGACGACCCTGTTCACAAGCCCTAACCCGTGGGCCTCCTCCATTTCGATTACCCTTCCTGTAAAGATGATGTCCATGGCTCTGCTAAATCCCACCAGTCTGGGTAGATAAATGGCGCTTCCGTCTCCAGACGCCAGGCCTATCCGCACGTATGTGGCGCAAAAAGTGGCTCTTTCTGAAGCGATACGAAGGTCACAGGCTAAGGCCAGTCCGAACCCTCCGCCGAATGCCGGCCCATCAATAGAGGCGATGACCGGCTTGTCTATTTCTTCCAGGAGCAGAGGGATTTTCTGGACATGGTTCCACAGGTAGTCCTTCATATCCCAGGAGGTCAGCTTCCCGCGAGACATCTCTTTTATGTCTCCGCCTGCGGAAAAGACATTTCCTTCTCCCCTGATAATGATGACTTTTATGGCCGGATCGCTGGAGGCGTCTTTGAGAGCCTGATAGATATCTTCAGCCATTTTCAGGGTGAAGGCATTTTTTATTTCGGGTCTGTTGAGGGACAGGATGGCTATGGGCACCGATTTTTTGTAGAGAATGTTGGAATATTCCATGGGTTTCTCGATGCACTTATTCTGCGGTTACTATAACTTGGGATTCATGCATCACTTCTTTGAACGTTTCGGCTTCTCCGAGGACTTTACCAACGATGTTGACGGCGCTCGCAGGGACAATCCTGCCATCCGTACTCATGGGGGTCGGTCCAAAGAATATGCAGAATGCCTTGCCTGGAGGCCAATAGCCGAGATCCCCCATCTGCACTTCCTCCATAGCGGTTTCTTCCAATTCCGCTTCCACGGGGATGCCGAAATAGATTTCGTCGCCCCATGTGTCAAAGGTAGTCTGGAAGGGAAGGGCGGTCCCAATCTTCTTTGCCGTCGGGGTTTGGTTCAATTCTGCGGTGAGTTGCAGATGGCCGATCGTAATGAGAATGTTCATGAATTTGGACCTCCCTTGCCTTTGTTTTTACTCTTTCTTTCCTTGAACTCCAGTTTTATGGGAACATGGGAAAGTTGGAATGTGCTCCGAAACTGGTTGATCAGCAAACGCTCATAGGAAAAATGTACTTTGTCCGGTCTATTGACAAAGATAGTAAATGTGGGCGGTCTGGTACGGGTCTGGGTTGCGTAGAGGAACTTGAGCCTTCCTCTTCCACCAATGCGTGGAGGCGGATGACGCTGGGTAGTTTCCTGGAGGGCTCTGTTTAAAGGCCCTGTTGTGACCCTGGTGGAAAATTCTTTGAACACCATGTCTATTTTCGTGAAGAGTTTAATGACCCTTTCGCCCGTAAGGGCTGAAAGGTTCACCCGTGGCGCGTAAGAAATGAAGTGCAGCTGCCTGTCTATGTCGTTTTCCAGATCGCGCCTCTTTCTTTCTTCCCCCTTGAGCAGATCCCATTTGTTGATGGCCAAGACAAGTCCCCGGCCTTTTTCAAGGGCGTAACCGCAAATTCTGGCATCCTGTTCCGATACGCCTTCCCATGCGTCGATGAGGACCACAGCCACGTGGCAGCGATCCAGGCTCTTGACAGCCTTAATCATGGAAAAGGTGTCGATCTTCTCTTTCACCTTTGCCTTTCTGCGCAGCCCTGCCGTATCAATCAACACATACTCTTTTCGCCCATGGTGAAAAACGGAATCCACCGTATCGCGTGTGGTTCCGGCAATATCGCTGACAACCAGGCGGTCCTGTTTCAGTATCCTGTTGATGAGAGAAGATTTCCCGGCGTTGGGCCTGCCCAGCACGACTATTCTGACCTGGTCAGGGTCTTCATGGTCATGGGTTGTTATGGGCAGGTCTTTTATGACGGCCTCCATGAATGGAGCAATTCCGTATCCGTGTGCCGAGGAAATCGGAAAAGGAGTCCCCATGCCTAATCCGTGAAATTCAAGGATCAGATGGTCATGTTCGGGGCTGTCCACCTTGTTTACCGCAAGAAAGACTTTCTTCTGGTTTTTTCGGAGATAAAGAGCCATCTCCTCATCGCCGGGAAGCAAGCCCTGCCTGCCGTCCACCACGAAGATGACCCTGTCAGCGTCTTCCACGGCTTTCCTTACCTGCGCTCTTACCTCTTTGAGCAGTGGGTCCTGGCCGATGTCTTCGAATCCACCCGTATCGAGAAGGATAATCGGCTTCCCGTTGTAGGAGATAGGCGCTTGTATACGGTCTCTGGTTATCCCGGGGCGGTCATCGACCAAGGCAGATTTTGATCTGGAAAGACGGTTGAACAGGGTCGATTTCCCTACGTTCGGTCTTCCGGCAATGGCAATTATAGGTGGCATGGCGTAGATGGTTCTCCTCGAAAGAGCGACGTCTTTCGTACATGGGTTAATCGTTTATTTTCTGGCTGTTTGGCAGAGAAATTTGTCGAAGATCCCGCTTTCACCGGGGAAACTTGAAATTGGAAATTAGAAAAAACAGAATAGTTCGGATGGTTATCCAATTTCGAATTTCCAGTTTCGGCACCCGATTTTCATTTTCGATGTTCCATTTTCAACTGGATCATGCACCTCGTGTGAAACTTCAGGTAAATTGAACCGCAAAGTCGCGAAGGCCGCAAAGCCTTTTTCGAATCGGAACGGACGATTCGAAAAAACAGTCCATTTTTTCATGAGATCCCTCACAATGGTTCCGATAACATAAACATTCTCCGAAATGCCCGAAGGGCCGATTTCTTTATCGAATCGTCCGTTCCGATTCGGTAAAAAACAAAGTCTTCGCATTCTTTGCGTCTTGAGCGTAGCCCGCCAGCGGGACAAGCGGGCGGTAAGTAATAGCGTAAAAAGTCTCTTTCTCGATCAGACTGACCATTTTTCCCGGTCAGAGGCTACGCTCATATCTGAAGAAAGCGTAAATTTGTGGATGAAGGATGCCGTGAAAATCATCAAAACCTGCCGCCAAACCCGTAATCGATGGGTGGAAGTGGGATATCTTCTGCAAACAGGGTTTTGTCATCGATTTTTTTCATAACCACCTGTTCTACGGCCGATGTGTAAACATATCCGAAAAGCTGATCGTTGTCTGCAAGGATTTTCCAGAGATACGGGCGGAAATTAGGGTCTGCGCCAAGCCATTTCATAATAGTATTGAGTACGGTTTCGTCTGTAACGGGTGTCCATTTATCATAGGTGATCGATCGCCCGTCTATTTTGGTATCAAACAGAAGGGCCGAAGGATTCTTGATGGACAGGCCTGCATAGGAGACGTTGTAGTCCCTCCAGTTAGCTGCAAGATCAGTCACGGTAGTGGCATATTGGCCGGTGGCAATCCTGACTTTCGCGTAGTTGCCAAGAAAAGTGCATCCGTGAATGAAAAGCAATGCAAAAAATAGCGAAAGAAGCATTATTCGAGAATATTTTTTTACAATCATGGTTAGGCCTCGTCGATTTAAAATCTAATAACATATGAGCGCCGCCTCTGACCGGGAAAGAAACTTGCGCACAATTATTTACCGCCCGCTTGTCCCGTAGCCGGGGCTTGTCCCGCTAGCGGGGCTACGCTCAAGACGCAAAGAACGCTAAGAT
>CAYOWC010000136.1:0-12204 GCA_964407525.1 uncultured Desulfobacteraceae bacterium | reverse complement strand
ATGGGTCTCGCATCAATCGCCATAGATGGGCCTCGTGACGACCGGCGGTGACATTCAGTCGTGCAAAACCAAAACACAACACTTAACAGAGAAATTCCCTGACAGGATTGAGTTCAGGCCGATAACGGATTTCTTCCCAGGAACAAAACCAATCCATGAAAAAAATGCCCCGATTTCACCCTAAATATCTCTTTTGTGACCCATCTGTAGTGCACCCTATGTGCACCCCCAATAATCTAAAAATAAAAAAAAGGACTTGCCCGCATTTGGCTAAGTCCTTGATTTTACTTGGCGGAAGTGCATGGGAATCGAACCCACCTATCGAGGTTTTAGCCCGATACACCGGATTTGAAGTCCGGGAGCCCCACCAGTGAGCTTTCCACTTCCAAGAACTTTGTTTGTGTTATTCTATCCATGCTGCCGATTTTGTCAATATATGTTTCGGAACCATGCCGGCAGTATCAGGACAGATGCTCAATGATTATCTTCAGTATTCTACGTACAGGCTCAGCTGCCCCCCAGAGCAACTGATCTCCCACCGTGAATGCTCCTAAATATTCCGATCCCATCATCAATTTTCTAAGACGGCCGACGGGAACCTGGAGCGTACCGTTTACGGACGCGGGCGTCAGTTCACGTATGGTGGATTCTTTATCGTTTTGAATCAGCTTGACCCATCTGTTTCCATTTTTCAGAAGGTCCGTTATTTCATCCATGGGGAGGTCTTTCTTTAGTTTTATCGTAAGGGCCTGGCTGTGGCAACGCATGGCCCCCACACGAACGCACATGCCGTCTATGGGGATCGGTGTTTCCGTCTGGAGGATCTTATTCGTCTCCACAAATCCTTTCCATTCTTCCCTGGTCTGGCCGGTTTCCATGGAAGAGTCGATCCAGGGCAGAAGGCTGCCGGCAAGAGGCGCCAGAAAATTGTCTGTTGGAAAAGTGCCTTTTCGCATTTCTGCAGTTACAACTTCATCTATTGCGATGGCCGTGGCGGCCTGGTCTTCCAGAAGGGGTTTCGCAGCATCGGCAATAACACCCATCTGGATAATAAGTTCTCTCATGTTATTGGCGCCGGCACCGGAGGCTGCCTGATAGGTCATGGAGGAAATCCACTCCACGAGGTTGGCCGAAAACAGGCCCGAAAGTGCCATGAGCATGAGGCTGACAGTACAGTTTCCCCCTACATAGGTTTTGATGCCCGAAGACAATCCCGCATCTATGATGGACCTGTTTACAGGATCCAACACGATAATGCTGTTGTCGTCCAGTCTGAGGGTGGATGCGGAATCTATCCAGTAGCCTTTCCATCCGGCTTTCATAAGTTCCGGGTATACTTGCTTGGTATAACTGCCTCCCTGGCAGGTCACAATGATATCCAGAGAGGAAAGAGAATCGATATCAAGGGCATCTTTCACCGGAGGTGAATCGATCCCCACATCAGGCCCTTCTTTCCCCATCTGGGTAGTGCTGAAGAATTCAATCTCAAACCCTTTGAAATCTTTTTCAGCAAGCATACGGCCCATGAGCACTGAGCCAACCATACCCCTCCAGCCTACAAAACCAACGCGTAACATAGTCACCCTCCTTGAAATCAACTTCTATCTCTAAACGAAGCAAAATAGCTCTTATTGGTTCGTGTTTCAAGAAAAAGTTTGAAAAATTAAAAATCGGTGATAATCTGGGTTCATCCCCGGCATGTTTTTTTTGAGCGCTTAGAAAGGCTTCAGCATCTGTTCCAGAGTTTCCGATACCGAATCGTGTATAACCAGATCTGCCTGGGGGTCGTGGGGTGTGGGATCACGATTGATGATGATCAATGGGGCGCCCTCCCGTGCAGCCTGGATGGGAACTGAGGCCGCTGGATATACGACGAGAGAGGATCCCAATACAATGCATAAATCAGACTCTCCGGCGCACGTCATGGCCCTGTGCATCTCTTCTTCGGGCATGGCCTGACCGAATGAAACGGTATCCGGTTTCAGGATACCCCCACAGTCGTCGCAGGAGGGGGCTTTGATTCCGGAACCGATCCGTTCCTGAATTTCATCCCTGTCGTAAGGCTTTTTGCAACTCAGGCACGAAACTGTGACTGCAGTCCCATGCAGTTCAATGATTTTGTCAGGGGAGTTGCCGGCCTTGTGATGAAGGTGATCGATATTCTGCGTCACGATGGCTGAAAGCTTGCCCATGTCCTCCAGCTTCCTAATGAACATGTGGGCACGATTTGGTTTTGCATCTCTTATGGTCTCATACATTTCCGTGCTCATCTCCCAGTATTTTTCGCGGGAAGTTTCGCTCGAAATAAAATTTTGAAAATAAAAATCAGATGGGTCATATTTCTCCCAGACCCCACCAGGACTTCTGAAATCCGGAATGCCCGAATCGGTGCTGAGCCCGGCGCCCGTGAAAATCAGTATTTTTCTACTGGACCTGATGAATTCCGTTCCTCTGGCGTATAAGTCATCCATGGAAGGATCCCCCTTCAGTGATTAGTAGTTTGTAATCTTCATGTATTCCTGGACCTCCGCTACACTCCGATACCAGCCCTTTCAAGGTGGTTATCGAAAACAGGTAATAGTTTGGGATTATAGATAAAAATCGGGTTCAGAGCATTTAGGTTTCAGGTGTCGGGTGTCAGGTATAAGGTGTTTCAACAAATATTAATGGACAGAATTGCTTTATTCCTGAAACCTGAACACTGACACCTGACACCCCAAACTACAATAATAGGCTAATATCCTAAGCCTTATCTCCAAATCGTCCAGGTCAGGAGTCACCTTGAAAGGGCTACACTCCGACACGTAACCAGCAACAAGTAACGATTAGCTGATTTTTAGGCTGTTACCCTTGTTTCGTTGCAACACAGTCCTTTAAGTAGGCCTCCAGGAGAGGTGACAAAGGCAATTCCATGGCTTTTCCCACCTCCATGAATTTGGTCCAGACAACCTCTCTATTGTCTTTTTTAACAGGAGGATAGTCTGTGAAGTGGATTTCAAAAAAAGACACCGTATCTTTTTTGAATTCGTTCAAGCAAGTGTACTCTCCTGCAAAGCGCAAACGGTGCGCTTCAACAGAAAGGCCCACTTCCTCTCGAAGTTCTCTGACTGCGGCGTCCCTGTCTTTTTCACGCCGTTTAATTCCCCCGGACGGACATGTGTAGGCCTTTCTGTAGGAATTCTTGATGATGAGAAGTTTGTTGTTATTCCAGACGGCAATGTAAACGCCGTGGGTAGTTGGTTTCCGAATATACCACAGACAGAGGAGGACGCGATAGGCCACTATATAAGAGATCCTGTAAATTTTGTCCGTTAAGTTGCTCAAGGCATAAGAGAAAATGGTTCTCTCATGATTTTGCGTAACTATGGAGACCGGCAAGATAATTGACCCCAAAATAGGTGAACAGCACGCAACAGAATCCTATGATGGAAAGGATCGCAATCTTTTTTCCTCGCCATCCTCGCACCATCCTTGAATGGATGACGGATGCGTAGATCAGCCAGGTGATCAATGACCATGTTTCTTTCGGGTCCCAGCTCCAATAGGTGCCCCACGCGGAATGTGCCCAGACAGATCCTGTAATGATTCCCAGAGTCAGCATGAGAAAGCCGATGACGATCATCTGGTAATTAAGGTCATCAAGGATATCCTGAGGCGGAATGAGCTTTATGAAAAGGCCTTTGGACCCTTGCTTATCAAGGCTTTTGATCAAGTACATGACGCTCAGGGCGAAAGAGAGGCCGAAGGCCGCATAACCGAAAAAACAGGTGATCACATGGGTGATCAGCCAGTTGCTTTTGAGCGCTGGAATAAGAGGCTGAATATGGCTGTTGATATCTGGTGAGAAGGAAGCGTACGCCATGGCGAGGAATGCCAATGGGGTTACAAAAGCACCCAGTGTCTTATTTCTTGTTCGCCATTCCACAATCAGGTAGAGGAGCATAATTGTCCACGCGAAAAAGATCAAGGATTCGTAAAGGTTGGAAAGCGGTGCATGGCCAAATCCTAATTGATAAGATTCTATCCATCTCAGGATTATAGCTACCGTCTGGGCGATTAGGCCAAGCAGGGATGCATAGGTAGCGAGTCGTCCCATCAGAGGTTTGCGCATAACCATATACAGGAGATACAGCAGGAATGCTGCGAAATAAACAAACGTTGTATAGCTCAGGATAGTGGCGTTTATCATGCTTTTTAATCCTCAAAGTTTATTGGATGTAGGATTCTTCCAAACCTACTATATCTGGTTTAAGAGATATCTTTCATATGGCCCAGCAGCTTTTCAATTTCCCTCTCCAGGCCAACCGGGTTCTTGTTAGCCGTTCCTGCTATGCTGATTCGGGTTCCCCGGGCTGATCTCTCAATACGTACCCATATCCTCTGGTGTGACATGAAGAAGGTCGCAAAAAGGCCTGCAATCATAAAAAAACAGCCCGCCCAGACTATATTTACGCCCGGGTCCCTGTTTACCTGCAGGCCGGTATAGTATTTCGTTTCAATTCCCTGCAGGGAAAACGTATACGGTTTAAAGGACGAAGGATTGAATTTAGGTGAATTTATCATAGGTGCCGGCATCTTTTTAATCGCCATTTCGTAGTTTTTAAATATCCAGAAATCCTGAAGGTTGCCGGTTTTTGGCTTAATGGAGATGAGGGCGGCCGGGCCCAGGCGCATAATGTCTGCTCTGACGTCAGCTACTTGAAAAGATCCTTTGCCTTCAGGCAGGGAAATTTCTTTTCCCATCTCCGCTATCACGCTGTAGGGCTTTTTGTCGCTTCCCTCAAGGGAAATTTTCAGATTGACTGCTTTTCCAGGTACCGTTCCGTAACTAGCCTGGTAAAAGGCGACTCCCATGAACTCAGCCGGGTGATTAACCAGAAGATTGCTCTTCTTGACTTCTTTTCCATCAACGATAAACCCTATAACAGAGCGATATTCCTTCGGAGCACCGGTATCATAGAAATCCACGCTGAATTTATCGCACCGCACCGTGAAATCAAGATTCATGGGTTGCATGCTTTTTCTTAACATTACCTGATCTGTTTGATTCCCTTCGACAATATTGACATAAGCCTCAAATCCGAAGAAAGATCCAATGAGAGCACCGGATAGAATGAGCAGGACACTCAGATGAACGATATAGACTCCAAAATGAGAAAACCGTCCCTTTTCGGCATAGAAGTACCGCGCCCCTTTCTCTTCCTTTTCTCTCGTGTTCTTAAATCGGGAGTGAAGGAGATCTCCAACATGGGTTGCTGCGTTCGCTAAGGAGCCTTTTGTTGTGAACGACTGGTTTTCAGGGTTATCCTCAAAAGGCCTGTTTCTGCCCGGGTCAGGGCGCAACTTGAATTTCTTCCAGGTTGCCGGAAAACGGTCGATGGAACAGACAATAAGATTGAGAGTCATGCACGCAATCATAATCCTGAACCAGAGAGCATGATACATGTCGAAGAGGTTTAGGGAAGTAAAAATACTGATTGTTTGAGGACTTAATCCTTTTGCAAATTCTCTGGCGCCTTCATTTTGCGGCACCACTGTTCCAATAATACAAACAATGGCTAATAAGATCAGAATAACAATGGTGAGCTTGACGGAACTGAAGAACTTCCAGATCGGATTCACCCCATTTTTTGTCTTAGATTTATTCATGATTATCCGTCAGTTCGGTTAACGTCGGTATCGGGTTTTGTTTCCCTGGATATGAAAGTCCGGGATTGTTACACTTGCGTTATAGTCAAATTTAAATACGTCCGGCAATTGTGCAACCTAAAAGCTGCAATTAGCTTTTAGCTATTAGCCGTTAGCTTAAAGATCTCAAGCATTTGAATATTTTTTTCCATGTCGGGATTCTCACTTTTCGATGCTACCCTATTGCGCCGTAAGTCACTTATTTTGTGCGTCTAATAGCTAAAGGCTAACCGCTAATTGCATCTTTTAAGTGCAAGGATTTTGTTTTGTTAACGCATGAAAGATGTAGGTGGCCCCAGCGCGAAAATATTTCAAGAGCGGCGGCAAGGCGCTTTTTTTAGATCGAAAATTGCTTTCCGGATAAGGGCCTTTTATCAGAATTGTCCGGGAAATGTAAACGGCTTTGTTCGTTCAAAAAGTTTGACGATTTCTATTAGATCATGTAGATTAACCAAATAATCTACATTATCGGATAAGAATCATTTCTTCAGGAGAACTTTATGCTGGATCTGAAATTCATACGGAATAATATTGATGAGGTTAAAAAGAACGTTGAGATAAGAGGGTACGATGTGGATCTTTCCCGCTTCGAAGCCCAGGATACGGATAGGAGAGACAAACTTTCCGTCCTTGAAGAGTTGAGACATAAGCGAAACCGCGTCAGTGAAGAAATTGCACAGATGAAAAAAAACGGAGAAGATGCTTCCGGGGTGATTGCCGAAATGAAAGAGGTTTCTTCAAGCATCAAAACAAGAGAGCAGGAACTTGTGCAGGTGCAGGAAGAACTTGAAGCGTTGAGAATGGTTGTCCCGAATATGCTTGATGCATCGGTTCCGCTGGGCAAAGATGAAGCGGATAATCCTGTCCTGCGGGAGTGGGGTGAAATCAGAGAAATGGATTTTGAAGCGCTTCCGCATTGGGACATTGGGGAAAGTCTGAGGATTCTTGATTTTGCCTGTGCGGCAAAGCTGTCCGGTGCGCGGTTTGCCCTCTACAGAGGGCAGGGTGCTCGGTTGGAAAGGGCCTTGATTTCATTCATGTTGGATATCCATACCGGGGAGCACGGATACAAAGAAATCCTGCCTCCTTTTATGGTAAATGCTGCATCTATGACCGGAACCGGCCAACTTCCGAAATTTGAGGAAGATCTCTTCAAAATAAAAGACAGGGATTTGTATCTCATACCGACTGCAGAAGTTCCGGTCACGAATATTCACAGGGATGAAATCCTCAAAGAGAAGGAACTTCCCATTTATTATGCTGCCTATACTCCCTGTTTTCGTTCCGAGGCGGGATCTCATGGAAGAGATACACGCGGGCTTATCAGACAGCATCAATTTAACAAAGTCGAACTGGTGAAATTCAGCAAGCCGGAAAATTCCTGGGAGGAGTTGGAAAAACTGACTGCCAACGCAGAGGAGATTCTGAAACGTCTTAGGCTTCCGTACAGGGTGATTACGCTCTGCAGTGGTGATACGGGTTTTTCCGCTGCAAAGACTTACGATCTCGAGGTCTGGTTGCCTGGGCAGGGCCTTTACAGGGAAATTTCCTCCTGCAGCTGCTTTACTGATTTTCAAGCTCGGCGTTCGGGCATCCGGTTCAAAAGGGAAGGTGGCAAAGGCACTGAACTGGTGCATACTTTGAATGGGTCGGGCCTGGCTGTTGGACGAACGGTGGTTGCTATTCTGGAGAATTACCAGAACAGGGATGGGACCGTATCCGTGCCGGAAGCACTCCAGCCTTATATGGGAGGATTGGACAGAATTACCCAAGAGTAAAGGACATTATGGACAAACATTGTTATTCGTCCGGGTGGCGGGATTGCAGGAACGACAAGAAAGAACCTTCTTTAACCAAGAACCTTTTGAAGCGACCGTTGGTTCTTTTGCTGCTCCTGATTTCCGGTTTATCGGTAATGGCGCTGCTTTTTTTTGTGGGTGGATCAATCTTCGGTGAGATCAGTCAGGCCAGCAACGATCCCACCGTGATTAAAAGGTCGGTTGCCGATGCTGAGAAAGTGTCGGAACAACCCACCCCCTTTGATCTGAAGGACCTGAATATTACTATTAACGAGGTCTCCGACCGGTTTTTTCTTGAATCGGGTGGGGAGACGCTTCTTGTAGAGGCTTCTCTCGACGGGAAATTACAGGAATATATCTCAAACCTGCTCCGGAATTCAGGGACTTTGAAGGCGGCGGCAGTTGTGTTACGGCCGGATGACGGACGAATACTTGCCATGGTCAGTTACGACCAGGAAGGAGATCAAAGTGATCTTTGCCTTCAGGCGGATTTTCCTGCTGCAAGCCTTTTTAAAATTGTGGCCGCAGCCGGCGCACTTGAATCGGAGGGATTTACCCCTGAAAAAAAGGTCTATTTTAACGGGCGAAAACATACCCTGTACAAGAGGCAGCTTAAACGGAATATAGGGAAATATACCAATAAAACGACGTTCAAAAAAGCGTTTGGATCATCAATTAACCCTGTTTTCGGGAAACTGGGGATCTACTGGTTAGGACAGCGGGGGTTAACCGAATCAGCGGAAAAATTCCTTTTCAATCAGGCGATACCGTTCGATTTTCCGGTTGAAACAAGCGTGGTGAATGTCCCCGAAGATGACTTTGGACTGGCGGAGATATCCTCTGGCTTTAACAGAGAAACCCTGGTTTCTCCTCTTCATGCTGCCTTGATCTCTTCTGCCATCGTAAACAAGGGGATCTTGATGAAACCGTGGATTATCAAAACCATTTCAGGGGAGAAGGGCGAGATCCTATACGAAACCCTGCCTGAAGAGATGGTTTCCCCCATAAGCATGGAGACGGCAGGCGCCCTCAGGGTACTGATGAAGGATACCGTCAGTTGTGGGACATGCAGAAAATCTTTTTCTCGTGTAAAGCGGAAAAAGATATTTAAGAACGTCGAATTGGGAGCTAAAACCGGAACCATCAATGATAAGACCGGAAAATACAAAATCGATTGGCTGACGGCCTATGCTATTCCCCCCGGGAGCCATGCAAAAAGTATTTGTATTGCCATCTTAGGGGTACATGGAAAGAAACTGGGAAGGCGAGCAAACAGGCTGGGAAGAGATATTATCAATCATTATCTTTCTTTGTAAAGGAGGTCCCCATGTGGGAATACACGGATAAAGTGAAAGAACATTTTTTGAACCCGAAAAATGCAGGGGAAATAGAGAATGCTGATGGTGTTGCTGAAGTCGGGTCCATGGCCTGTGGGGACGCCCTTAAGCTTACTTTCAAAACCGATGGCGAGGGCAAAATTGAGGATGCCAAATTCCAGACTTTTGGATGTGCCAGCGCTATTGCCTCCTCTTCCGCCCTGACGGAGATGATCAAAGGGAAATCGATCGAAGAGGCGGCAAAAATAAGCAATCAGGATATCGCTGATTACCTTGGGGGGCTTCCCAAAGAGAAAATGCACTGTTCCGTACTGGGGCAGCAGGCCCTGGAAAAAGCCATTGCCAACTATAGAGGGGAGACGATTCAGGAAAAAGAGGGGGAAGTTGTCTGCGAATGCTTTGGAATCACCGACAGGGAAATTGAAAAAGCGATCAGGGAGAATAATCTCACCACACTTGAAGAGGTGACCAACTACACAAAGGCCGGTGGAGGATGTGAGAATTGCCATGATGCCATTCGGGGCATGATTGCAGACATAAGGTCTGAAGAAAAACCGGTGATCACTCCACATCTCTCCAATATAAAAAAAATGAAAATGATTGATGAAACCATAGAAAACGAGATTCGACCCTCCCTGAAACAGGATGGTGGTGATATTGAGCTTGTGGATGTCATTGGAAATCGGGTGCTGGTCAAGTTACAGGGGAGCTGTGCGATCTGTAAGGCATCACAGCAGACGCTGAAGAATTTTGTGGAGGCAAAACTCAAAGAGATGGTTTGGCCGGAACTGGTTGTTGAGGAGGTAACGCAATGAAAACGATCTATCTTGATAACAATGCAACCACCCAGGTAGCCGAAGAGGTCATGGAGGCGATGCTGCCCTATTTCCGGGAGTATTATGGAAATCCCTCCAGTGCACACTCTTTTGGTGGTCAGGTAGAAAAATATATTCGGGAAGCGAGGGAAAAAGTTGCATTGCTTTTAGGCGCTGAACCTGAAGAGATTGTCTTTACCAGTTGTGGCTCTGAAAGCGATAATGCGGCCATCAGGTCGGCGCTGGAATTGAACCCTGAAAAACGCCACATTGTCACTACCAGGGTGGAGCACCCCGCCATTAAGTCCCTTTGCGGGCATCTTGCCGGCCAGGGATTCCGTATAACGGAGATTCCGGTAGACAGTGATGGACAGCTGGATATGGGTCGTTATGAGGAGAGTCTGACTTCGGATACCGCTATCGCAACAATCATGTGGGGTAATAACGAGACGGGAGTGATCTTTCCCGTGGAGCAGGCCGCCGCTCTTGCCAGAGAAAAGGGTATTCTGTTTCATTCAGATGCCGTTCAGGCTGCGGGTAAGATTCCCATCAATATGAAGGAAAGCAATATTGATATACTCTCCCTTTCCGGTCATAAGCTGCATGCTTCCAAAGGTGTTGGCGTGATCTATGTGAGGAAGGGCGTAAAATTTGCTCCTTTTATTGTCGGCGGTCACCAGGAAATGGGGCGACGTGGGGGAACGGAAAATACAGCCGGCATTATCGGACTTGGCAAGGCGTGTGAATTGGCTGTTGAAAAGCTCGAAGAGGAAAACACCAGAGTGAAAAAACTCCGTGATAAACTGGAAACAGAGATTCTCCAACGTGTTCCCAACACCAAGGTAAATGGAGGGCCTTCTGAACGTCTGCCTAATACGACAAATATCAGTTTTGAATTTATCGAAGGCGAAGCAATTTTGCTGCAGATGGATGAATTGGGCATTTGCGCATCCTCGGGTTCCGCCTGCACTTCCGGTTCACTGCAGCCTTCACACGTTCTCCGAGCCATGGGCGTTCCGTTTACCATGGCCCATGGGTCCATACGGTACAGCCTGAGCGTGTATAACACAGAAGAAGAGATTGACTTTGTTATTGACAGTATGCCGCCCATCATAGAAAAACTCCGCGCTTTCTCTCCGTATTGGAAAAAGGGAAAGATTGCATGCACAACAAGCTGATTGTTGGGGGAACGGAAGCGAAAAAGTCTCGCGCAAAGACGCAAAGATTTTGTGGCTCATCTCGGATTAATGTGATATTTTTGTTAGTTGTCGAATAGACGATACTCAGATTCTAGGTGTCAGGTGTCAGGTGTCAGAAAAAAATCTGGCGGCATTCGACTATTCAATCTAAGAATGTACGATCATCCTTTGTGGGACCGCAAAACCGGAATAACAGCCATCGAAACTCTGACACCTGAAACCTGACACCTGGGTTACAAAAAGCCAATTCTTCACGCTAATCGGCATGAGCCCTTTTTCCTTCCCAAGAGGTGATATTCCATGGATGCGAAAACCAGGTCTAATGAGTGCGTCATCGAAAGAAAAACAACCAGTGGATTTCGTGAGGAAATCCCGAAAATTGTGGACGAACTGGTCCTTTCCTGCAGTGTGGATGGATGTTTCGATCATGTGGGTCCGGAGCCGATTTCGTCACGCGAAACGATCATCGATATCATTGAAAGGGCATTTCGCATCCTGTATCCCGGCTATTTTTCCCCGGCCCGGGTAGATGAATACAATTTGCCATACTATTTTGGTCAGGAGGTGACACACTTTTTCGAAGTCCTTTCTGAGCAGATTACCCTGGCCATTCGACATGATTGCCTGCGATATGACCAGCCATGCAGTCTGTGCAAGGAACGTGGTGAGGAAGCTGCCATCCTTTTTGGGAAAAAGCTTCATGAACTCAGATCCATGCTGGCTATGGATGTCCGAGCCGCCTATGAAGGCGACCCTGCAGCCGGGAGTTATGATGAAATTATTTTCAGCTATCCCGGCCTGTATGCGATTACGGTTTATCGTATTGCCCACCAGCTTTTCGAACAGGGTATCCCGCTGCTCCCCAGGATCATGACGGAATATTCTCATAGCAAGACCGGTATCGACATTCATCCCGGGGCGCATATTGGGGAGAGTTTTTTCATCGACCACGGAACAGGAGTGGTAGTGGGCGCCACCACCGTGATAGGAGATCGGGTCAGGCTCTATCAGGGGGTTACTCTTGGCGCCCTGTCCATTCGAAAAGAAGAGGTGAAAGAGCTGAGCAGTGGAAAAGCAAAACGGCATCCGACCATCGAAGACGATGTAGTCATTTATGCCGGTTCCACAATACTTGGGGGGGATACGGTCATCGGCGCCCGTTCAGTAATCGGAGGGAATGTCTGGATTACCAAATCGGTTCCTCCGGATACGCTGGTTTTTGCAAAAACCCCTGAGTTGGTTTTCAAAGAAAAAGGGGTTCATCGCGGATTAACATGATATTTTATCAGTTGCCGAATAGACTATGCTCAAATTCCAGGTGTCAGGTGTCAGGTGTCAGGAAAAGACCTGGCCGTATTCAGTATAT
>CAYOWC010000135.1:0-12289 GCA_964407525.1 uncultured Desulfobacteraceae bacterium | reverse complement strand
AGTAACGCGCAAATGCCTGACAAACAAAGGTGAATGGAAGTCATTCACGGGTATTATAGTTAAATCCTCTTCCGGAATAATTTTGAAAAGGGGCAAGGAGAAATACGATGACACCATTTTCTTTTGAATGGCAGTGGAATGTTGAATATATAGTTTTCTTCGGGTTACTTTATCTGGCTCTCGGAATTGTGGGAACCGGGTTGACCGTTGTCGGTATCAAAACGGTTTTACAGCTTTTTGGATTCATGCGGGAAAGGCATCTTTGATTGCTGTCCGCCCCGGCTGTGATAAGTCCACTCAATATGGTTAGCTGCAGCCCTGCTCTCATGGAAGAACAGGGCTGTCCGTGAATCTTAAGGGAACTTACTGAAACATCCCCCCTCTTCAAACGGCCTTTGTTTACTCCCCCGCCTTGTTAAAATCTCCCTATTTGTTATTCTAAAGATACGGTAGAACCCCACAACATGTAGACTTATGAGGATTTCGTGATATAATTTTCCCTGCTGAAATCCGCAATCCGCAATCTGCAATCCGAAATGGTTTATCATGCCGGTCTATGAATACAGTGCCCTTGACAGGGCAGGCAGGAAAAAGAGTGGCATCATTGATGCTGACAGTCCTGTAACCGCGAGACAGAAGCTGCGGTCATCAGGAATCTTTCCTGTAGAAATGAAAGAATCCCTGTCTGCTTCAAAAGAACAGGCTTCGAGTTCCTTCTCCGGGTCCTTTCTGATCAAGCGGGTGAAACCTGCTGAATTGTCCGCTTCCACAAGGCAGATTTCCATCTTAATCGGGGCCGGGGTTACACTTGTTGAATCTCTGGACGCTTTGACGAGGCAGGTTGCCAACCCTGTGCTAAAAAAGATCCTGGTTCAGGTCAAGGAATCAGTCAACCAGGGAAACAGCCTGGCGTTTTCGTTGTCCCAGCATCCGAAAGTCTTTTCTCCAATCTATATCAATATGGTGCGGGCGGGAGAAGCCTCCGGTTCCCTCGATCTTGTGCTGGATCGACTGGCCGAATTCAGTGAACGCCAGGTGGCTCTAACAGGGCGTTTGAAAGCCGCACTGGCCTATCCGGTACTTATGTCCATCATTGGATTTCTGGTGCTTTTTTCCCTTATTGTGTTCATCGTACCAAACATTACAAAAATTTTCAGTGAAATGAATCAGATCCTTCCTTTGCCGACACTTCTTCTTATAAACGCAAGCAACTTTCTGAAGTCATTCTGGTGGATACTTGTACTCTGCCTGGCATGTGGGGTGTTTCTTATGAAGAAAGCCATAATGAGACCAAAAGGTCGCGCCATCTGGGACAGGATGAAACTCAGCTCCCCGATTATGGGGACGCTTACCACGAAAATCGCGGTGGCAAGATTTTCGAGGACATTGGGTACGCTCCTTCAAAATGGGGTACCCCTTCTTTCCGCGCTGGAAATCGTCCGGAATATCGTGAACAACTCTCTGATTGGCAAAGTGATTGATGATGCCATAGAAGAGATTCGCACGGGAAAAGCCCTGGCAGCATCGCTTGGTCGAAGCCGCTGGTTCCCTCCTGTGGCGCTCCAGATGATCTCTGTCGGGGAGCAAAGTGGTGAACTTGAGAACATGCTGAACAGGGTAGCAGACATTTACGAAAGGGAGGTGGAATCTCAGACCCTTGCAATGACCTCCATGCTGGAACCTATTATGATCCTTGTTATGGGCCTTGTGGTAGGTTTTGTCGTTATCTCAATTCTGCTTCCCATCTTTGAGATGAACCAGATGATTCGCTAGGCGCCTAAAGATTCATAGAGGCCAAAATAGGCATCCCGGATAGTGCTGTGCGAATAGTTCGATAAAAGATGGTCCCTGGCGTTTTCCGCAAACCCCTGCATGGTTTCATAATTCTCCATCGCATAACAAATCCTGTCTGCCAGTTCCCTACTGTTGGAAGGGGGCACCAGGAGCCCTGTTTTCTGGTGAGTTACGAGGTCGTTTGTTCCACCAATGCGGGTTGCAACAACGGGTAATCCGGTGGCAAAGGCTTCCATGATTACATTGGGCATTCCTTCCCAGAGAGAAGGGAGGACGAGCAGGTGATATTGGGACAGCAAGTCTGGTATCTGCGTATGTTTGATGGGAGGTTTCCAGAATACGATAGACTCCACAGCGAAGGTTTCGATCTGTCTTCTCAGTTGGCTCCTGTATGGTTCTTCGGTTTTTCCCGTGAGGTCAATGGTGAACGGGTGGTTCCATGATTTCAGTTGCGCAGCTGCATCAATAAGATATTCTAGGCCTTTCTGCGGATTAATGCGTCCTAAGAACAAAATTTTAAATGAATTCCCATATGTGTAATTGCGTCGTGAGAAATGAAACAGGGTAGAGTCAAAGGAATTGGGTATTACCTTCAGCTTTTTTTGGGGAAATCCTCTTCGGGCTGCAAAATTTCTTACACCCGTGGAGTTGCAAAGAATCCTGTCATTCAGAAAGGCTGTGCTTCTTTCAAGCGTCACGTGGTGCGGACGTTCTTTTTCCGCGGTTCGAAGGGACGCCAGAATGTATCTGATTCCGCAGAGCTTTCCGACGATTTTCCCCAAGATATTGGCATGGAACATCCATGTATGGAGGATATCCGGTTTGAATGAACGAAAAACCCGGAATAGCTTTATGAGTTTCCAGATCTGAAAAGGCCTGCTGTAGTCCAGACAACAAGTAGGAATGCCTCTGTTTTTCAACCATTTATAGACTTCCCCGCGGCCATTCATCCCCACAACCAAAATCGAAAACATTTCATGTGCGTGGATCGATTCTGCAAGGCGGGCCAATTGCCATTCTGCCCCTCCCGAGTTCAAGTCTATGATGAGAAGGACAGTTCTTCTGTAGGATAATTTCTTTCCACCCATGATTTTTATCTCCGGTGTCTTTCCTCCGCTTCTTCACTTTTCGAATAATTAATGACCTTTATTGAACAAGACTATTGTTGTCAACAGTTTTTAAAGACTATGAATTTGTCAGGTTTCCTGTAAGGAAACATAATAGGGAAATATTTCACAAAATATGAAAGCATTATTTGACAAAATCAAGAATGAGTAGTAATGAAGACCCAGAAGATATACCTGAATAAAAGCGGTTTTGTTGTTATTTGTAAGGAAATATTTCGACGAAAGGAGGTGGATCTGTTCAGGCTGATTTATTTGTTGACATTCGAAACAAAACAATCATCGGTTCGGGAGGTTTTTGAAATGAAAAGAAATTTGTTGAAGGCATTTTTGGTCATCGCCATGTTGTTGCTGTGGACCACCACCGGTCTGGCCAAGGACAAAGTTATCAAATGGAAAGTACAGGGATTTGTGCCGGCCGGCATGTTGTACCACGATACATTACTCCGCTTGGCTGCTGCAGTGAAAAAAGCAACAAACGGTCGACTGGTCTGGGAAGTTTTCCCGGCCGGTTCTCTGGTCCCGCCGTTTGAGGGAGTTAAGGCTGTCAGTGACGGCGTGTACCAGGCAAATTATGGATATGCAGGCCAGTGGGTTGGGAAAATCCCGGTTGCCCCGCTGTTTTGTTCGATCCCCGGTGGGTTCAACGCCTTAGATATGCAGATGTGGTTGAATGAGGGCGGCGGCAAGGAACTGTACCAGGAGATGTATGACACATACGGCTACAAAGTAAAGGTTTTTCCGAGCGATCCCATTTCCATGGAAAATTTCATGTGGTCGAAAAAGCCTCTGCGTACCATCGAGGATTTTAAAGGGATCAAAATGCGCATGATGCCCCTTATGGGAGATGTGCTGGCAAAACATGGTATGTCCGTTATTTTTGTTCCGGGCGGGGAAATTATGCCTAATCTGCAGAGAGGCGTTCTGGACGCGGCTGAATACAGCATTCCTGCTTTTGACAAGACCCTGGGCATCTGGGAAATCTGTAAATATGTGATGCTCCCGGGTATTCATCAACCCTGTTCCCAGATCGAACTGGTGGTTAACCAGAAAGCGTATGACGCATTACCTGAAGATCTGAAAGCCCCGTTGGCTGCAGCAATTGGCCAGATGAGGTTAGACAACTGGCTCTGGACTGAAAAGAAAAACGTGGAAGCGGTCGAGTTTCTCAAAAGCAAAGGCGTAACCACCGTGGTTATGGATCCTGAGACGGTCAAGACATTTACGAAATGGGCGCATGAATACCTGGATGAACTGGCGTCTAAAGATAAGTTTTTTGCCAAAGTCTGGGAATCCCAGAAGGCGTTTGGAGCGAGGTGGTACCCGTACCATGCCACCTACAATCTTCCGCATTAATTTGTTACCAAAATTCCGGGTTTAAAGGCAGGCTGCTGCCTCTGATAAATTTTGGGGCAGTGGCCTTCGCCTTTTGCGGAGGCCAAAATGGAAAAATTTTTTCACGTTATTGATCGCACCAGTGATCTGGTGGGCAAATGGGCGAGTTTTCTGGTGGTGATCCTGACTCTCGCTATCGGTTACGACATCACCGTGCGGTATCTTTTCAACATTCCCAACTTCTGGGCTTATGATATGGCGATCATGCTGTATGGGAGCTATGCTATTTTAGGGGCTGCCTATTGTCATTATACCAACGGGCATGTGAGGATGGATCTGCTCTATGGACGCTTGTCAAAGAGAGGCAGGGCGATCATGGATATCATCTGCTATATTTTCCTTTTTTTCCCACTGTTCATTGTGCTGATCTGGAAATGCGGAGACCACGCGTGGTGGTCGCTCATGAACGGAGAACGGTCGTCAGCCAGTGCATGGAGACCCCTAATCGGACCGTTTAAAATGGTGATTGTTTTCGGGCTGGTGCTGTTTTTCCTGCAAGGGCTGGTAGATTTTCTGAGAAATATACTTTTTGTGGTCAAAGGGGGAAAACATGAGTCCTGAGCTGACAACTATTCTTATGCTCCTGAGTCTCCTTATTCTGCTGACAGGCTTTCCCATTGCCCTGGGTGTCGGTACGGTAGGGCTTGTATTCGGGTTGCTCACCTCCGGTCAGGCCTTCCTTTACATGATACCCATGCGAATCATGTCGGGTACCCTATCTGAATATATCCTGGCGGCTGTTCCCCTTTTCATCTTCATGGGGACTATGATGCAGACTTCGGGGGTAGCGGAGAGAGCATTTCAGGTGCTTCATAAATGGATGAGCGGGGTCAATGGCGGGCTGGCCGTTGCAACGGTTGCTCTTGCCATCATGTTTGCGGCCACCACAGGGGTGGTAGGCGCTTCAGAGACAGCCATTGGTCTCCTTGCTGTTCCTGCCATGCTCAACGCCAAGTACAAGCAGTCTCTTGCCGCCGGCTGTGTCTGCGCCGGAGGAACTCTTGGGATTCTTATTCCGCCCAGTATTATGCTTATCCTCTATGCGCCCATGGCTGGTGTATCGGTGATTCAGATGTTTGCCGGAGCGGTCATTCCGGGGGTCCTTCTGGGCGTTGTCTATATCGCCTATATCCTGATCAGGTGTTTTATCAACCCTGAACTTGGACCAAGCCTTCCTCCGGAAGAGAGACTGAATTTTTTTTCCATGGAATCTTTGATCATGGGATTCAAATATCTTCTTCCGCCCGCTTTACTGGTGGCTCTTGTACTGGGATCCATTCTTATGGGGGTTGCTTCCCCTACGGAAGCGGGCGCCGTAGGTTCCATAGGCGCTACCCTCCTGAGTGTGATCTACAAACAGCTTACTTGGAAGAATTTCAAAGAAAACTGTTTTATCACGATCAGGATTACAGCAATGATTATTTTTATTGCCGTTGCCGCTAACCTGTTTACCGGCGCTTTTCTGAGCGCGGGATGCGGTCAGGTCATTACCGATTTTCTCATGTCCCTGGGTTTAGACAGGTGGGGTATCTTTATAACCATGCTGCTAATTATTCTTTTCCTTGGCATGTTTATCGACTGGATCGGGATTCTTCTGATTGTTGTGCCTATCTTTTCGCCCATCCTTTTCGGCCTCGGTTTTGATGCACTCTGGGTCGGTCTGGTGATCTGCACGAGTCTGCAGATATCGTTCCTTTCGCCGCCATTCGCCTACTCCATTTTTTACCTGAAGGGCCTGGATCTCGGCCTGGATCTGATGGAGATGTAT
This sequence comes from uncultured Desulfobacteraceae bacterium, assembly GCA_964407525.1. Classification (GTDB taxonomy): domain Bacteria; phylum Desulfobacterota; class DSM-4660; order Desulfatiglandales; family Desulfatiglandaceae; genus DUZB01. The sequence goes on along the minus strand of CAYOWC010000135.1, from coordinate 6,208 downwards.
AAGGGAATTATTCCTTTTGTCTTTCTTCAAATTGCGGTGGTGATTACCCTTATTCTCTTTCCACAGCTGTGCCTGTGGTTGCCGAAGGTGCTTATGAACTAATGCCCATCCATTAATGGTACATTGGGCACTGCGGGTTTCCAATTCAGAAATGAGCAATTTTTCGCAAGGTCAAGGAAAACAAGGGTTTGCGCGGAGACGTACGATAGTACGTCGCACAAGGAAACCCGCAGTTTGACGTCGAGATTGCGGAAAAGGGCCATTTATGGATGGAAACGAACTAGGAGGGATTGTGGTTTAACTGTTCACGGTTCAGGGTTCAGGGTTTCAAAACCTGAGCTTTGCACCTGAACCGCTCGGCCAATGTATCAAATTTCAGTTATCGTATTGACAGTAAAATTTGTGAGGTCTCATCTATGAATATTGGAAACCTTTTGAGCAGGCATGCCCGATATCAGCCGGATAAGCTTGCCCTGGTTTTTGAAGATACCAGATGGTCGTACAGGGAATATAACCAGAGCGTAAATCGCCTGGCAAACGCCTTGCTTGATCTGGGAATAAAGAAGGGGGAGAAGATTGTTACGTTGCTCCCCAATTGTATAGAGCTGCTTGAGATTTACTGGGCTGTGGCCAAGATGGGAGCAGTGGTTGTGCCCATGAGTACCTTGCTTCTGGACAAAGGGCTTATCTCCCTTTTGAATGACTCAGATTCGGTCATGGTTGTTGCCAACTCGCATTTCGTTGATACCCTGAACCGGATCAAGGAAGACCTTCCCGGAATTCCCCATGATCGATATCTCTTGACGGACAGCCCGGATACCCCAGGTTTTCAGGATTATCATGCGCTTAAAGCTGCTGCAGGCGAACAGGAGCCCGCTGGGATGGATATCTGCGGCGATGATATGTACAACATTATCTACAGCAGCGGCACAACAGGCGACCCCAAGGGTATTGTACACAGTCATGATGTGCGAGGCATGTATTGTATCCTGTTTTCATCCTCCTTCCGGATGACTCCGGAAAGCGTCATCCTCCATTCGGGGGCGCTTGTATTTAACGGGGCTTTTGTTACACTCATGACGTCCATGTTTTTGGGGGCAACCTACATCCTCCACGGGCAATTCGATACGGAAGCTTTTATTGAGACTGTCAGGAAAGAGAAGGTGACCCATGTGATGATGGTGCCTGCCCAGATTGTTGCAGTTCTTCATTCTCCCAATTTTTCCAGCGAAGCCCTTTCTTCTCTAGAGATGATATGTTCGGTAGGGGCGCCCCTCCACAGAGAACACAAGGACGAATTGATCAAACATCTGCCGGACAGGCTCTATGAGCTCTATGGGCTTACGGAAGGATTCCTGACCATCCTGGATAGGAACGATTATATGACCAAAACCGGATCCGTCGGGCTCCCCACTCCATTCTTTGATATGCGAATTGAGGATGAAGGCAGGAATGAGGTCGCGCCGGGAGAGGTGGGAGAAATTGTGGGAAAAGGTCCTACCCTGATGGTGGAATACTACAAACGGCCTGATCTCACGGAAAAAGCGATCGTGAACGGCTGGCTTTATACCGGAGACATGGGGTACGTGGATGAGGATGGTTTCCTATATCTTGTTGATCGGAAGAAGGACATGATCATTTCAGGGGGTGTGAATGTATATCCCCGGGATATAGAGGAAATTATTGTGCAGCATCCCGCTGTTCTTGAAGCTGCCGTGTTTGGGATTCCAAGTGATAAATGGGGGGAATCGCCCGTTGCGGCGGTCACCCTTACGGAGCCCGGGAAAATTGCAGAAGAAGAACTGATAAGCTGGATTAATGCCCATGTGAGCGCAAAATTCCAGCGTATTCAAAGGGTGTTCATTATGGATGAATTCCCCCGGAATATTGCGGGGAAGGTCTTGAAGCGGGTCATGCGGGATGATTTTCTGTCCGAAAAAGCGTGATCATCCGGCTGTCATGTCTTGAATCTGTTCTATGGACATTGTTTTTTTATGAAACGTTGATACCACCTTCGCCGGGTTGGATGAAAAGTCTAATCCAGTGGGAAATTACCATGAACGTTCTCTCGACGCTAATAGCGTCAAAGATTCAACTGCGTTTTAAACGCTAAAAGCCTTTGCGTCTTTGCGTCTTTGCGCGAGAACTTTTTTGCTTCCGGTTTGGCCGGGTCAGGGAGAATAAATATGAAACTCGAAGAAATAAAGAACATTTCTGTTCTTGGATCAGGCATCATGGGACACGGTATTGCCCAGAGCTTTCTTATGGGAGGCTATCCTGTGATGCTCTACGATATCTCCGAATCGATCCTGGCCACGGCCAGGGCGCATGTGGAAAAGAATCTGGAACGCTTTTGCAGTTCCGGTCTTGTCAAAAAGGAAGAAATTTCTTTATGTCTTGAAAGGCTTTCCACCACCACGGATCTGGAGAAAGCGGTTTCCGGGATGGATTTTATTGTGGAGGTGGCTCCTGAGGACCTGGATCTTAAACAGGGGCTTTTCGAACAGATCGAGACTTTTGCAAGAGAAGATGCTATCATTGCCACGAATACGTCGTCCCTTACACTTGGGGATATCAGTGTCAGGGTCAAAAACAAAGGCAGGCTCGTGGTTACGCACTGGTTTAATCCTCCTCACATTGTACCTGTTGTGGAAGTGGTGAAAAACGAAGACACTAGCGATGAAACAGCGGATGTTGCGTATGAACTTCTGGAAAAAATCAAGAAGCTCCCAGTGAAAATAAACCGGGAGATTCCTGGTTTCATTGTCAATCGAATCCAGATTGCCATGGTTCGGGAAGTCCTTAATATTTTAGAGCAAGGAGTGGCGAGCGCCGAAGATATTGACAGGGCAGTCAGGGGAAGTATCGGTTTCAGACTTGCGAGTATCGGCCCCCTGCTTACCATGGACCTGGGAGGCCTTCAGGTCTGGTACAATGTCTTTCAGAATCTGCTGCCCGAGATAAGAAGTTCAAAAGAAGTTCCTGATGTGCTTGAGAGCCTTATTGCCGCAGGAGATAAAGGAATTCAGACTGGAAAAGGTTTCTATGATTATGCCGTGGATTTTTCCCAGGGGGATCTGGACAAGGCGATCCATCAGCGTGATCAGGAGTTCCTTGACCGTTTGAAGAATCTATATCTGGAGAAAAAAGGTGATGGGAAATAAATCGTATGATTTCACTTAAAAGAAAGAGGTTATTAGCATGACTGAAAAGGCCTTTCAAGATCACTATCCGGATGATTTCGCCCATTGCTACGGCTGTGGAAGACTCAACGAGAGCGGATTACAGTTAAAAAGTTATTGGGATGGGGAAGAAACTGTGTGCCATTTTCAACCGCGGGCCTATCATACGGGCGGTTTTCCGGGTTTCGGGTATGGTGGACTGGTCGCATCCCTGCTGGATTGTCATGGCACCGCTTCGGCGGCGGCCGCAAAATACCGGGAGGAAGGCAGAGAAATGGGAACCAATCCACCCCTGAGGTTTGTAACGGCCTCATTAAAGGTGGATTTCCTTGCCCCTACGCCCATTGATCAGGTCCTTGAAGTTCGTGGAAAAATAAAAGAGATTAAAGGGCGGAAAATCACCATAACGGAGACCCTCTCGGCCAAAGGAAAAATAGTTGCCAAAGGAGAACTCATAGCGGTTTTGATTCCTGAAGGTTTTATGGATGGAAAATAGGGCATCCTTTGTTCAACCGTTTACACTTTTCGCGAAATGGGGTGTATTATCAATTTGAAGATCAGAACCCGAAACTAGGAATCGGATGCTGAAACTGGAAATTAGAAATTAGATGGTATATCTGAAATCTTGATGGTCTCGTAAAAAGTCCCCAAACCCGTCACCCCCGCGAAGGCGAGGGTCCATAAGCACTTGGTACCACCGGAGTCTCGCAGGCCCGCTTATACCTGGATCCCCCCCTTCGCGGGAATGACGAAAACGGATGGATCTTGACTTTTTACGAATTCATCAAATCTCGTGTTTTCCCAATTTCAAGTTTCAAATTTCCCTGCCGAAACACGAAATCAACCCTGCGTGTTGTGGTATAAACAACTTTGTGGCTTTGATGAAGAATACCGAAATACATATCTTAGGGATCTCATGCTTTTACCATGACAGTGCTTCCTGCCTGCTATGCGATGGTCGCATCCTGGCGGCAGCGCAGGAGGAGCGATTTACCAGGAAAAAGCATGACCCGAGATTTCCCGTAAATGCCATTACATACTGCCTGAAAGAGGGAAACATTGCCGTTCAGGATCTGGACCATGTTGTTTTCTACGACAAACCGATCATGACTTTCGAGCGGCTTCTCCTGAGTTACCTCTCCGTTGCGCCAAAAGGATTGCGTTCATGGTTGGAAGCGATGCCCATCTGGTTGGGAAGGAAACTGCACGTTCCCAAAGTGATATATCAAGAAATCGGCTATGAAAAAGAGGTGTTGTTCACGGAACATCACGAGGCGCATGCTGCCTCAGCCTTTTACCCGTCTCCTTTTGAGGAGGCCGCCATTCTTACTGTGGATGGAGTGGGTGAATGGGCTACGGCGAGTTATGGGTTCGGCCGAACAAATCAGATTTCTCTCCTGAAAGAACTCCATTTTCCCGACTCACTGGGTCTTCTTTATTCCGCCTTCACTTATTTCACCGGTTTTAGAGTCAACTCCGGTGAATACAAGCTTATGGGACTGGCGCCCTATGGGGTGCCCCGGTATAAAGACCTTATTCTTTCGGAAATTGTGGATTTGAAAGAGGATGGTTCTATTCGCCTGAACCTCAGGTATTTTGATTTTCTCGGCGGCCTCAGGATGACCAATCGGCGTTTTGCAAAACTGTTCGGTGGACCTCCACGAAAACCTGAAGCGGAAATTACTCAAAGAGAAATGGACCTTGCTGCCAGTATCCAGGTTGTTACCGAGGAGGTCGTTTTGAGGATGGCCAGGCAGATTTACAAGGAAACCGGTTTGAAAAACCTCTGTCTGGCCGGTGGTGTAGCTCTGAACTGTGTGGCGAATGGTCGTTTGCTACGGGAGAGTGACTTTGAGGAAATCTGGATCCAGCCGGCCGCAGGAGATGCCGGAGGGGCTGTGGGAGCTGCTCTATCAGTCTGGCACAACTACCTTGGCCACAGCAGGCCCGATCCGGAGATTGCCCACGCTCGGTGGACTCCCTACCTCGGACCGGCGTTTTCCAATGATACGGTCAAAACCTTCCTGGAGAGTAAGGAATATCCTTTTTCAGAGCTGGGTCCTGAAAACAGGGCTGGAACCATAGCCTCCATGCTCGCTGACGGGAAAATCGTCGGATATATGACAGGCCGCATGGAATTTGGTCCCAGGGCTTTGGGGGCCAGAAGCATCCTTGGGGACGCGCGGAGCGAGGAAATCCAGAAGGTCATGAATGTTAAGATCAAATACCGCGAATCATTTCGGCCCTTTGCTCCATCGGTTCTTGAAGAAAAGGCATCGGACTATTTTGAAATAAACACCTCAAGCCCCTATATGCTTCTGACCGCGAATGTGAAAAAGGAAAGACAACTTCCCCAACCTCTGGGAGCCGGAACCCCCATGCTGGAGCGTTTGAAGGTGAAACGGAGTGATATTCCTGCCGTCACCCACCTGGATTACTCTGCGCGACTTCAGACAGTGAGCGCAGAAGATAAGCCGGACTATTATGATGTGATCTGTGCGTTTGACAAACTGACCGGGTGTCCGGTAATTGTCAACACCAGTTTTAATGTCAGGGGGGAACCTATTATTTGTACCCCGGAAGATGCCTACCGCTGTTTCATGAGAACAGAGATGGATGTGCTGGTCGTGGAAAATTGTTTACTTCTGAAAGAAGATCAACCGCCCTGGAAAGAAGAGCGGGACTGGAGGGAAACCCTTGAACTCGACTGACAGGAAAGAGGTCCGTAAGTTCGGGATCATTGCCCTTTTGTTTTTCGGGGTTTTGTGCGCCCTGGGGATCTGGATGCAGAAGACTTTTCCGTCCTTTTTTTTCGGGTTTTTGTCCTTCATGGGATTGGGATTCACTCTGTTTCCTGTGAGACTCAGGCCCATATATTCCGGCTGGATGAAGGTCGCCCACTTCGTGGGGAAAGTCATTACGGTATCGATTCTTACTCTGGCTTACTACCTCGTGATTACCCCTTCTGCTCTGATCAAGCGTGTTTTTGGAGGAGCGCCGATCCCTCTGAAGTTTGACAAAGAAGC
>CAYOWC010000134.1:0-12349 GCA_964407525.1 uncultured Desulfobacteraceae bacterium | reverse complement strand
GCCATTGCCGGCGAAAGTCTTCGTTTGCCTCTTTCGTAGTCACTGATCATATTTTGGCGGACAGAGAGCTTGTCGGCAAGTTGTGACTGTGACAAGTTGGCTTTTAGCCGGGCAGCGGAAAGAAGGTTTCCGATTCTATTAGATTGCATTTCTTTCCAAAAATCAGTTTCTTCAATAGCAATACTCTCAGGGCTTTCGGATGTGAGAATACTCACTTCGAATTTTTTTCTTATCCACTCGATGAGTTCATCAACATGTTCACCTTGCATGGATATCTCAATACGGGGCTTTTTCACGAGAGCCAACATAATACACCTCAATTTCGATTTCCCCTTGCCGATAAGTCCAGCATACCACATGGCGATAATTTAAATGGCAGTGGTACGTTTTCTTAGTCAAGGGAGAAAAATTGTGCCAACTTTTTTGTATCGGTCCATCCGCCTTGAGATCTTCAATCAATAAAAATAGCAACTTCCGCACATTTATCGGCAGCTTTCCCAGCTCACGAAGGGCTTTCTTTTTGATTTTGACCTCGTATTGCACTTTATTAGATTATTACCTTATGCGGTTATAGTCAAGAGGTATTTATCGGGGACAACAATTCTCATTTTGAAAACATAGCTGTGAGAGAGGCTTCTAGCCTCGAAAGATCGTGGCAAAATGCCACTCACACAGTGTTCGGAAATGAATGCGGCCCCACAATGAGAATTGCTGTATCGGGGATGTAAGCACGCTGCTATCTGAATAAAATTCTCTCCTCTTTTATAAAGCAGGGGGGCGGGTGGGGCGGGTAAATGTCACGCTCTTACAGGCTCAAGCATCCTCGAATTTGTTCCCGGGGCGTTGCCTTGGTTGGTATATCACAGCCTTTCAGGCTTAAGAACATTTTAAAAGACAACAATCGAGTAACGAACAATCGAATAATCGAACAATCGAACAAAAGACTCCCTGAAGACAAGGAAGCGTTGACCTGTTGTTTTGCCGTTCCATTCGAATGTTCGTCAATCGAGTGTTCGTCATTCGTCATGCTGTTAAGTTAATGTCATTGGCTTTTAGCTTACACATCTAACAACCTACGGACAACCCTGGCTAATTCACCTTTCTCTACAGGTTTTGTGGCGAAGCCCATAATCCCGATTCTTTTGGCCCCTTTTTCATCCATCCGATCGCTGTGGCCCGTACAAAGCAGAATCGGTATGTCTTGCCTTATTTGCATCAATTCCGATGCGAACTGGTCCCCCGCCATATGAGGCATGGCCATGTCGGTAATCACGAGATCAAAATCCCGGGGACTGGTTCGGAAGTGCTCCAATGCTGCAACACTATCCGTCATTCCCAAGCAGAGCACCTGCCCGCCAGTGCCGTTGCATCAGCTTTTTCCGCAATGCAGGGGATACAAAACCGAAAAGGAGTATGTCCCGGCAACTTGATAGGCTATGACAGGCAGGTGGGAACGAGGTCAAAACAGTTGTAAACCATAGAGTCTGATTTCATCCGGCTCATCGCGGATTAGCGTGAAGAATCCTTTTTCCGAAACCGAGGTGTCAGGTTTCGGGTGTCAGGTTTCAGTGCCTACTATTCCTAATTTTCTGATTCTAATAATCATAACTATTGGTTATTAGGTTGAATATACTGAATACGGCCAGGTCTTTTCCTGACACCTGACACCTGACACCTGGAATCTGAGCATAGTCTATTCGGCAACTGATAAAATATCACGTCAATCCGCGATGAGCCTTTCATCCTTGACTTTTCATGCATTCGTGCTACCTTAAATCGTACTATTAATTTTGGGAGAACTTATGAATACTATAAAAACAGTCGGCAGCAGCGGCCAGATATCCTTAGGCAAAAAATTCGCAGGTCAAACTGTCATGTTGGATGAAGTCGAAACAGGCGTTTGGATTGTCAAGCTGGGGCGTTTCATTCCCGATAATGAAAGATGGCTTCACAGGCCGGGTGTCCAACCCGAACTCAACGAAGCAATTGCCTGGGCAGAGAAAAATCCACCCGAGGATACAAACTTTGAGGAGTTAGAATCCCGGATCAAACGATGAACCAGAAAACACATCAGTATATACGTTTGGATTTGAACAATCCTGTTTTTCAACGCCTACTTTTCAATCTGTCCAAAAACGATCAGCACAACACCCTCAATACTCTGCGGAAATTGGCAACCATGACTTGGCAACAGGTATATGCTGATCATGGATTAAAATGGGAGGCCATTTTATCTCAAAAAGGTCCAGGCGGCAAAAAACTTTACACTTTTCGAATCGGCAAGGGTTTTAGGGGAGTAGCGTATCGTGACGGATCATGGCTGCGCCTATTGTCATTGCATCCTGATCATAATTCCGCTTATCAGTAGGGGCCTTATTGACCATGCAGAACCTCCCGAACCGACCTTGCAAGATCCTCCATTTCGATCGGTTTCTCAATATATTTCCGGATATCGAGTTTTTGGGCTCTCTCCTTTCGTGCTCTCCCATCGCCCCGGACAGTCCGAACAAGGTCCGGGTAGCCTCATTGGATTGCATGATCTGTTCCCCATCCACCACAAAGGCTCCCATAGCGGCGTAGTCGCCGAGCCACTGGGTGGCAATCATGTTCCAGTCAATCATGGGGTTCCTCTTCGTTTGGTTTACGGATGCCGGTTGCCCCAGTGAGCTCCGGATGGCATACTGCCTACTCCCTACTTCCCACTGCTTTTCTATCCCAGCGTTTCCAGTGCGGTCAGCAACCGTTCCAGGGAATTGACCCCGAGGACAATGAAGAGGATGCCGGAAACCTCGCTTTCCTTGATGTCGAAGGTGGTGTGCACCACCAGGGCATACTGGATTTCCTCTTTCCCGATCATCAGGGTGTCCAGCAGTTCGCCCAGACCTTCCAGATGGATGTGTGGCACCGCAGGTAATCTGCACATTGAGGATGTTGAAAGGTTCCCGGGCAGTCGTTCAGGAGGATATTGCCCACCTCGGTGACGACCTCCCGATCCGATTCGTACAACTGCCCGGTTGTGATTGAGCTTATTAGGATTTCTTGGATCGGGAATATTCTTAAGTCGCTTTAATAACACAGGTAATTTGGCCAGCATAATCCTCATGTTATCTGTGACAGCCGTATTGCGTGCCATTCGTTCTTCGCCCCTTGTTCGGAATACAGAGGCTTTCTAATCCTGCGTCGAAACTTTTGCCTCATCCAGAACCTTTCGGACCGTATTGGCAAAATCGGCTTTTGCAATGGGTTTGTTGGCGAAGGCCTTGATCCCGATTTCCGAGGCCGAGTCCGCAGATATTTTCTTGCTGTACCCCGTGCATAGAATCACCGGAATATCAGCCCTGATTTTCATTAGTTCTACAGCCAACTGGTCGCCGGTCATATTGGGCATGGTCATGTCCGTTATGACCAGGTCAAATCGATCCGGGTCAGTCTTAAACAAGTCAAGGGCCGCAACGCTCCCAGTTTGGGTGGTGACGGTGTAGCCAAGCTTTTCGAGATGCCGGGAGCCGATTTCAACCACGGGTGCCTCGTCGTCCACAAAGAGGATCCTTTCATTGCCCCTGGGGAGCACCTTCAAGGGTCCCCCATGGGACAGGGCCTCTCTCTTTGAAATGGGCAGGTATACGCTGAAAACGGTACCTTCACCCGGCTCACTCTTCACACTAATGCTCCCTTCGTAGCCCTTGACGATTCCGTGAACCACTGAAAGCCCAAGCCCGGTGCCTTCTCCCAGTCTCTTTGTGGTGAAATAGGGATCAAAGATGGAACCCAGGTCTTTTTCCTGAATACCCTTTCCCGTGTCGGATACCTCAATTTTCAGATAGGTTCCCGGCTTCAGCCCGGGAATTTTTTCTCTCACATCCGGTTCAATCTCCTCATCGAGCAACCGAACTGTCAGGATCCCGCCGTCCTCCTCCATGGCCTGGGCAGCGTTGGTGCAAAGGTTCATAAAGATCTGATGAATCTGGGTGGGATCCGCCATAACCAGGGAATTACTCTGAATATCCTGTCGAATGTCCACAGTGGTGGGGATCGCCGACCGAAGCATTTTAAACGCCTCCTTGACGATGGCACTGATCTGTGTAGGGCGGATCTTTTCGTCGGTCTGCCGCGCAAAGGTGAGAATCTGACTGACCAGGTTTTTTGCCCGGTTTCCAGCCGTATAGATTTCCTGAATGTTTTCCTCCATCAGGGACCCCCGCTCAACTTCATCCATGGACAGCTCGGCATAGCCGATCACGGAAGACAAAATGTTGTTGAAATCATGGGCAATGCCACCGGCCAGGGTCCCGATGGCCTCCATCTTCTGGGCTTGGCGCAGCTGATCTTCCAGTTTTCGGCGTGTTTCCTCCTGGTGTTTACGTTCCGACATTTCTTCTTCAAGTTGACGGGTAAAATCCACCAGCTCCCCATGTTGTTTCTCCAGAGAGCCTCGCATGGCCTTTTCCTGCTGGAGGGAAATCATCAATCCCCGGGAGATATAGGCCACGGAGATGGCAACAATGGTGTTCAGGAACATAAAATTCAGAGCGATTACCACCCATTTTTCCATGGCATTAATGACGTCGGAATTCCATTGAAGGGTGCCATGGGTCAGCAGAATGCCGACCAGGACGATGGAGCCCACGTTGATGCAAAGTGCTATAATGGATGTGCGAAGCCCCATGAAAACGGCAGCCAGAACAGGGAAGGCGAACAACCAGACCGGCCCTCCCCCGAAGGGGCCCACGGTCAACAGCAGCACTATGCCGAGGGCATAGCTCATGTAAACGACGCTGTAAGCCCGAACGGCAAAGGGCAGCCGACGCCTGAAAAACAAGACCGCCACCCAAGCGTAGAGGAACGTGTCGGCAACGGCAACAATCCAGAGCTGTTCTTTGATGCACAGGGCGACGCTGGGGATGTAAACCGGAAAACCGAGGACAAGACCTGCCAGAAGCAGGGTCAAGAGGAGTTTGTCCTGCCAGTACCGTATCTCGTTTTCAGCGGCAGTGGAGAGGGGTGTTGTCCAGCGGGTGAACAACGTCCTGATTTTTGAGTAAAAAGGATTGTTCATGGGTTACCAGATCATACCCTTCGATGGAATGAAAAATACCTTATGACTGGCCTTTGTAGTGATATTTTGAACAGTAGTCAGTGTATTCTCATCCGGGCAATTTGTCAATTGAATGCAGAACGGAGTCATCTCTCTTTCATTCAAGAGTTTCCGGAAATTAGCTCTTTGCCCTTATTTCCACTTGCCCATGAATACATTACTATAGTATTTATGATTCCTAGCCGGAATGCATCCACGAGGTCTATAATGGAACATCGCCATATCAATGTGAAAGATGATGAATGGGGCGTCGCTGTAATCCACTCCATATGGGAGAGGGGATCCGAACACGATATTTGTGCCCTCATTCGAGAAGTGAAAAAAAATCCAAAAGCCGCCGATGCCGTGAAAAGGTCCATCGCCTGTTCACAGGTCTACGGATGGCCAAAATTTTTCAGCTTGTTCTTAGAGAAGATTGATGAAAAGAAATGATGATATTTACTGGCAAGAATGGGAAAAATTGCTGGAGGCGGCGGCCAACATTCAAGGGCTTTTTCCAGGCGCCGTCTTAATCGGGGGAAGCGCCGCTTCTATTCATCTCAAACATCGATATTCCTTTGATGCGGACCATATTCTCACAGGTCTCAAAGAAAAATATGAAAAGGTTCTTGATTTTCTTGAAGGCAGAGACGATTGGGAAACGGCTCGCATTCATCCGCCGAAATTGATTCTGGGTAATTTTCAGGGGGTTGAAACCGGAATTCGCCAGTTGATGCGGAGCCGTCCTCTCGAAACAGAGTTGGTTACTATTAAGGGGGGCAAATCTATTACTGTTCCTACCATCTCCGAAATGTTGAGGACCAAAGCCTGGATGATCGTTTCTCGCAATGCAACACGAGATTACATCGATTTTGCTGCCCTGGCCGACCATATGGGCTTCGAAAACTCAATCCAGGCGTTAGGTGATTTCAACACCTATTATTCCGATCTTGTAAGAGGGGACAAAGCCTCACCCATCGTCCAATTGGTTCGGCAACTCGTGGAACCAGCACCGGGGGACCTCGATCGAATTAACCTAACACAATATAAGGGGATACGGCCTCCATTCGATTCTTGGACACATATTGTCCGTATTTCTGAAAAGATATCCATGGGATTGGGAGATATATTGGCCGAGCTATAAGGCAACCGGCACCGGAGGAATGCCTTGTCGAAAACAGATCCGATGAGTAAGGTATCCTCAAAAACGGCTGCCACACTGGATCCAGAAAGATTTTCGCCATTGCTCAGGAAGATTTCTTCCACATTATACTCTCCAGGTTTCTCCACCGTTACTTTGATAACATGGGACGGGGAGAATTTTTCAGGATCTTTAGAATATTTGACAAACGTCAAAAGCTTGGGATGGCAGCCAATCCACAGGTCGCCTTTTTCATCCACGTCGATATTATCGGGGCCTGTTCCTAAACTGATGGTGTCGCGAGGCGTCAGTTTACCCGTTTCCTTCTCTCGTTCATACACAAGGACTTCCTGCCCTACAGTGGCCGCCACATAGAGCAATCTGCCGTCCGGGCTCAGGTTAATGCCGTTGGCATAGGCCAACCCTTCAGCGACAACTTGAAAAGAATCCCCGTTGTAGTAAAGAACAAATCCTTTTGCCAATTGGAGATATTCTTCAATCATACGCCCAAATTCCGTGGTGTTGCCATGATCATTGGTCACATAGAATGTTCTGGGACCAGTGGGAACAACGTCATTGGGGCTGTGCATGAGAGTTCCTGAAATGGATTCCCGGTGGATGAGTTCCCCCCCTTTTTGTTCGAATATTTCTACAAAATGACCATCCCGACGATGATTCACTGCAAAGAAAAGAAGAATTCCGTCTTTTCCTCGCCATAACCCTATTCCGTGAGGATTGAATTCTTTTGCAAAGTCCGCAGTAAGATGGATCAAGTTTGAAGTGGGGCTGTTCAGGTCAAGACCGTATATGGCCCCCTGCCCTGCTTTCTTGCCACTGGACCACAGATTCCTCCAATCAGTAGAAGAGATAAAAGCCGTGCCGGTTTCCTGATCGATGGCAATGTCCTCAGAACTCAGGACACCCGATACTCTCTGGCATTTCCCCCGGTAGGTTGTTTCGATTTCCTTGAATTCACCGGCATCGTAATAGGTTTTGAGAAGGAGGCCTCCCGCGATCAAGGTCAGTACGAGCAAAATTATGGCGATCACCTTCAAGAATTTCATAAAAAAACCCATCGTAGGGCGACGGGGACCACCCTACAAGGGCTGACCTCGATGTTCCTGCGCGGAATAGTGGTTGTTTAAAGCTTGGCGAAGATAGGTTTTTATGAGTGCTTGGCGGCTGATGTTCAGTTCGCCTGCAATGTCATCAAGTTCTCTCAGCATCAGGATGTTGAAATCAACATTGACTCTTTTGACCGGGTATTTCATTTTTCCCGTATTCGTGAAGTATCGGGAAATATCCTCGCCTCGCTCTGCTATATCCGCTATTTCGTCAGCGTTAAGCATTTTCTTTTTGGCTGCTTTTTTCATAAAGCCTTCTCTCCTGGAGTGTCGATTTCCAAAGCGTCACAAGGTGGATATATTCGCCCCTGCCATCTTCCCTGATTTCAAAGATAACGGAATACAATTTTCCTTTAACCCATCCTATTGCACGATATTGCTCAGGATTATCAGATCGGCAATCCTCATAATAGGGATACGCCCATATTTCTCTAGCTTCCTCAAAGCCGATGCCCCGTTTTGGGTTGTTCCTGAGCCGTTGGCTCTTGTTTTGGTCGAATTTGAATCGCATTACAATATGGTATAACAGTTATACTTTTAAGTCAATAGTTGGCGGAATGGGCTCAAACCTTGATCAGTGGTCAAGGGTAGGCTTTAATCAGTAATTAAAGTTACAAAGGGCGGCCACGGGGGGCCGCCCCTACGAACCTTTTTCACACGGCGTTATTGGTTTCGTCCCCGGTTTCTTTTTCATTCACCAATCTAATATCCAGGGGCCCGCCACCCGTATCCAGATGGGTGTCCCGCTGGGCAAAGGGAATTTCGATGCCTTCTTCCTGGAAGAGCTGGTTGATTCTGTGTCGGATCAGGTTCTGCACCTTGATGCGGTCAGACAGGCCGGTATAGACGCGAAGGGCAAAATCAAGCGAGTCTGCGCCGAAGCCCGTGAAATAAACGCTGGGCGCGGGGTTTTCCTTGACCACCTCGCATTCACGGGCAATCTTCAGCAGAAGGGCCTCGGCTTTTTTAGCATCGGAACCATACCCGATACCCAGCTCAATCACAACACGGGTAACCCGGTCCGATAACGACCAGTTGGTGATCTTTTCTGAAAGAAAGGCCTGGTTGGGTACGATCAGTTCCCGTCGATCCCAATCTGTGATGGTTGTAGAACGGATACGGATACGGGACACGTTGCCGGTGGACCCGGCCACAGTAACCGTGTCTCCCAACCGGATGGGCCGCTCAAAGAGGATAATGATGCCCGATACAAAATTGGCAAAGATATCCTTGAGCCCAAAACTCAAGCCCACGGTCATGGCGGCGGCCAGCCATTGAAACTGCTTCCAGCCTATGCCCAGGGCGTTCAAACCCGCAAAAAGGCCCACCATGAAAATGGCATACTGCCCGATGAGGCCGAACGATTGTTGACTTCCGGAGTCCAGGCTGGAACTCCTGGCCATGAGAATTTCCAGAACGGCCGTACCCGTCTTGACCGCAATAAAAGTACCGATAAAAATAAGAATGGCTGTAAGAAGGTTAAGCAGGGTAATGGCTTGCATGATGGGCGTGCCGGCTTTATCAACACCGATCTCACGGCTCCAAAGCAGTACGTTGTCTAAAAAACGAAAAGCCGGGAACACGTCAGCCCAGATGAGCCAGAATCCCAGGAGGCCGCCTACCAGAATCACCGAACGGATCAGCAGAGACGTCTGTTCGTTGATTTCCTCTAATTCCATGGCGGGCGCAGAGACCATAGGGCTTGCCTGAATACTTTCTTCCGGGTCGTCGTCCGATTCCAAGGCCTTCCTGGCCTCCTCTTCCCGTTCCCTTTCGGCTTTTCGCAAGGCAATTTTAGCCTGGGCCAATTGCAATCCCCGCACCATGACAGCTTTCGCGATCACCAATATTAATACCAGCCAGGCCGTTTCGGCGAGGCTCGAACCCAGCTCATAGGCCGTGAAATAATATCCCACGATCGGCAAGACCATAAGAGCGATGGGACAGGCAAGGATGAGAGCTGACCAGAGGGGAAGGTATTTCCTGAACCAACCTTCGGTACGTCCCTCACGAACGGCTTGTACCATCGGGCTGGATTTCCAGAAGACCCGCCAGAAAACCAGGGCTACCGGGATCAGAAACAACAGGAAAAGGAGTCGTCCCAATGAACTGCGAAACCCCAGGGCTTGGGGCCCGTTCTGTATCATAACCACAAAAAACAGGATCGGCACGGAAAAGAACAAGAGCATTCTTGCAGAGCGGACCAGCAGTCTGCACACCGATTCGTTCCAGGTAAAATGTGTTTGTCCCATACCTCCCTTTTTACAGAGTTGCACTAGAAACCTGAGGAAGATGAAGGTTTCAAGGGTTACCGCAATTCCTGCGCAGACCGACCGGGTGAAATAGTCTGCCACAGGCAGGCGCCATAGATGAAAAGCTGCAAGGGTTAAGATAAAAGGAATCCCAGCGATTCGAAACAGCGTCAGGCCCATCAAAAAAAGGGTTCTGATTACCCCCTCTGTCGATGAATTTCCCGCATGGGATATAATCTTGCGTTTGATCGAGGGCCTCAAGAAAACAATCGCCAGAAGGCCCAGAAGCAGAAGAGCCCAGATGGCGGGAGTACTCCCCATTGACACGCCCAGGTCTCCCAGAAATTTCCGCCAGTTTCCAGAATTGAAAAGCCATAACAGCACATTATCATAGGATTTCACATCCGAGGATGAGATCAGATCGGTACTTTGAGTCCATAACAGGCGCTGATTAATGAAGTCCCTGTATTCCTCAGCCAAGGAGTCTATTTTTTTCTGCGCGACCTCTTGAGCAGTGAGTTGTTTCAGGTAATTATTGTAAGATCCTCCGGTTTCTTCCAGCAGTTTTCGCCGACTTTCCAGCAGCAGAAAGGCCTGCATATTCATTTCTTCATTCTGTTTTGGTGTAAGGGAAGATTCCAGGCTGTCCAATTGTTCATAAACGCTGTTTTTCAATACCAGGTAATCCTGCCGTTCTTGCACCAGTTCATCGTTCGCCAGGTTCACACGAAGAATTTCGCTTCGTCGCTGGACCGCCACCTTGGCATTCGCCCGGCTTTTTCTGAGGGTTTCCCGTCGAGACTGAAGCCATTGCCCCGCTCTGCGGGTAAGGCCCATCATGGTAATGCGCCTTTTTGTGAGCTCAAAATCTTTTTCGGTTTGATGAAAACGGGTTTCCAGCAATTTGGCGGTTTTTGCCGCGCCTTGTTCCTTTGTGTCCAAATCAATCAGGGTTTTGGATAACTGCAAGCTTCCTTCCGCCAGTTTGAAAAGAAATTCTCCGTTCTTTTGCCAATTGCTGTCCCCGATCTCTTTCAGGGATTCCTGTGCCTGTCGCAGTTCAATGAAACCCAAATCACTCTGGCGACGTTCCCGTACGGTTTCCCAGGTCTTGATCAGGGCTTCCAGGCGGTTGACTTTTCGGGAAATCAATGCCTGCTGATTTTGGGTGAGCGTCAATTCCCGTTTCGCAAGGGCTACTTCTTTGTCTGCCGCTTCTAATTCGGCTCTCAATGCCGCCTGCTGGGCTTTAAGGCTGGTCCGTTTGGCTCGGATAAGGCGCGGCGATTCATCCTCGGTCTTCGGACGGGCCAGTTTATTCTTCAGTTCGGCCAGAGACTGCTCATATTGGTCAATGGTCAGGCGCAACTGGGCCGGCTTCTTGAATATTCCCTGCAGGTGCTTTTGTTTCAGTTCAAGCTGGGTTTGCGCTTGAGCCAGTTGCGTCTGCAATAGCGCTATTTCTCCTTGTATCTCCCCCAGAGCCATGGCTTTTGCCCGCTCTTCCACGGCGGCTGCCCGAACAGGTTTCATTTGTCCCCGAGGCAAATCCGCCTGTTCAGGCATTTCTTTCATGGCCTCCACGTATTCAGACATTTCGGAAAGGGCTTTTTCACGGCGATTTAGAGAATCGATCGCTTTCTGATAAAAAGCGATGATTCGTTGCTTGGATTCAGGGGAAAGATTTGGCGCCTGATTGGCGATTCGAATCCGTTCTTCCAGAGCTTCGATCGTGAGTTCCGGCAGCGCATCCCCGGAAATGGAAGACGTTTGTTCATCGCTCGGCTGCCCGGCTGTGCCACATAGGGCAGGCTTACTAACAAGGAAGAAAAGAAGAAACTGCAGGAAAACGGCAAGAATTACCGTTTTCTGTCGGTTCCCAAAAAAAGAAAAGCACTGCATTGTCATATTTCCTCCGGATTTCAGTAAATGTAAACTCCACAGTATTGTTTCTTTGTTCCCCAGAACCATACGTTGAGCTGGTTTTCTTGTCAACCTGTTCAGGGAGATTTCAGGCAACTTGAGGGGAACAATCTGAGAAAACCATTTCCTTCTGAACATGAAAACGTGTTATGCTCAAAAGCTGCAGTTAGTGCTTAGCCGTTACAGAGCCCTATTCAAGGACGTATTATGTCGAAAAAGCCAACGTATGAAGAATTGGAGAAAAGAATCAGCGAACTGGAACAAGAAGTTCCTCTTCGTCGACAAGCCGAAAATGCCCTGAAGGAAAGTGAAAAACGTTTTAGAACACTGCTTCAGAACTCGAGCGATATCCAGGTTATTATTGACGAAAACGGAGTTGAACGTTTTGTCAGCGAATCGGTAGAAGCGATCACGGGATATTCTCCCGATGATTTTCTTGGGAAAAGTGGTTTCGAATTCACTCATCCTGATGATTTGGAAACCGTGTCCAGGGCACTCGTGAGTTTGAAAGAAAGTTCGTCAGGATTTGTACACGCTGAATACAGGCATAAAAAGAAGGATGGCTCGTGGACGGTCTGGATACCTACCGGAAAATTTTGGAAATCCATCCTGCACAAAAGGCCATTATCGCCAGTGGCTTTTCTGAAACCGCCCGCATAAAAGAAGCCCAGCGTCTTGGAGTGGGGGCTTACATTAAAAAGCCTTTTCTGATGGAAAAGCTGGGGATGGCCGTCAAGAAGGAGCTGGCGGGTTTCAAAAAGTGAAGTATGCAGTAGGTAGTACCTAAAAACTGCAATTAGCGGTTAGCCGTTAGCTATTAGCCACACAATGTCAG
>CAYOWC010000133.1:0-12391 GCA_964407525.1 uncultured Desulfobacteraceae bacterium | reverse complement strand
CGCTAGCGGGGCTACGCTCAAGACGCAAAGAACGCTAAGATTTTGTTTTTTACCGCACTGCCGGAACTTTCGGATGGATCTCATCATGAAGCAGCAGGATACACCAGGCAAACCGGTCATTCTGGTCATCGACGACGATGAAGACATCGTGCAGACCCTAAAAGGTAACCTCGAACTGGATGGCTATGAAGTCCTGAGTGCCTTTAATGGCCGTTCCGGCATCGAAATGGCGGGCAGGCTCAGGCCCGACCTTGTCATCCTCGACCTGAATCTACCGGATATCGACGGCATTAAAGCATGCCAGGTCATCAGGAATAAATTCGATTTTCCTATCGTCATGCTCACCGCGAGGGAAGGAGTGTCCGACAAGGTTCTCGGTCTGGAATGCGGGGCGGATGATTACATGATCAAGCCTTTCCACTTCCTGGAACTTTCTGCCCGAATCAAAGCGATCCTTCGAAGGACCGAAAGGAACCTGAAAACGGGTTCCCACGAAATCAAAGACCTTACCATTGATTTCAAAACCAGAAGGATTTCCCTTTGTGGCAAAGAAGTCAAACTCACCAGAACAGAGTTCAAACTGCTTGAGTTGTTCGTCTCCTATTCCAATGAAGTGCTTTCCAGGGATTTCATCACCAACCAGATCTGGCACGATTCCCAGCTCTACCAGACCAGCCGTGCAGTAGACGTTCATGTCCAGCGACTGCGAAAGAAAATTGAGCCCGACATTGAAAATCCTCGATACATCGTCACGGTCGCCGGGGTAGGATACAAATTCCAAACCACATAGCTCCACGCCTGACTATCTAAAGCAGAACTATCGTTACAAGTTTTACAGGATCGTTGCTTGACCCTTCAGTGTTATTCATCAAGAATAAGAAAAATATCTAATTGTCCTATATACAGATAGACAAACACTTAACGGGATTTGAAAAAACGGTTTATCGATCCAGACGCGCCCAATGGGCGTTTCATCAATGACCTGTGCATTGCGGAGACCGACAGTGAAATCAAGTTATAATTCCCACATTAAGCGTATTGTTCTTGGTCTTGTGGTCTTTGCAGTCCTTGGCTTTGTCGGAAAGATTGTCTTGACTCCCAAGTCATTTGGCAAGTATGGTCCTTACCGTGCCGATGCCATTGATGAGGAGGCCAACCAGGAAATCCGTCATGGGACAAACGCCTCCTGCCTCTCCTGCCACCCCTATGAAGCGAAGATCCACCTAACAGGCCTTCACAAGACCATCTCATGCGAATTCTGTCACGGTCCCTATGCCGATCACATTAAGGCGAGAAAGGTCTATGGCAAACTTCCAGTTAAAAAGAAGCAAGAAATAAAAGTGCTGTGCTTACGCTGCCATAACCGGGCTATCCAGGCCAGACCGGAAGAGGTTATCAAAACGGTTGTCATGCCTGAGCATCTGGAGAAACAAAAAGTCAAAACTTCCCATACCTGTGATCAATGCCACCATGTACATGCCCCCCTCAAGTATATTAACCGGGCAAAAAAAATTGTTGGCATAAAGGAGGCAAGTTAATAGGAAAGCCGGATGCTGAACTGGACAAAGAGCGCCGCGCTTTTATTAAGAAGGTACTTAACGGCACCATTGCAGGCTCTCTGCTGCTGGTGCTTCCCATGCCCATAACAGCCGCCACTCCGGAATTCCCCGAACAGATTTCTGGAATCCGTGGCAAAAAATGGGACATGTTCAATCAACGCTTTGCGTTTATCGTGGATATCACTCGCTGCATAGGATGCGGATCGTGCTGCGTGGCGGACAGACGGGAATACCATGTTCCGGATGGGTACTACAGGACCTGGGTAGAGAGATATCTCAAGGATTTCAACGATGAGGTGTACGTGGATTCTCCCAACGGAGGGCTTGACGGATACCAGTCTCCACGAACGGATATAGATGTGGAGATTCGAGACACCTTTTTTGTGCCTAAGCTCTGTAATATGTGTAAAGAACCTCCATGCGTACAGGTGTGCCCTGTGGGAGCTACCTTCAAAACGCCTGACGGTTTTATTTTGGTGGATCGCGAGCGCTGCGTGGGCTGCGCCTACTGTATTCAAGCCTGTCCCTATTCCGCCCGGTATCTCGATCCGGTTACGAGGACTGCTGAGAAGTGCACATGGTGCTATCACCGGGTGCGAAAAGGGTTGTTGCCGGTTTGCGTGAATGTCTGCCCCACCGGGGCGCGCAAATTTGGCGATCTAAACGACAAAAGCTCAGAAGTCTACAAGCTCCTGCACGAGCACGAAGTCCTCACGGTCCTCAAAAAAGACATGGGAACCTATCCTGCTCTTTATTACAAGGGCCTCAGGCGGGAGGTGGTCTAAGCTGATGGATACTCTTAACTTTGTTTTCCCCAACGATCTTCACGTCCACTGGAGTATGATGATCGTTTTGTACCCGTACCTTACCGGATTGGTGGACGGATCTTTTATTGTTGCCGCCCTTTATTATGTATTCGGAGTCAAATCCCTGAAACCCATTTCCCGTTTTTCCCTTGTATTTGCCCTTGCCTTTCTCTCCTGCGCCATGTTTCCTTTGTTGTTGCATCTCGGCAGGCCTGAAAGGAATCATAATATGATGATCACACCAAGCCCCACTTCAGCTATGTCAGGGGCCGGGTATATATTCACGGTTGCCATCGTTCTCATAGCGTTGATTGTTCTCCTTGTTTACAGACCCACTCTGGTCAAACTCCGGAACCAGTCAAAAGGGATTATGAATGTCCTTTACCGCGTTCTCACTATGGACAGTACAAACCTTTCGCCCGAATCCCTTGAACTGGACCGGAAAATCATCAAATTCCTCGTGGCTATTGGTATTCCAGTCGCCTCGGTGCTTCACGGATATGTGGGATTTTTGTTTGGAGGAGTAAAAGCAAATCCAAGCTGGTCCACACCTCTCATGCCGGTCATTTTTCTTTTCTCGGCCTGCGTATCAGGAATTTCAGCCCTTATTCTGGCCTACATCGTGATTAAAAAATTGACGAATCAGCCAGTCGATGTAGCCTGTGTGCGGACCTGCATCAATGTACTTGCCGGATTTTTCATTCTTGCCTTCTCCTTTGAGATGTTAGAGGTGTTTTCCCACTCTTATCTGAAAACCTGGTACCACCATTCCGTGGAAGGTTTGCTGAACGGGCCGCTTTTCTACTCCTTCTGGGTATGGCAGGTTGCCATCTGTTCCCTATTACCGTTGTTCCTTTTAGGATGGTTGTGTTTGTTTACACTGAAGGAATCGGTTTTTCAATTTTTTGCGGCCGCGGTTTCCTTCATTCTGCTCCTGCAGGTTTTATTCATGCGGTGGAACGTGGTTATCGGCGGTCAATTAATGTCCAAAAGCACCCGAGGCTACACCGAATTTCATCCGGAATGGTTCGATAAGGAGGGAATTCTGGCTGTGATTGTTCTCATGTCATTGCCATTTCTCGTGCTGTTTATCCTGAGCAGAATTCTCCCTCTCTGGTTAGAGGAAGAAAGCATATCTTCCTGATATTTCACCAATAGCGTCAATATTGTTAAAAAAATTTTATTGGAAAGGAGGGGGAAAAAGCCCTAAACGATTTTGCCACGTAAAAATATAAACAAGGAGGTAAAGAGATGTGTAAGATGAAATTGGCCTTTATTGTGTTTGTCTTGGGAATTTTCGCGACGGGAACCGCCTTCGGCCTGACGGAAGAATCTTTCGATGTGAAAAACCCCAAGGTCCAGGAAATCAATAAAAAGTGTGTTACCTGTCATCTCAAGGAGAACAAGTCTTTGGTTTTACAGTGGGAAACTTCACCCCATGCGGCGGCCAAGGAGGGGCAGGTCGGTTGTTACAACTGCCATGCGGCAGACAAAGGAGACGAGATGGGCTATATGCACGAGGGTGCATTCATCAAGACCATACTGTCGCCAAACGACTGTGCCAAATGCCACGAACCTCAAGCCAAACAGATGGCGCCGTCCCATCATGCCACTGCCGGTGAAATAATGGCATCGTTAGACAACATGCTCGCTGAGGTCGTGGGCGGCATGCCAACGAACAAGGCCAACATGGCCAGTGGGTGCTGGCAGTGCCACGGCTCCGTGGTCGCACTCAAGAGGGATAAGGACGGGAAACCGCTCCGTTCAAGAACAGATGCCCCCCAGATGGACCACAACACCTGGCCCAACACCGGCATCGGCCGGATTAATCCCGACGGGACTAAAGGGGTCTGTATCGCCTGTCACTCTAAGCATTCTTTCAAAGCCAGCGTGGCCAGACAGCCTGAAAACTGCGGCAAGTGTCATTTAGGGCCTGACCATCCCCAGAAGGAAATCTATGAAGAAAGCAAACATGGCATCGCCTTCTATTCAGCCCTCAGGCAGGGTGGGGCTGCCAGCATGAATATCATGAAAGACGGGAGATGGGTGCTGGGAGAGGACTACTTCACAGCTCCCACATGTTCCACTTGCCACATGGGCGCTTTTGTCAAACTGAACGGATCGGTCGCTCCAAGCTCACATAACGTGGGGAATCGTCTATCCTGGAACCTCAGGGCGCCTGTCTCCTCCAAGCTGAATCGAGTGACCTTTACGGACGGTACCATGGCTGATATCACAGGTGAGGTTGCACCTCGGCCCGGGCAGAAAGAAAAAGCCAAAAGCTATGTCAGAGAGGGAGATAAGCTGAAGAAGGTCATTGCTGAAAAGACCATAAAATCGGTGGTTTCGTGGCAGGAAAGGCGTGCCGTAATGCAGGGGATGTGCAAGTCATGTCATGGGATTAATCAGGTTCGAGATTTCTATAGCCAGTTGGACGACCTGGTTAACCTTTATAACGACAAATTTGCCAAGCCCGGCAAGGAACTGGTCGGCATGTTGAAAAAAGATGGGATTTGGAAAAACAGCGGTTTCCAGACCGAACTAGGGTTCACATGGTTTGAATTGTGGCACCACGAGGGTCGAAGGGCAAGAATGGCCGCAGCCATGAATGCGCCCGACTATGTGCATTGGCACGGTATGTACGAAATTGCCCACAATTTCTATCACAAGTTCCTGCCGCAGGTGCAGGAGCTGGCTGAAAAGGCAGGCCATGGGGAAAAGTACAGACACATAATCTCCGAAATTTTAGCCAAGCCGGAGAACATCTGGACGAAAACCGGTGGAAGTGCGGAAACCATCAAGCTCATTGAGGAAGAACAGAAAATGCGCTACAAACAATAAAACGAGATACTATTTGGGGCCTTTCATGCCCCGATCAACTGAAATGCAGGACGATCGGGGCATTTTTTTAAGGCACTCGTCCAAAATAAATTGAACAAGATGGCACCTATTCGGGTTAGATCTGGTCGATCCGAAAACGAAAGGCCACAAGAATAGTGTTTCTATTTTGAGGACCTTTTGATTGAGGAACGGCAGGTAAGCAAGCTTACGAGACTCCGAAGATGAGCTGAATAGATGATGTCAGGTGCTTAATTTATTTTGGCCAAGTGCCTAAGGATTCGTACCTATGGCACACATCATATACCCAGGGATAATCCTGTTTTTCGCCCTGCTGTTCACCGGATCATCAGCATTTTCTGATGAATTTTCCGATACCCTGTCACAGGTGGAAACCCTGAACATCTCGCGAGGAAATTATGTTCTGGGAAAAGCGCTCACGAATAAACAGAAAGAGATGGCCAGCAAGCATGCCGTGAGAGATTCAACTCCCTGGACGTATAAATTCAAGGATCAGGGTATGGCCGTGGTCGCCGAAAAGACCACAGACCGGGTAATCATCCTGTATGAACAATATGAAAATGCCTCACCGGAAAAGGTTCAAAAACTTGTAAGTGCTCTTTTCCTCGATTTCGGCGATCCTACGGTGATGGCACACGACAAAATCATTTATTGGGCGTATAGCCCAAAGGGCAAACTCACGAGAGAACAATATAAGAACCTCCGGAAAGCCGATGAAGAGCTGAATATTATTGCTACCATTAAGCTAAACAGTAGCCAGGGGATTATGGAAAAAAACACCCGGAAAGCAAGTAAGGGAAACTTGTATTATATTATCTCATCGCAAGTCGCCCTGGCATTATTGAAAAAACAGGATGGTTGATACCGGATATGGGTATGGGACACACATGTTCGTAGAATTCTAATTCAAAAATCTGTCATGAAACATGTATTTGTGAAATTTTTCTCTTGACAAAAAAACATCCTCTGTTATAGGAATCATTCTCACGAAAGACGCCACTCAGAAACACCATAAAAGCTGTATTAGTTTGTGTCAACCCCCTTTGCCATCTCGGTCGGCAAAACGATCTCAACCCAGATGGAAACAGGTCCCTCGTGGGTGACGAGCAAACTGCCATGGACGATTGTTTTGTTGCAATTGTCAGCTTGCGTCCCGCGCCCTTGGTACAACTTCACCGGTCTTCGTGTGGCAAGAACGGATAGGAAGATCGTTCAGTAAGTTTCTGTCTCAATATAATTCTTTTGAAAAGCGGGAAGATGGGGCTTACTTCTGCATTCCCCCTGGACTCGTTTCCAGGAAAAGTACTCGCTTCCTGAACCTGTTTTTAGCGTCAAGATTTATCAACCGGATAATTGAGGTACCCATTCATGTTCTTTGATCTGCTTCTATACGGATCTCTTTCAGTCTTCTGCATCGGTCTTATTTTCAAATTGACCACCTGGTTCTCACGCCAAATCATCAAATCCCAACTCACTTTTGGGACTGGGCAACGGTTTGGAAAGGCTCTTCAAGGCATTTTTGGTGTAGTCTTCAGCAGTCGGATCCTGATCCTGCTCAAAGCTCTCCTGCTGGATGTAATCTTTCAGCGGCGAATACTGAAGGAAAACGTTTATCGCTGGATCATGCACATGATGATTTTCTGGGGTTTCATGCTTCTCCTCTCGATGCATGCCCTTGAAAACTGGACCAGCGTTGTCTTTTTTGAAGAATATGCGTCCACGGTCAATCCCTATTTTTTCCTTCGCAATATTTTCGGCCTGATGGTAATTGCAGGCGTGATCATGGCCATTTTTCGTCGGCGGGAAGCAAAAGTTCCCCGCCTGCGAACCACGGCCGTGGATCGTTATATATTAATCCTTGTAGCCATAATCATCCTTTCCGGATTTCTTCTTGAAGGGGCCAAAATCCTGTCGTACGGCGATTTCAATCGCATGGTACAGGAGTATGCCGATACGGATGACACCGAGGAGCTACAGGCCCTCGAGGCCTATTGGGTGCAGGAGTTAGGAGTCTTTTCTCCACAAATGCAGGGGCCCTTTGAAACCGATTTGCTGGAAAAAGGGCTGGAACTTCACGAAATGAGCTGCCAGAGTTGTCATTCAGCTTCCGAATCCGCCTTTATTGGTTATGGTCTATCCCTGGCTATGCGTCCCATGGCGAATTTCCTGGACGATCTGGACGCGGTGAACATTCTCTGGACCATCCATATCCTCGCTTGTTTTTTCGGTTTGGCCTACCTTCCTTTCAGCAAAATGTTTCACATCATTGCAACCCCTTTAAGCCTTATGGCCAATGCGGTTATGGACAAGGATCGTTCCCTGTCGGCCAATATTGCCACGAGGCAGATGCTGGAACTGGACGCCTGCGCACGGTGCGGCACATGCAGCCTTCGGTGTTCGTCCGCGCCTGCCTTCGAAGCACTGGGCAATGACTATATTCTTCCTTCCGAGAGGTTGCAGCTTCTTAAACAGCTGGCCGCCGGGAAAAAGGTCTCCAACTCCGAGAAGAAAGCCGTTCGGGATGGAATCATCATCTGCACCAACTGCGACCGCTGCACGGTCGTGTGCCCATCCGGCATCAATCTGCGGGACCTGTGGCTGAATGTGCGGGAAGATCTTATAGAAGCTCAAGCCGAAGGCCAACCATTGCTGCTGTCGACGTATTCTTTCGTAAGGGGTCTGAATCGAGAAAAGATACCCCTCGATATCTACGAAAAGTCTCTGGCGGCGGCAAAACGCTCCGTGGTTGAAAAATGGAAGTCTTCCTCAGAGACAGAGGACAGCCCTATCACTCTCGGCGGAACCTCCGGAACAGGAATAGATTTTCCCCATGACGCCGACAGCTTTCATGCCTGCTTCGGTTGCCAGAACTGTACCACGGTCTGCCCGGTGGTCACTAATTTTGAAGACCCTCAGACGAAATTGGGACTATTGCCCCACCAGATCATGTTCAGCCTCGGGTTGGGGCTGTTCGATCAAGTCCTTGCGTCAGGGATGCTCTGGGCGTGTACAACCTGTTACCAGTGCCAGGAACACTGCCCTCAGAAAGTGGCGGTGACAGACATCCTCTACAATCTGAAAAACATAGCCATCAAAGGCCCTTTGAAAGGGCCTGGTGGCGAAGAATCCCAACGGAAAGCTGCATAATTACGATAAATCGTCAACGATTGTAATACTTAACATTCAATACCAAGCGGTTGAGACAAACATATGGAATATGCTTTTTTCTTAGGTTGCAATATCCCTGCCAGACTCCCACAATATGAGAGTTCTTCTCGGGCCGTACTGGCCCGACTGGGTGTGAAAATCATTGATTGTCCCGAATTTAACTGTTGCGGATATCCACTTCGCAACGTGGATCAGAAGGCTTTCCTGCTTTCAGCAGCAGGGAACCTTGCCCTGGCCGAAAGGGATGGGTACGATATCCTTGCGCTTTGCAAATGCGGTTTCGGGACTTTTAAAGAAACACAGCACAGGTTGAAAAATGATGAGACGCTGAAAGGGGAAATCAACGACCTGCTGAAAAAGCAGGGCCTTTCCTATCAGGGCAACGTAGAGGTAAAACACCTGCTTTCGGTTTTATACCACGACGTGGGATTGGATGCCTTGAAAAAAGAGGTCACCGCACAAGCCAAAGGCCTCAAGATAGCCACCCATTACGGCTGTCATGCCCTCCGGCCGAGCACAATAACCGGCTTCGATGACCCGGTGGCGCCGTCTCTCTTTGATGAACTGGTCAAAGCAACCGGCGCCAACAGCGTGGAATGGCATGAGAAGCTGAATTGTTGCGGGGCTCCTTTACTGGGAATAGACGACCGGATTTCCATGGACCTTACCAGAAAGAAAATCCATAGCGGTCTTGAGGCGGGTGCGGATTACCTCTGCACCGCCTGCCCCTATTGCCAGTTGCAGTTCGACCAGGTCCAGAACAGATTGGCCTCCGAACAGGGCGGGGAAAAAGCTCTTCCATCGATTCTTTATCCCCAATTGTTAGGTTTGTGCATGGGAATCGATGAGGCGGACTTGGGTTTGAAAATGAATCAAATTGGAAACGATGCCATCAGATCGTTTTTGAAACAGGAGTAGGTTATGTCGACAGAAAAACTGGGCTCCGTCCTGGTTGTGGGAAGTGGCATCACGGGGATGCAGGCCGCCCTGGATGTGGCAAATTCAGGATATTACGTTTATCTTGTAGAGAAATCCAGTTCAATCGGGGGCATGATGTCCCAGCTGGATAAAACTTTTCCAACCAACGACTGTGCCATGTGAATTATCTCTCCGAAACTGGTCGAGGTCGGCCGGCACATCAATATTGAGTTACATACCCTGTCTGAGGTAAGCGCCATATCCGGCGAGGAAGGCAATTTTGAGATCACCCTGATCCAGCACCCTCGATATGTGGACATGGACAAATGCATTGCCTGCGGTGCCTGCGCTGAAAAATGCCCGAAAAAAATTCCAGACGAATACGACAGCGGCATGGGAAAAAGAAAGGCCATTTATGTAAAATACGCACAGGCCGTCCCTCTGAAATATGCCATTGATCCGGAGTATTGTATCAAACTGACAAAAGGCAAGTGCGGTAACTGCGAAAAAATCTGTCCCACCGGGGCCATCAATTACGATGATAAAGAAAAGCAACTGCAACTGCAGGTGGGTGCGATTATTGTAGCAGGTGGTAGCGAAACCTACGATCCTGCAGAGCACGACACCTACGGTTATCGAAAAAACCCCAATGTGGTGACCAGTCTGGAGTTCGAGAGAATTCTTTCCGCGTCCGGGCCTTACGGCGGGCACATGGTCCGTCCATCGGACAAAAAAGAACCGAAAAAAATTGCCTGGTTGCAGTGCATCGGTTCCCGGGACGAGCATCTGGACGGGAAAGGCTACTGTTCCGGGGTGTGTTGCACCTACGCAGTCAAGGAGGCCATGCTTGCCAAGGAGCATGCCGGCGGAGATCTGGATGCGGCCGTTTTCTATATTGATATCCGCACGAATGGAAAGGATTTTGAAAGGTATTACAATCGTGCCAAGGACGAACAGGGGGTTCGTTTCATAAAATCGAAAGTCACCAACATCGAGCCTGACAAAGAAACCGGAATGAGCCTGATCCGTTACGTGGACGAACAGGGACGCAGGGTAGAAGAACCGTTTGATATAGTGGTTCTCTCCGTAGGCCTCGGAGCAACCGCACAGGGCCGGGAACTGGCAGAAAGGCTGGGAATAAAGCTGGACCACTACCATTTTGTCAGCACAGGAAGCTTCAATCCAGTGAAGACATCGAGACCCGGTATTTTCGTTTGCGGCGCCTGTCAGGGCCCCAAAGACATTCCCACTTCCGTAGTGGATTCCAGCGCAGCAGCCGGGGTCGCGGGCAGCCTTCTTGCTGAATCCCGTTGGTCCAAAACCAAGGTTGAGGAAACGCCCAAACAGCGCAATATCATAGGGGACGCGGTTCGCGTAGGTGTCTTTGTCTGCCGCTGTGGGACCAACATTGCCGGAATAGTGGATGTCCCGGCGGTAGTAGACTTTGCAAAAGGGCTGCCTGGCGTTGTTTTCGTTGAGGACAATATGTTCAGCTGCTCCCAGGACACCCAGGATAAGATGTCAAGCGTCATCCAGGAACAGGGACTTAACAGGGTAGTGGTGGCAGCCTGCACTCCCAAGACCCACGAACCCCTTTTCCAGGAAACGCTCATCAATGCGGGACTCAACAAATACCTCTTTGAGATGGTGAACATTCGGAACCAGTGCTCGTGGGTACACAAAGACACTCCTGAATCCGCCACACTCAAGGCAAAGGATCTGGTGCGAATGGCAGTGACCAAAGCCGGCTTACTGGAACCATTGCCGGAACCTGTGCTCAATATAAATCAGAATGCCCTCGTCATAGGAGGAGGCGTAGCCGGTATGGAGACTGCTCGGAATCTTTCTGAACAGGGTTACCAGACATACCTCGTGGAGCGTAATAAAGAGCTAGGGGGAAATGCCCTTTCTCTTCATGAAACCTGGCGTGGAGAAGATATCCAGTCGTACCTTCAGGACCTCATCAAGAAGATCGAAGAAGATGAGAAGATCAACGTCTATCTCGAAGCAGAAATCAGGGAAGTAGAAGGTTTTGTAGGTGATTTCAAGACCATGATAAAACAGGGAAGGGAGAGCCGGATATTGGAACATGGGGTGACCATTATGGCCACCGGTGCATCCGAACACGTTCCGGAAGACCCCTTCATGGAAGATTCCCCGGCAGTCACAACAGGGCTTGCCTTCCAGAAGATGCTGCTGGAAAAAAATCCCCGGTTGGACGGGATGCGAACGGCCGTCTTTCTCCAGTGTCACGGGTCGCGAATACCGGAGCGCCCCTACTGTTCAAAAGTATGCTGCACCCAGAGCATCAAATCAGCCCTTGAGCTCAAAAAAAGAGATCCCGGTATAAGGATCTACGTCCTCTATAGGGACATGCGGCCTTACGGGCTCAGGGAAGACCTGTACAGGGAAGCCCGGATGAAAGGAATTACCTTCCTCCGTTACCAGTTCGAAAAAGGTCTGGACATGAAAGAGCAAGGTAAAGGGGTTGAAATCCAATTCACTGATCTGGTTTTAAGAAAAGAAATGGTCATCCAGTCGGATCTTCTTATCCTTGCTTCGGCTATCGTCCCTGAAAAGAAGAATCCACTCTCCCGTTTCTACAAAGTCTCACAGAACGAAGACGGTTTCTTTGCAGAAGCCCACGTAAAACTCCGCCCGGTTGATTTTGCCACAGATGGTGTTTTTGTATGCGGCCTTGCACATTCCCCTAAACCGATTGAGGAAAGCATCGCCCAGGCCCAGGCGGCATCGGCACGGGCTGTGACGCTTCTGGCCGCAAAGAGAATTGCTGTCAGCGGTACAGTAGCCCAGGTTGATCCAAATTTTTGCAGTTGTTGCGGTGTGTGCATCGCCATCTGCCCCTATTCGGCTCCGAGAATTGATGAAAAGACCGGCAAGGCCGCAATCCAGTCAACCCTATGCAAAGGATGCGGTCTTTGCGTGGCCTCCTGCCGTTCCGGGGCCCTCCACCTGAAAGGATTTGAGACTTCCCAGATTATGGGAATGATAGAAGGGACCTAATGACAGACCTCGTCAAATAGTTAAGTGGTCGAGTTGTTGAGTTGGAAAATAAGCACG